>JAWXVE010000076.1:0-10009 GCA_044425575.1 Eubacteriales bacterium | reverse complement strand
CGTATATCTGTATAGTAATCCACCCTTTCCATGGAGCGAAAGCGTCCTTTAGTAGGATATGACTGGCTGGTTCACGTATATCTGTATAGTAATCTACGATTTCCATGGAGCGAAAGCGTCCTTTAGTAGGATATGACTGGCTGGTCCACGTATATCCGTATAGCAAACCTTTACATTTTAACAACTAAATTCACAATTCTACCTGGAACGTAGATTTCTTTTACAACGGTACCAGTTAATCGTTCCCCAAGTTCTGTCTTGCCTACTGCAATGGCATCTTCCTTGGTAATGTCTACCGGCATCTTCACCACTGCCTTTGTCTTGCCATTAATCTGGATAGCTACTTCCTTCTCATCTTCTACCATGGCTGCTTCATCTGCCACTGGCCACTTAGCGGTAAATACGCTATCTGTGTGACCAAGAGTTTGGTATAACTCTTCGCTCATATGAGGAACGAATGGTGCTAATAGAACAATAGCAGTTTCTAATGTCTCTTGATCAATTCCTCCATTCTTAGCCATATCAATCAACTTATTGTTGTATTCCATGAATCCTGAAACCACTGTATTTAAGCTAAAGTTATTTAATCGCAAGTCAATGTCATGTATCATCTGATTGCGCACCTTAATCATGTCTCTCGTTGCTTGAACTCCACTATCTTTGTGATCCATTACTAAGTTCCAGAAGCGGTTTAAGAAGCGGTAGACTCCTTCAATACCTCGGTCATCCCATTCTGAATCAAGCTCTGGTGGTCCTACAAATAATTCATATAAACGAAGGGAATCACAACCATAATCTCTAACTAAATCATCAGGAGATACTACATTTCCTTTTGATTTACTCATCTTAACTCCATTTTTACCAGTAATCATTCCTTGATTGAACAACTTGGTAAACGGTTCTTGGAAGTCTACTACTCCAATATCATATAAGAACTTGGTATAGAATCTAGAATAAAGCAAGTGTAGTACTGCATGTTCCACTCCACCAATATACATATCAACTGGCAATAGGTCATGAGCCTTTTCTTTGTTAACAAGTTCTGTATCATTGTGACTGTCTACATAACGTAGAAAGTACCAAGAAGATCCTGCCCATTGTGGCATGGTGTTGGTTTCTCTCTTAGCAGCTACTCCACAAGTTGGACAAGTAGTATTCACCCATTCTGTTATGTCTGCAAGTGGTGATTCTCCTGTACCTGTTGGTTCATAAGATTCTACTTCTGGTAATAAAAGAGGAAGTTGCTCTTCTGGTACTGGTACACAACCACAATGTGGGCAGTGAATAATTGGAATTGGCTCTCCCCAATAACGTTGTCTTGAGAATACCCAATCGCGTAATTTATAATTCGTTGTTTTTCTACCAAGTCCTGCTTGTTCCATCATGGCTGGTGCTTCTTGCTTCAATACAGATGATTCCATTCCATTCCATTCGCCAGAATTCACCATAATTCCAGAAGCCTCTGTGTACGCTTCTGTCATATTGTCCATGACTTTACCATCTTTGGCAATGACTTGCACAATTGGAATACCGAATTTCGTTGCAAATGCAAAGTCTCGGTCATCATGGGCAGGCACACACATAATAGCTCCTGTTCCATAATCTGCTAATACATAATCTGATAACCAGATTGGTGTCTTCTCTCCATTTAACGGATTAATAGCATAACTTCCTGTAAAGACGCCTGTTTTTTCTTTCTCTTGAAGTCGGTCTACATTGGACTTCATAGACGCTTCATAGATATAAGCTTCTACTTCCTCTTGTTGTTCCTTGGTAGCTAATGATGATGCTAAGCCATGTTCTGGAGCTAATACCATAAAAGTCGCACCATGTAAAGTATCAGGACGAGTGGTATATACGGTAATCTTCTCTTCCATTCCTTCAACTGGAAAATCTACTTCTGCACCATAAGACTTGCCAATCCAATCTGCTTGCATTTTCTTAACTTTCTTAGGCCAATCAAGAGTATCTAAGTCATCTAAGAGACGGTCTGCATATTCTGTAATCTTAAGCATCCATTGCTTTAAGTTCTTCTTGGTAACTTCGGATGCACATCGTTCACATGCGCCATTTACTACTTCTTCATTGGCAAGCCCTGTTTTACAAGAAGGACACCAATTGATTGGCATTTCCTTTTCATAAGCAAGTCCTGCTTGAAACATCTTTACAAAAATCCATTGAGTCCACTTATAGAAATTGGGATCCGTTGTATTAACTTCCATATCCCAATCATACAATGCTGCAATTTCATCCATTTGCTTCTTAATATTGGATACATTCTCTGCTGTGGAAATGGCTGGATGTACACCCATTTTAATAGCATAATTCTCTGCTGGCAATCCAAAGGCATCCCACCCCATTGGATGTATAATATAATGTCCATTTAATAACTTATAACGACTCCACACATCGGAGATTACATAGCCTCTCCAGTGTCCTACATGAAGTCCATTTCCTGATGGATATGGAAACATATCAAGGCAATAATATTTTGGCTTCTTCTCATCTGCTACATTCACTGGGTGTTCTTGCCAGATATCATGCCATTTTCTTTCAATTTCTCTATGATTATAGGGTGTTGCCATTTTCGTATCCTCCACTTGATTCTCGTTGCTTACTTCTTAATTAATAATGATTGTCCTGTCATTTCTACCGGTTGCTCTTTACCCATAATTTCAATTAAAGTTGGAATGATATCTGCTAAGCAGCCACCTTCACGCAAGGTGTACTCTTCCTTGTAGTTCACTAGAATAAATGGAACTGCATTGGTGGTATGAGCGGTGAATGGTCCACCTGTTTCTTCATCAATTAATTGTTCTGCATTTCCATGGTCGGCACAGATAAACATGGTGCCATCTACACTCTTTAGGGCTTCTACTGCTTTGCCAATGCATACATCTACTGCTTCTACTGCTTGAATAGCTGCTGCTTCTACACCAGTATGTCCTACCATGTCTGGATTAGCAAAGTTAATGATAATCACATCGTACTTGGTAGAAGTAATTGCCTCTACTAACTTATCACACACTTCATAAGCACTCATTTCTGGTTTTAAATCATAAGTAGCAACTTTAGGTGAATTCACAAGAATTCGGTCTTCTCCTTCATTAGGCTCTTCTATTCCACCGTTGAAGAAGAATGTTACGTGAGCATACTTTTCTGTTTCTGCAATACGTGCTTGGGTCATATGATTGGCTGCTAGCCACTCTCCAAAAGTATTTAATACTCCAACTTTTTCAAATGCTACTACTTTATTCGGAATAGTTCCATCGTAGTCTGAAAAGCATACAAATGTTAAATCAACTCTTGGTCCACGGTCAAATCCTGTAAAATCATTGTCGCAAAAAGCTCTTGTGATTTCTCTTGCACGGTCTGGACGGAAATTAAAGAATATAACTGAATCCTTTTCTTGAATCTTCCCAATTGGAGTACCATCTCGTACCACTACTGTTGGCATTACAAATTCATCTGTTTTATCTGCTGCATAAGATGCTTCAATAGCTTCCACTCCAGATGATGCAGTCTCTCCCACACCATTTACAAGAGCATTGTAGGCTATTTGTACACGGTCATAGTTGTTATCACGATCCATGGCATAATAACGACCTGCTACAGATGCAATCTCTCCTACACCAATTTCATTCATTTTCTCTTGTAAAGCTCTAGCATAGTCAGCTCCTGATGCTGGTGGAGTATCACGACCGTCTAAGAAGCAATGTACGTAGACTTTCTCTAAGCCATTTTTCTTAGCAAGTTCTAGTAGTCCATATAAGTGGGTATTATGGCTATGTACACCACCATCTGATAATAAACCAAACAAGTGAAGTGCTGAATCACTTGCTTTGCAATTCTCTACTGCTGTTAGTAACCCTTGATTCGTGTAAAATGTGCCATCGCTAATTTCTTTTGTAATTCTAGTAAGTTCTTGGTAGACAATTCTTCCTGCACCCATATTTAAGTGTCCTACTTCAGAATTCCCCATTTGTCCGTCTGGAAGTCCTACTGCCATACCACTTGCATTGCCTTCTACAAAAGGGCAGTCCTTCTTTAGACCATCCATGATTGGTGTGTGACCAAGGTTTACTGCATTGCCCTTATCATTATCATTTAAACCGTATCCATCTAATATCATTAATACAACAGGTTTCTTATTCATTTTTTACTCTCCTTCAATTTGTAAGCTAATTTTATACATGTCTATAAATTATACACGTTTTTCCTTATAGTTGCAATGAATTTACGCTTTTTAGTTGCTTTTTTTAACTAGGAAGTATAAGATTAGGTGATATTTAGAATCCAAGAGGAAAGGCATGGTTATATTATGATTAATCTATTCGCACGTTTATTGATTCCCCATTACACACAGACTACAGACAGTACCGTGCGCTCTAGATACGGTATGTTATGTGGCTTTATAGGTATATTATTGAATATTATCCTGTTTGGATTTAAGTTTTTTGCTGGTTTTATTAGTAACTCTATTTCCATTACGGCAGATGCATTTAACAATTTATCTGATGCGGGTTCGTCTATTATAACCTTGGTCGGATTCAAGCTATCCAATCAACGTGCAGATTCGAAACATCCATTTGGACATGGACGTTTTGAATATATTGCAGGATTCATTGTGTCCATTAGTATTATCATTATGGCATTTGAACTTGCCAAATCTTCTATTAATAAGATCATACATCCTACTCCAGTACTCTATAGCACGACTATTGTTATGATTCTACTTGTGTCCATATTAGTGAAACTTTATATGGCTTCTTATAACTTTTCCATTGCAAAGAAGATTGCATCTACTTCTATGCGAGCAACGGCTCTTGATAGCGTAAGCGACTGTATCTCAACTACCCTCGTTCTTGTAGTGACTGTCCTTTCACACCTTACTACGCTTCCTACCTATGTAAATGGTGGGTGTGGCTTACTTGTGGCTTGCTTTATCTTCTACTCAGGTGCTTCTTCTGCAAAGGATACCATGAATCTCTTGCTTGGTTCACCACCTTCTAAGGAATTAGTTACTACTATTAAAGAGCTAGTGCTGTGTCATCCTGAAATTTTAGCCATTCATGATCTCATTGTCCATGATTATGGACCTGGGTGCCTTATGATTACGCTTCATGCAGAGGTAGATGCAGATTGTAATATTCTTGAGATTCACGATACTATTGATAATATTGAACGTACTTTAAACCAACAATTAGCTTGTATGGCTACCATTCATATGGACCCCATCATGCAGCACGATCCTGAAACACAATCTTTGCAATATAAGGTATTGGAATTTGTAGAATCCATAGACCAAAACTTGCGCATTCATGATTTTCGTATTGTAAGTGGTCCCACTCATAAGAATCTTCTATTCGATGTAGAGGCTCCTTATACGTGCAAATTAAGTGATGAGGAACTTGAGAATTGTATCAAAGAGTATATTGCTAATATTAGCACTCATTATTATACGATTATCTGTGTTGACCGTCGATACGATTCCTAAGTATATAGAACTAGATTGTAATGATTTTAATAAGAAAGAGATATATTAATATGAAGAAACTTTCCTTAGCCAACAATCGAATACGTTTTTTACATACACTTTTAATTGGTTCTAGGCGAACACTGCTATTAGCAATCCTATGTTCTATGCTTTATAATGTATGTCATTCTATGATTCCCCAAGTGGTGCGAGTGGTTATTGATAACGTATTGGAGCAAGGCAATTTAAATCTTACTACCATTGCACTTACCATTGTAATCCTAGCCTTAACTTCTTCCATTTTTGACTTTTTATCTCGCAGTACCATTGCGCGTTCCTCAGAATCCTTTATAGAGAATTTGAGAAACCGCCTATTTACTCACATTAGTAAATTACCTTATGATTGGCATATTAAGCATCAAACAGGTGATATTATCCAAAGATGCACCTCAGATTCTGACGTCATCCGCAAGTTCATTGCAGTACAATTAATCGAAGTATTTAAGGTATCTTTTCTAATTCTTGTATCTGTCTGCATTATGTGGAGCATGAATCCAAGTTTGACTATGATTTCCATTGTATTTATTCCCATTGTAATTCTATACTCTGCTCTCTTTTTTAAGCACATTGCCAAACGTTTCTTAGAAGCCGATGAATTAGAAGGTGAATTATCTAGTGTGGTACAGGAGAACTTAACTGGGGTGCGTGTGGTCCGAGCTTTTGGTCGTGAATCTTATGAATTAGAACGTTTTGATCGTTCTAATCATGCATTCGCTAATGCGTGGATTCGAATGGGAGTATTAAATGGTTATTATTGGGGATTTGGCGACTTCTTCACCTCTCTACAGATTTTAATTATTGTAGTGCTAGGTGTGGTGTACGCAGTGAATGGAATGATTACTTCTGGAGAATTTGTTGCATTTGTATCATACAATGTAGCCCTTGTTTGGCCTCTTCGTACACTTGGACGTGTACTTGTGGATATGAGCAAGGCTTTTGTTTCCATTGATCGTATCTCTTATATCTTAGATGCCAAAGTTGAGTGCGATCCTCCTACTACTTATAAACCGCCTATGAGTCAAGACATTGTATTCGACCATGTTTCTTATGCTTATGAAGAAGGACGCACTGTCTTAAAAGATCTTAATTTTACCATTCCTGCCAATAGCACATTTGCCATCTTAGGTGGTACAGGTTCTGGAAAATCCACCCTCATGCACTTATTGAATCGACTCTATGAATTACCAGAAGAATGTGGTACGATTCGTATAGGAAAAACAGATTTACGCCATATTCCACTTGACTATTTACGCCGTCATGTGGGTATTGTATTGCAAGAACCATTCCTCTTTTCCAAAAGCATTGGGGAAAATATTAGTATTACTCATCCTGATTGTTCTGTAGAAGATATAGAAGAAGTCTCTAAGATTGCTTCCATTCACCAATCAATCTGTGGTTTCACTCATCAGTATGACACTATCGTAGGGGAGCGTGGCGTTACTTTATCAGGTGGACAGAAACAGCGTGTAGCAATTGCACGTATGCTTCTGCAAAAAGCACCCATTATGATATTTGATGATTCCCTCTCTGCGGTGGACAATGAAACAGATATTAAGATACGAAGTGCCTTGGAACACCAACTAAACGACACAACGGTCATATTAATCTCTCATCGCATTACTACTGTAATGGAAGCAGATACCATTCTTGTATTAGAAAATGGTAAAATAGCTCAACTCGGTTCTCATGCCCAATTGGTATCTGAATCAGGTATTTATCAAGAAATTTATGAAATGCAGATGAATATGGAAGATTTAGAAGGAGGAACCCACCATGGCTTATATTGATGAACAAGATTATGATAAACCATTTTCCCTTTCTCTTTGGCTTCGCCTTCGTCCCTTTATACGCAAGTATTACAAGGAGCTAGTTCTTGTTATGGCACTAATGTTCCTATCAGCAGTCATTGATGCTTCTGTTCCCTTATTTCAAAAATATGCCCTTGATGTATTTATTACTAGTCATTCTACAGAGGGGATTGTTCAATTTGCAATTCTTTACTTTATTGTGATTACATTGCAAATTGGTATTATGATATTATTTTCTGTTAAAACTATGTACATTGATTTGTCCGTGAGTCGTGATATGAAACGTGCTTGTTTTATTAAGTTACAAGAATTATCATTTACCTATTATAATATCACTCCAGTTGGTTACACCCATACACGGGTAATGGTGGATACACTAAAAATTGCTTCTACTGTATCTTGGACCTTAGTGGATATTGTGTGGCAAGGATTTTATGTACTTACTATATTAATTGCCATGTTCTTACTAAATGTAAAACTTGCTTGTATTGTTATAACGGTAGTGCCTTTACTTGCCTTATTAACTGCTTTCTTTCAGAAGAAAATCTTGTTCCACAATCGCCAAGCAAAGAAAGTGAATTCTAAGATTACCAATGCCTATAATGAAGGAATTGTTGGTCAAAAAACCATTAAAACTCTCGTATTAGAAGATGATACCAATAAAGCTTTCCAGAAGCATACGAAAGAGATGTATCGCGCTTCTGTTCGTGGAGCTATGGTTAGTGCCCTTTATATTCCTCTCATCCTCTTTATTAGCTCTCTTATTATGGCACTTGTCCTCTCTAGTGGTAGCCATATGGTAATGGAGCAACTGATTCCCATTGGAACCTTATCCGTTTTTGTTACCTATGGAATCTCAATTTTTGAACCCATTCAACAACTAGCTCGTATATTTGCAGAATTTATTGCCACAGGTGCCAATATTGAACGGGTATTTGACTTACTTGACCAAGAATCGGATATTGCAGATACTCCTGCTGTGATTGAGCGCTATGGGACTTCTTTTGAACCAAAACGTGAGAATTGGGAACCTCTACACGGTCACATTACCTTTGAGCACGTATGGTTTCAATATCCAGATGGAGACGAGTATGTGTTAGAAGATTTTTCTCTTACCATTCCAGCAGGTACGACTGTTGCAATCGTTGGAGAAACTGGTGCTGGAAAAAGTACATTAGTGAACTTAGTCTGTCGCTTTTTCGAACCTACTAAGGGAAGAATCTTAATTGATGGGGTAGATTATAAGGAGCGTTCTACTCTGTGGCTACACAGTAATATTGGGTATGTGCTCCAAAATCCCCACCTTTTTAGTGGAACCATACGTGATAATATTCGATATGGTGATTTATCGGCTACGGATGAAGAAGTGGAACGAGCCGCTTGTAGTGTCTCTGCTAATCTTGCCATTGATCAGTTAGAACATGGTTATGAAAGCAAGGTGTATGAAAGTGGGGATAGTCTATCCACTGGGGAAAAGCAATTGCTTTCTTTTGCTCGTGCTATTTTAACAAACCCTCGGATATTTGTACTAGATGAAGCCACCTCGTCCATTGATACTCATACGGAGGCACTAATACAAAATGCTATCTCTCATTTGTTACAAGATCGTACTTCCTTTCTTATTGCCCATCGCCTCTCTACCATTAAGCAAGCAGATGTAATCTTAGTGGTACGAGATGGTAAGATTATAGAACAAGGTTCTCACAACACTTTATTACAGGAAAAAGGTTACTACTATCACTTATATAAGAATCAATTTGACATATAACCTTATAACTTCTTGGCAAAGAGATTCTTATACCCTTCTCCGTAGATTTCCGTAGCGTTTGTAACAATGATAAATGCAGTTGGGTCGATTTCTCGAATCATTCCTTCTGCTTTTGGATACGTTGCTTTTCGCATGACACACATAATAATATCTTTCTGTGTGCCGTGGTATGCACCAACTCCTTGTATATAAGTTGCTCCTGTATCTAGTTCTTCTAGGAAAGCTTTCGTAATGGCGCGTGGTTCTTTGCTTATAATATAGATAAGCTTAGCCTCATCTCTACCATACAACACAAGGTCTAAGAGGAAGGCATTGGCTACTACTGCTATTGCTGCATACATGGCAATCTCAAGCTTCCCAAATACAATACCCGATAAGCAAACAATGGTAAAGTCAACTACATAGAATAAGAATCCCGTTTTTAAATGGGCATATCGTAGCTTTAATAATTGTACGACAATATCAGTACCTCCTGTGGTAGCACCTGCACGAAATACGATTCCAATGCCTATGGCAACAAGGACACTTCCACCTAGAGCTGCTAGTAAAGGCTCGTCGGTAAGCGGATCTACACTTTGTAGTATATTCGTACTAATAGATGTCATAACAATGGCATAAAAAGTCCCAATCATATTGGCAATTCCTAACTTCCAAATCCCCACAATAATAAGTGGAATATTCATTAGTAGGATAAGGGTCCCAAGGTCAATGGCTACAAATTCCCGTAGAATAATAGCCATTCCTGAAACGCCTCCTGATGCAATGTGATTGGGTTCTAGAAAACAATTAATACCAATTGCAAATAGAACGGTACCTAATGTAATGGTCAGGTATTTTCTTGCTAGTGCAATGGTGTGATTCATATAGTATACTTCCTTTACCATGGATTAGCGATTT
>JAWXVE010000075.1:0-10014 GCA_044425575.1 Eubacteriales bacterium | reverse complement strand
TTTCTGTGTACGTGGTGTCTGATTTATAAAACTATCACTTAATGTGAGTTGTTGATGTTGGTTTGATTTGAAAGACATATGTTTGCACCTCGCTTCTAATATGTCTCTATTATAACACTGATGCGAGGAATTTAGTAGGTGATCATTAAGTTTTGACACCTAAACCAAAATTAATCCATCACCAATTATTACATTAGTGATGGACCGTAACTAGTTTACTCCATATTAATTTATTTTGACACCATTTTCAATCTGACACCATTTCTATAAGAAATCCTAAGAATTTCTAAGAACTTATAACAAGTAGAACCCTTATAATTCCTAGCTTTCACCTATTTCCTATACTAACACCTTACCCACCTCGGCTCTGCGTAGGAAATAGCTGGCTGTTATTAGTAATTCGGTATAGCATCTCCACAACTCCACGGAGCGGAAGCGTCCCTGCGTAGGAAATGCTGGATGGTGTCATTATATATCTGTATAGTAATCAACTGCTGCCCGACTAATACGGATTTCTTTACAATGTCCTGCCACCTTAAGATGCTCTGGATGTGCTTGGTATGTATTTAGATCTTCAATGGATTCAAATTCGCTTATTAACATGGCATCGTAATTACCATCTGGTTCATTCACATTATACTGAAATTCCGCGTGTTTTAATTCTGGTATAACACCAACCAAACTCATCAATCCTTCTTCAAAGACTTTGATATTGGCTAACTTCTCCTCTACTGTATTGAATTCTTTGAATTTCCACATTACCATATGTTTAATCATCTCGTGCTCCCTTTCTTCTGCGACCTTTATATTGCTGCAAGGTGTACCCTGCTAGAAACTAAAATTTAGAATACTGGTACTACTGCGCCCTCATAAGTTGTTTCGATAAATTCTCTTACCTCTTCACTTGTGACTGCTTCAATAAGGGCTTGAATCTTCGCGTCCTGTTCTGTTCCTTCTTGTACCGCAATAATGTTGGCAAAGGTATCTGCTGACAAAGAATCAGATGCTTCTGTCGCTAAGGTTGTAGTAATATCAAGACCGCCTTCTAAGGCATAATTGCCGTTGATACATGCAATATCAAGATCTGGCAATGTTCTGGCAAGTTGTGCAGCTTCGATTTCTACAATTTGTAGATTTAATGGATTCTCCACAATATCAAGAACCGTTGCAGTAAGACCTGCATTTTCATCTACTTTAATCAAGCCTTGTGCTTCTAGTAATAACAAAGCTCTTGCTTCATTAGTTGTATCATTTGGTACTCCTACAATAGCACCTTCTTGTAAATCTGCTAAATCTGTTGTGTTACCTGCATAGATTCCAAGTGGCTCAAAGTGCACTTGTGCTACTGATGTGATTTTAGAACCTTTTTCTGCTACAAAATCTTCTAAATACGGTAGATGTTGAAAGAAATTCGCATCTAAATCACCTGCATCTAAAGATGTATTAGGCAATACATAATCGGTGAATTCTATAATCTCTAAAGTATACCCTTCTGCTTCTAGCAATGGGGCTGCAACTGCTAAAATCTCTGCATGTGGTGCTACGCTTGCTCCCACTACAATTGTTGTATCATCACTTTGTGCACTAGCACATCCTGTTAAAATTGTTGCTGCCAATGTAATGGCTACTAATAATGTTTTTTTCATAATCTTTTTTCTCCTTATTTACCTGTTTCTAATTATTTCTTATTCTTTTATCTGTTTTCTTTGCAATACGAGTTCCCACTGCCTGAAATACTTGAACCAATGCTACCAATAAGATAACCGTAATAATCATCAATCCATATTTATACTTATAATATCCATACTGGACTGCAATAGCACCTAGTCCTCCACCTCCTACAAAGCCAGACATGGCAGAATAGCCTAAAATGGTAGTACATGTAATCACTGCACCTAAGATTAAAGATGGCTTTGCCTCTGGCAATAATACTTTTACAATAATCTGCATAGGGCTAGACCCCATGGCCTGTGCTGCTTCAATTACTCCTGCATCAATCTCTTTCAAGGAAGATTCTACCATTCTTCCCACAAATGGTGCTGCGGAAATAAAAAGTGGTACAATTATGGCTTTCATTCCGATGGTAGTACCTACCACCAATCGTGTAAAAGGACTAATGGCAATTAATAAAATAATAAACGGAACAGCTCTTAGAAAATTAACAATGGTTCCAAGTACATGATTCACCACTACTTGTTCACATAGTCCGTCTTTGGAAGTTATGTACAATATGATTCCCATTGGTATTCCCAGTACATAGGCTAGACTGGTTGAAATCAGTACCATTCCTATTGTCTCTATGGTTCCACTGATCATTAATTGTGTGATCTGATTGACAGTCATCTTGAAATCCTCCTTCTACTAAACGGCCTTCTTCCACTACTAATACACGATTACAGATTTCATCTACTATTTTCATCTCATGAGTAATCATAATAATGGTCATTCCCATAGTTTCATTAATCTTTTTGAGCAATTCTAATATTGATTGTGTGGTGCTTGGATCTAGTGCACTTGTTGCTTCATCGCAAAGCAATATTTCTGGGTCAGTTGCCAACGCTCTTGCAATGGCTACTCTTTGCTTCTGCCCTCCTGACAACTGAGATGGGTAACTGCTCATTCGGTCTTCCAATCCAACCAAATGGAGTAATTCCTTCGCCTTCTCTTCTGCCATCTTCTTATGCATGCCCATAATCTCTAATGGATAACAGACATTTTTAAGAGCCGTTCTTTGTTCTAATAAGTTAAATTGTTGGAATATCATTCCTATTTTTTTTCGAGCTTTGCGCAGTTCATTCTCTGAAATAGCTGTTAATTCTATTTCGTTTAAAAATACTTTACCAATAGTTGGTCGCTCTAGAAGATTCATGCAACGAACAAGTGTGGATTTGCCGGCTCCTGATGTTCCAATGACTCCACATATTTCGCCTTGTTCAATTGTAAAGTTAATGTCTTGAAGCGCATATATCTTCTTGTCCTTTAAGGAATATACTTTGCTTACATTCTCAAATCTAATCATCTATTTGTGTCCCTTCCTAATTGG
The DNA here is from genome assembly GCA_044425575.1 of Eubacteriales bacterium. Classification (GTDB taxonomy): domain Bacteria; phylum Bacillota; class Clostridia; order Lachnospirales; family Lachnospiraceae; genus JAWXVE01. Next base: position 6,971 of record JAWXVE010000075.1, on the reverse strand, counting down.
TATCTTAAGATATGTGTAGTATAGCAGATAAAATGTATATAGGATAATACATAAAAGTAATAGCTCGTTATAGGCTGTTCCTATAGCACACTATCTCTATATTTTACAACTTCTTCTATATATAATTGTGCTAAGTTGGATAACCTATGGTGCAACCGATGTACATAGCCAATGCTCATTGTTTCGCTTTCTAATAACGGAATGGCTACTTGCTCATCTCCATTTAATTCATTGCAAATAATTCCAGAGCAAAGTGTATACCCATGAAGACCTAACATAAGATTTAAGGCAGTAGCTCGATCATCTACTTGAATAATCTGCTTGTATTCATAGGTGCTCTTCATCTCTTCTGCAAGGTAGAATGAATTGTTCTCCCCTTGGGTAAATGCAATACAAGGATAAGACTCTAAGTCTTTCATAGCAATGATGGACTTCTTAGCTAGTGGATGAGAACTCCATAAATACACGTAAGTTTCACATTGAAATAACTCTACAAATTCTAGTTCATTCTCTGCAAATAACTTACGCAGTACTTTTTCATTCATGTCATTTAAATATAAAATGCCAAGTTCACTTTTATAATGCTTCACACTTTGTATCACATCGTGTGTTTTCGTTTCATGTATGGCAAATTCATACTCTTCCATTCCAACTTTCTTCACCATTTCTACAAAAGCTTTTACTGCAAATGTATAATGCTGGGTAGACACAGAAAACTTTTTCTTCCTATGTTTCTCTAAGTAACGATCTTCTAATAGTTCATACTGTTCCACTACTTGCCTTGCATATCCAAGGAATCCGCTCCCCTCTGGCGTTAAGCGAATACCTCGATTGGAGCGAATAAACAGAACTATATCAATTTCACGTTCTAATTCTTTTACCATTTCAGATAAACTAGGTTGTGATACAAACAACTGTTTCGCTGCTTCATTCATAGATCCTGCATCTGCAGTGGCAATGACTTGTCGTAATTGTTGTAAGGTCATATGTTTATTCCTTAATGGCTTGTTGCAAAGTACGCCATGCTAACAAAGCACATTTCACCCTGGCAGGCATATTGCAAATATTCTGAAACGCTATGCTATCTTCTAATTCTAGCAATACATCTTCTGGTATTTCTTCTCTCTTAATCATACCAAGAAATGTTTCAATTAAGTGTTCTGCTTCTTCTCTGCTCTTCCCCTTAATTAAATCAATCATCATGGAAGTAGACGCTTGCGAAATAGCACAACCTTCCCCAGTAAAGGATAAATCAGATATAATATCTCCATCAAATGTGGCGTACAACTTAATCTCATCACCACAAGTGGGATTGTGTCCATCCTCAATAATGTTGGGATTCTCTATTTCTCGTCTATTATGTTTCGCTCTACTTTCTTCCATAATCATATCTGTATACAGTGCTTCTAATTCACCCATCTTACTTCCCCACCTCTCTTATGAATTTTTACATCCACTTTTTAAATAATTCATATGTTTTATCTAATGCTACAATTAAGCAATCAACGTCCTTCTTATTGTTATAGAGATAAAAGCTTGCCCTACAAGTAGAATTTACTTTCATATGTCTCATAAGAGGTTGTGCACAGTGATGTCCCACACGGATACACACACCTTCCCCACTTAATACACTTGCCACATCATGGGCATGAACTCCTTTTACATTAAAAGAAATCACGCCAATTTGATGATCAGTTCCACTTGGTCCATACAATTCCAAGTAGGGAAGTTCGCTTAAACGCTCTTTGGCATAACACAACAATTCATGCTCAATTTCCGTAACCCGGTCCATTCCAATATGTTGTAAATAGCGAATAGCTGCTGCAAGACCTACCGCTCCATTAATATTTTGAGTACCTGCTTCAAATTTCTCCGGTACTGGAGCATAGGTAGTATCTTGTTCTGTTACAGTCTCAATCATGTCACCACCTAATAAGAATGGCTCCATACGGTCCAATAAATCTGATTTTCCGTATAAGACACCAATTCCAAATGGTGCCATCATCTTATGACCAGAAAACACCATAAAGTCAACATCTAAATCAAGTACATTCACACTCATGTGCGGAACACTTTGCGATCCATCTAACACTACAACTGCACCTACTTCATGGGCTCTTGCAACAATCTCCTGAATAGGCGTTACCACTCCTAGTACGTTAGATACTTGGGTAATGGCAACGATTTTCGTACCAGGTGTAATCTTTTGATTGATTGCTTCAGTAGTAAGTTCATACTCTTCATTGGTGTAAAGATACTCAAGCACTCCATTCTTTGCCTTAACCACTCGCTGCCATGGTACCAGATTAGAGTGGTGTTCCATAATCGACAACACAATCTTATCACCTGATTCCATGTTCTCCATGCCATAAGAATGTGCCAGTAAATTTAAACTTTCTGTGGCATTTTTAGTGAAAATAATTTCTTGTGGTTTGGCTCCTATAAATCCAGCCACTGTATCTCTTGCTTGTTCATAACAACGAGTTGCTGCAACGCTAAGTTCGTAGATTCCTCTATGAGGGTTTGCATTATGATTCTTATAAAATGTCTCTATTTCTTCCAGTACTTGCGTCGGTCGTTGTGTCGTTGCTGCACTATCTAGATAGACCAATCCTTCTTCTAATATGGGAAAATCTTTTCTAATTTCATGACTCATTATAATCTCCTATCAATCTCCTGTATAATCTCTTCTCGTGTGTCTTTGTCTTGAACAGATTGAAGAATAGCATGGAAATTTGCTTTTACAATTAACTTTCTAGCCTCTTCCTCTGAAATGCCTCTAGACTGAATATAGAACATGACTTTATCATCTACTTTACCAGATGCACAACTATGATTTCCTTCTACATCCTCTTCTTCACACAATAACATAGGCAAGGATAAGGATGTTGGGGTATCTGCTAGCATAATACAATATTCATTCTCATATCCCACGGACTGAGTTGCACCTCGTTTAAAATCAAGAGTTCCTTTAAAAGATTTACGAGCGTAATCATCTACCACACCTTGCACTTCTATATTTCCTACTGTTTGTTCCCCTTCTAGCACTGTGATTAGATTATAGTCTAGTATTTGTTCATCTATACCAATATAGATGACATTCATGTGGGAATGTCCTTCTTTTCTAGCTAAAGTTGTTCGCATATTTACCACACTATGCTTGCTCCCAAAATCTATATAATTCATGGTAACACGAGCTTGTTCCGATACGCTTAATTCATTACTATAAAAAGAACTAATACCATTTGATAAACTGTTAACAACGGTAACATTAAGTTCTGCACCTGCTTCCACATCTCCTTTTAGAACACTATTGCGGTATGCTTCATAAGTAGATAAATCCACCCCATCCTCCACGAAGTATTTTAGAATGATTTGTGCTTTGGAGTCTTTCCCCCCATGTATCACTATTGTATCTACTAATGTTATGTTCTCCTTAGTGAATGGAAATACAAGTTCTACTGGTGTCGCTACATCCATTCCTTCTGGTATGGTAAGTTCCAAGGATATATTATGTTCCTCTTTACTTTGCCGTAAAAAGATTTCTCCCATACCACCTTCTAGTGATAACTCCTCCTCATAAGGCTTACACCGCTTGGTATCTGGTATGGTAAGTTTCATTCCGTTAAATGGTTTCACTTGTGGCATTTCAAATTCATCTAATACAAGATTATTGATCTTGAAGTTCTTGGATGTTTTTACTGGCGTTTCATTTACTATTAATGGATTACTCTGATTCATTAGCCAATCCCCCCTTCAATTTCAAGATTAATGAGATTGTTCATTTCTACTGCGTATTCTAATGGAAGTTCCTTAGAAACATCGCTGGCAAACCCACGTACAATCATTGCCTTAGCTTCTTGTTCTGTCAAACCTCTAGACATTAAGTAGAACAATGTTTTATCACTAATTCTACCAATCTTGGCTTCGTGAGAATATTGCACTTCACCCGTGCGAATGTCTGATACTGGAATGGTATCTGATGTTGCCGTTTTATCAAGTATTAACGAGTCACATGATACGGAAGCTTTGCTCTGCTTGGCATTTGGTAATACTTTTACACTACTTCGAAATACAGATTGTCCTGTACCCTTTGAAATAGACTTAGCATGAACTACACAGGAAGTATTCGGTGCTGCTAGGACCATCTTAAATCCTGTATCTAAATTCTGTCCACTTCCTGCAAAAGTAACACCTGTATATTCTGCTTTGGCAAATTCTCCTCGTAAAATACTCATGGGATATAACATAGAAATCTTTGAGCCAAAGGAACCAGTAACCCAATCTACTTTTCCACCAGCATCTACTACTACCTTCTTCGTATTTAAATTCAACATATTTTTAGACCAATTCTCAATGGTAGAATAACGCAAATAAGCATTTTCTTTGACTACTAATTCCACACAACCTGCATGAAGATTAATCTTACTATGTTTTGGTGCTGAACATCCTTCAATAAAGTGTAAACTAGCACCTTCTTCTACAATAATAAGTGTATGTTCAAATTGGCCTGTTCCTGCAGCATTTAGTCGAAAATACGATTGTAATGGGATATCTACCTGCACTCCTTTTGGTACGTATACAAAGGACCCCCCTGACCATACAGCACCATGTAGGGCTGCAAATTTGTGATCATGAACGGGAACGACTGTCATAAAATATTCCTTTACAATATGTTCATATTCACGCATTGCTGTTTCCATGTCTGTATAAACAACACCTTGTTCCACAAGAGAATCTTGAATGCTATGATAGACTACTTCTGAATCATATTGTGCTCCCACACCACCTAAGGAAGTTCGTTCAGCCTCTTGGATTCCTAAACGATCAAAGGTGTTTTTAATCTCATCGGGAACATCATCCCAACTGTCATTTAAGTCTGTTTTTGGTTTCACATATGTTGCAATTTCATTCATATCGAGTTCAGAAAGATCAGGTCCCCAATCTGGCAATTCCAACTGATTGTATGTTTCAAAAGCACGCAATCGAAACTCTCGCATCCACTGCGATTCCTGTTTCTGTTCTGATAATTCCATTACAATTTCTTTTGTTAGACCTTGATCCATTTTATAGGCATGGTCTTCTGCATCAAAATAGTTGTAGATGCTACGATCTACAAATTCAACTACACTTTTCTCTCCATTACTCATCTACTTGCTCGCCTCCATTCATATAGGCAGCAAAGCCATCTTTTTCAATCAGTTCGGCTAGCTCACTGGTACCTGTTTTGACAATTCTTCCATCTACTAGTACATGTACGTAATTCACATCTAACTGTTGCAATAACTTAGTATTATGAGTAATAATAATAACTGCATTGTCTTCATTATGATACAGATCAATACCCTTAGATACTGTGCGAATGGCATCCACATCTAATCCCGAATCCGTTTCATCTAGAATACTTAAGGTTGGACATAGCATAAGCATCTGTAGAATTTCATTTTTCTTCTTTTCTCCACCTGAAAATCCTACATTTAAATCTCTGCTACTATATTCTTCATTCATTTCCAACTCACGCATATTCCCTTCAAGGGCTTTCTTAAAGGCAAATAATTTCACATTTTCACCTGTAATAGCACCTTTTGCAGTCTTTAAAAAGTTCAATACGCTAATTCCGTTAATCTCCTCTGGAGATTGAAAAGACATAAATACTCCACGTTTGGCTATTTCGTTCGTTTTCTCATGGGTAATGTCTTCTCCTTGTAAGATGACGCTTCCTCCCACTTTCTCATAATGAGGATTATTAAATACACCGTTAGCAAGAGTGGATTTTCCTGCCCCGTTTGGTCCCATAATCACATGGATTTCTCCCTTTTTCACCGTTAAATCTAATCCCTTTAAAATTGCCTTACCTTCCACAGCAATTTCTAATCCTTTAATCTCTAATATTGTGTCTACCATACTCCTTGTCCTCTTTTCTACAAAATATGATCAAATGCTTGTAAAATAATCTGCTCAATATGCGGATTTTCTAAGCTATACAAAACTTTTCTACCATCTCGACGAAATTTAACAAGTTTTGTATCTCTTAATACTTTTAGTTGATGTGAAATTGTGGTTCGATTCATCTGTAGCGCTTCACATATTTCTGAAACGGTACATTCATTATTCAATATGGTACAAATAATGCGAAGCCTTGTATGATCCGAAAATACCTTAAACGTATCCGATAACTCTTGTATTAATTCAAAATCATGTTGCTTATCCATTCGAATCTCATTAATCACCTGATAATTAGGGCAATTTTCTCCACATACACTTGCATGTGCCTCTTTACTCATCATAATCCTCATTTCTTAAGCTTTTCTATAATCATCTACACACCAACACCTTCAATAGGTGTTCATGTATGCACATATTATATGTATATTCATCATTTGTCAATAGAATATGGGGTTAATTTAAAAATATTTACTGTCATTATTCCCTCTGCCGAATCCTTTTAAACAAAATCTCTTGTACCAAAGAAAGAGTTTTGAAAATTGGTGTTTTCACCTCTTCTTCATAGCCATATAAGGTGAAATTTGTACCTAAAGTCGGAGACAAGAGTTGTTTTGTTATATCGCCAAGCTCGTCATCGTTCATAGCAATACCACGAATAAATAGTTTTGCATGTTCATTTTTAGTGACATCCATCCGAACATCAGTTGCCCTATGTATACGCACGATATTGTAGCTAGGACAATGTTTTTTTCATAGACTGTCCTTCTAATAATCTTTGGTATAAACTGCTTGAAATAGGTAAATATTTCCACTTATAATATCTACATAATAATTTGCAACACGAGAATATGCACCATCATCATATTGAGCATATGTTAGATACTCTTTTCATTAATAATCAAACTTTGTTAGCTTCCTGCTTTTTTACACCTTAAAAATCCCGTTTTGTGATAATTGCTCAAAATCTGGATTTTCTAATTTTAATCTTCTTCTGTTATAGATGACATTATCATTTGCAGTATTTC
>JAWXVE010000008.1:0-45616 GCA_044425575.1 Eubacteriales bacterium | reverse complement strand
GCGCAGATACACCACCTACTTTTCTATGGCATACAGTAGATGATGACACCGTTCCTGTGGAAAATGCGCTCCTTATGGCCACTTCATTACAAAAGCATCGTGTGCCATTTGAATTACATCTCTTCCCTCATGGAATACATGGCTCTTCCATCTGTACCGAAGAAGTTAATACACCCAATGCACATGCGCATAATTGGCTACTTCTATGCCACCAATGGCTCAATACACAATTTTAAAGAAAGGGTTCACTATGAATACTATGAAACAAACAAGACATTCCTTCCTGCTTACCATCCTCTTAATCTGTGCACTAATCCTTCCATCCTATACTGCACTTGCAACGACGACTACTTCCAATTCCGGTGAAATCGTAATATTATACACCAACGATACACACTGTGCCATTGAAAGTGGCATTGGTTTTGCAGGGGTTGCTGCCTACAAAGCAGATATGATTGAACTTTACGGAGAAGACTACGTTACTTTAATCGATTCAGGAGATGCAGTGCAAGGTGGCTCCATTGGAACACTCACGAATGGAGAAGCCATTATTGAAATCATGAATGCAGTGGGCTACGATTATATGGCACCGGGCAATCACGAATTTGATTATGGTATGGAGCAGTTTTTCTATCTTATGGATTTACTAGCTGCAACACCTATCTCTTGTAATTTTATGGATTTAACTACGAATACTCAACCCTTTGATTCTTATGAAATCAAAGATTATAACGGAATCCAAATAGCTTATGTGGGAATCAGCACTCCTGAAACTCTTACCAGTTCTAATCCTACTAGTTTCCAAGATGCGAATGGGAATTATATCTACGGATTTAGCGAAGATGCCACTGGGGAATCTCTTTACACTGCTGTTCAAGGAGCAGTTGATGAGGCCCTTGCAGAAGGGGCTGACTATGTGGTTGCCGTAGGCCACTTAGGAACTGGCGATAGCGTCTGGTCATCTCTAGAAGTCATTGGCAATACTAGTGGCATTGATGTTTTTATTGATGGTCATTCCCACTCTACCATTGAGGGGCAAGAAGTATTAAGCGAAACTGGCGAGACCGTTCTCCTTACTCAGGGTGGCAGTAAGCTTACCAACTTAGGAAAGATTACCATTGACCCTAATACAGATACCATTACAACCCAATTAATATCTAGCAAGGAAGACAGTGATACTTACTACGAGGAAAAAGATTCCACTGTATCTGCCGTTATTGACTCCATTAATGAGGAGTTCGAAGAATTACTAAATCAAGTAGTGGCATCTACAACATACGCTCTAGACAAAGTGAATCTAGGAGCATTAATTACGGATGCATATTGCAATGCACTTGGTGCAGATGTTGCCATTATGAACGGCGGTGGAATTCGTGCTACCATTGATGCCGGTGATATTACCTACGAGGATATGATTAATGTCCAACCATTTGGCAATGAAATCCTATCTCTAGAACTGTCTGGTCAAACCATACTAGATGCCCTTGAATATGGTTCTACTTACAGCCCAGATGATAATACCACTCTACTCTATGTATCAGGAATCACTTACTCAATTGATACTACCATTGAATCTTCTGCCCAGACAGATGACTATGGTAACTTTGTTTCTATTGACGGAGCTTATCGTGTTACGAATGTTATGGTAAATGGGGAACCTCTAGATGTGACCAAGACTTATACCGTAGCTTCTCACGATTATTACTTACTTTACTTTGGAGATGGTATGGTGATGTTTCAAGATGGTACCGTTGTAAATGACCCTGGTATAACAGATACAGATATATTAATGGACTATATTCTTACAGAATGTAATGGTGTGGTGGGCGATGAATATGCAGACGATGCTGTCTTAAATCGTATTACTTATATAACCACAGATTCTGCACTAGACAGTAGCGAGACAACAGCAGATGCTACACTAGACAGTGGATCGACAACAGAAGATGCTTCTTCCAAAACCAATGGGGAGTACCCTGTTACCCTTCTATTAGGCATTGGGCTTACCGCCATTGGCATAGGAGCTCTTCTAATGTATAGAAAGAAAAAATCTTAAGTATGGTATCTCATTGCTAAGATTTATTTACAATTGGGATTGCACTTATGGTTATGTTGCTGCTTGGATTGTTGCTTATACTGAGGTTTGCAGTTGGTTTTCTTCTCATTGATAATGGGAACTACTGCATCTACCTTAGATTTAAGCACAATCTCAAGGGCAGTTACTTTCTCAATCATAGATTCCACAGATTCATTGATTTCTAACAAATCACACATATCTGTTTCACACATGGCAATAGCTTTTTGAAGCTTTTCTCCTTCTGCATTAATAATGTGTGCTAAGCCTGCTTCTTGCAATGCAATGGATTGCAAAATAGACGTTGCCGCACACACACCATCAATTTTCTTACACTTAATTTTAGGCATACTCATAATGTTCATTCCTTACTACTGGATTTTTAGAAGTATATGCATGGGAATATTATCTCATACTTATTTTTGTGAAAAAAATTACAACTAGAATCTAGGGAACGTGTAATCAATGATTCTAATGCATTGATTAATCTGTTCCACCAAACTATAGTTGTACTTCGTTAAACTTCTTATTTAGTGATTCATGCGATTTTTGATTTTCCCTAAAAGTAATGAAATTCCTACCACAAAAATTGCTAACGATGTACTAATAGCAAGCCATTCCAACTCCAGAAACACTCCTACGAGATAGAGTAGAATATATCCAATCAGTATCAATTGAACTTTATTTCGGTAGACTTGACGTTCAATTGTATCTAGTCTTTTATTATAATCGCCTATAGGTGCAAACATTAAGATCATTGCCGCTCCTATTAACATCACCACCGATGCCACGTCTCCCACAATCACATCAAACTTCTGAATCAGGAGCACCATGACTAGGGTAATAGAAGAGAAGATATAGCATTCTAATCCATTTCTTGCATGTACCCCTCCACAGTAGCTACGAAGGATAGCAAAAGTAACCGAGAAAACTATAGTTTCTAGCATCATGCCAAAAAGCAACCCTATCACTATTGTGGTGATAATATTGGCTATTATTTCTCGTGCCATTCGTAGTCCATATAGAACGACTCCTCTTTCTTCTTCCTTGCATTTACCATTTTGGACTAGTATTTCTACTAGGTTTTCTACTGTGTACTTTTTCATCTTAGAACTTTCTTAATTGTTTTACTGAATCTGGTTGCTCTGGTTGGTGGTAAAAGAATGAACACGCAACATTTGCCGAATATGTAGATACCACAACTGCTAAAGCTATAATCACACCACTATACTTTTCAATTATTTTACGCATAACTATTACTCCTTTCATCATTTATGTTCATAAATATAACACAAAAATCGACTAAAAATTCTATCGTGCACAAAAAGGCGGTTTTTGTACACGAAATGCATATCATGTGCTGCAGGTCAAACTACAAAATCAAATGTGTATGATAAAAACACGAAAAAAATGAAAGGCTTCCTTTCCAATTCGTACCTGTGAGAAATGTCCATATCGTGATACATGTAAACCAAAGTTCTATTAAAGAGTTACTACAAAAAAGTTAGCTCAACGAACAGCATATCATGCTGAACAACTACAATATGTGCAAACTGAAGAATATAAAAAACTTGCACGATGTAGAAACGGAGTAGAGACAATACCAGCAGTGTTGAGAAAGCGTTATAACATAGATACAATGCCGGTACGAGGCTTGATAAAATGCAGACAATACTTCGGTTTCAAAATAGCAGCATTAAATACAAGAAAGTTACTCAAGTATATATTGAGTATAGATTCTTGTACCCTAAAAGTATCCAATGCGCAAAAATGTGCGTTAAAGATTTTACTATTAAATGCTATATATGCTTTTATTTTCAAAAAATTATTTGGAAGATAATATATTGAATTTTCAAGGTACACTATGATGAATAGGTGTAGTAATACAACATATTTGTCGGGCGACTCATATCATACATTTATAAAATGAATTCCTACAATAAATTTTCCATTCTGTGCATCAATCCACATAATCCCTTGATTCTCTGCCACCAACCTTTCTATACTACGCAATCCTATTCCATGATTTTTTGTATCTACTTTACTTGTTTTAGGTAAGCCGTCTTCAAATTGTAAGCTGCCATTATAAAAATTCGTAACCCCTATGTATAGATTACCACTTGTATTAAATATTTCAATAACAATCAGTTTATATTCATTCTGCAACGAAGCCTCTATTGCATTATCTAATATATTACCCAATACTACTGTGAGAACTTTATTGTCTAAGTTCACTTCCAGTTCTGGGCTTATTTGTAACTCTACTTTAATCGCATACGTCTCTGCCTTGGAAATAGTGTGATTTAATATTATATCTAATGCAACGTTACGTGTATAACATTGATATGTCTCCAGATATAACTCTTCCATTGCCTGATTTAACTTTAAAATTAATTTTTCAATTTCTTCATCCTCGCGACCAGCTAAAAATTCTGAAAGTGTCCCCCATACAATATGCCTCGCATCATGCTTGAATTTGCGCACTTCATCTAAGCTCCTCTTTAATTCATCATAATTCAAATGATAATACTCCATTAGCCTCTCTTCTAATGCCATGTCAACTTCATAACGCGACATTTTTATAATTTTTAAATACAGCAAATAAAATATCATATTAAAAAAAATAATTACTATAATTGCAATTGCCACATTAATATTGGGTTTTCCTACCAAATCCTTTGACACTTCATACAGAAAATACATTTGTTGTAAACTTGCCACGGGTAACGCAACAATAATTAGCACTTCAGCAATTTTTAATTTTTTGCTTTTATCTGCATTAACTGGATAAGCTATAATCATCATTCTCACAATTCTCATGAAAATAAATGGAATAAATCTCGATAGAGCAAACAAATATAGTGATGATATTTCATCTGCTAACAACGTTACTATAGAGGTGTCCAATATGATGCACGCACTGTATGTGATAAGCACTTCACTGGCTACAAGAATCACACAAGCAAAAATTGACGCAAAAATTTTACTACTAGAAACCGCATTGTAATTAAGAGCAATTATCATGAGCACTATATATGTTACAATAATATTAACAGCTGGATTGATTGTCATATGATTTAAAATCAAGCTGGTAGCAAAATACAAGCACAAACTTAACTTCAGCAACAACTTCGAATATATTGTATTGCCTTTGAAAAAAACTTTATAAAAATCATCAACCGTTAGCACCAACAATACTGTCAATATAAATGAAAACAAAAAAATAATTTTATCCATGATGTTGTCCAATCTTCTTTACATATACCTGTAATCTACTTGTGGTATCTTTCTTGTAAATTCTACTAATCGATATCCGTACGCAACTATCATCAAATGTGTAAAACTCCATCTCTTGTCTAGATATATATCTAACATAATCAAAATTAACAATAAATGAACGATGAGGCATAGCAAATGACTTATATTGCTGTATAATACTCCAAACATCTGCTAACTTACCTTTGAATTCCACCCTTTCATAACGCGTATATAGCACTACATAATGCTTATTACTCTCAAAACATTGAATGTCGTTTATGCGAACGATATAGTCCACACCATACTTGGTGTATGTAAAAATTTTTTGCTCTTCCAAACTTTTCATAACACTTATAATTTTTTGCTCTAATAAACGGATTCCTAATGGCTTTTGTATAAATCCTATAACCTTTTCTGCAAATAATTCTCTTATACGCTCATCGTAAGAAGATATAAAAATAATATAGCTATCTACGTTCAACTTTTGAATGCGTTTCAAAGTTTCTATACCGTCAATGCCTTTCATTTGAATATCCAGCAATATCAGGTCATATCTTTCTCTAATAATATGTACACACAATTCTTCACCTGAATGAAATGTCTTGATTTCGAAGCATTCTTTTAATTGTAATTCAATCTGAAAGAGTGCTGCTTCTATCCGTTCCCTATCTTTCTCATTATCATCGCAAACTCCAATTCTCAACATTCTCTTCTCACCTCCCCACTGATTTACTCCTTTTGTCACATATGCTAGTCGCTCTCTTCCAAGGATTTCCATTCCACCTTATTTCACCATAGCTTCCACTACATTAAGGACTCTCTCTTGGTCATCTACTACTAGTTGTGAGATTTGATCCGCTAAAATAGAAGCTCGCACTTCATAAGCATTGTCAATCAGACCTTCCAATAAAATATCTGCTGACACCCCTAATACGTTACTAATCTTAATAAATGTTTCTAAACTAGGTGTTTTCACTCCTCGTTCTATTGCCGAAATATAATTTCGACTTACTTCAATTTCTTCTGCTAATTGTTCTTGGCTTATTCTTGCTCTTTTTCTGTAAAACTGCATTTTTGAACCCATTGACTTAAATTCCATGTTTTTCTCCCTTACTGAATGATTTGTTAACTACTAGTATTCATATTGTAAAGAATTTTCTATACCATTTAACAGAACCCACGCGTATTTATATAACACTATTAGTGTTGATTCATTCTGCAAACGATACATTTTTCTTTTTTACTTTTCTTTTCATACTCACTGTGCTATAGTGAATAAGTTGTGCATTCATCAACTTGTGTGTTCGTGACCTTCCACACATTAAACAAAACTAAAGGAGTTTAGATATTTATGAAAAACCAAAATGTATTATTTTTAACGCAATCTGCTATGATTGCTGCACTATACGTAGTGCTCACTTTTCTTGCCAATAGTCTTGGACTAGCCAGTGGTGCCATTCAAATCCGCTTCTCTGAAGCTCTTACGATATTGCCATTTTTTACTGCTGCTGCCATTCCTGGACTGGGAATTGGCTGTTTACTGGCTAACATACTCACCGGTTGTGCTCCCTATGATATCTTGTTCGGAACTATCGCTACCTTGCTTGGGGCAGTTGGTACCTATGGATTGCGAAAGTTTCAGTGGCTTGCACCCATTCCACCAATTCTTGCAAATACCCTTATCATTCCACTGATTTTGGCATATGTGTACGGATTAGAAGATGGTGTCCCTTACTTAATGCTTACAGTAGGTATTGGCGAAGTGATATCTTGTGGCATTTTAGGCATGACACTACTCTTTTCCATGAAAAAGTACACGAAACTTTTCAAAAATTCGTCACTTTAAATTGCTAAAGTACTTTACAGGATTTTATTTCTATGATATTCTATACAAAATAACGAGATAAGTTTGCAGGCTCAGAAGAAAGGCATGGTTATTATTATGAAACAACTTCAATTTTCCACAACTTCATATTATTATAGCTACCGTCTTGTACCGAATCTTAAGTGAATGTTGCTGGAGAAAGTACGGTTTCTTAACTTGTTATTTTCTAATAAGGTCAACTGACCCTACAGTGAGATTCACTGAAGGGTCTTTTTTATAGCCACAATTTTAACAACAATACAGAATGGAGAACAACAATGATTATTATTTTGAAAAGTAATGTAGAAGACAGTAAAATCGAACACCTTAAGACTTGGCTTAAATCAATGGAGTTAGGCACCCATATTTCCTCTGGCACTACCCATACCATTATTGGTTTAGTGGGAGACACCAGTCAGATTGATATTGATTTAATTCAATCCCTTGATATTGTTGAGAATGTACAACGTATACAGGAGCCATTTAAGAATGCAAATCGCAAATTTCATCATGACCCGCTCATTGTGACTATGGGAAATCAACAAATTGGAGGCGGTCATTTTCAAATAATTGCTGGCCCTTGCTCTATCGAATCCAAAGAGCAAATCTGTTATGTTGCAGATCGCGTAAAAGCTAGTGGTGCTGGTCTCCTACGTGGTGGTGCTTTTAAACCAAGAACTTCTCCATATGCTTTCCAAGGATTGCAAGATGACGGGCTTTCCCTTTTATCAGAAGCCAAGAAGCAAACAGGCCTGCCAATCGTTTCAGAGATTATGAATCATATTCATTTACCATTATTTGACGATGTAGATGTATTACAAGTAGGTGCACGTAATATGCAAAACTTTGAACTCCTAAAGGAACTTGGTAAAACCGATAAAGTCATCCTATTAAAGCGCGGTTTAGCTAATACGGTAGATGAGTTTCTAATGAGTGCCGAATATATTTTAGCAGGTGGTAATAAGAATGTAATTCTATGTGAGCGTGGTATCCGTACCTTTGAAACACGCACACGAAATACCCTTGACTTATCTGTAATTCCTGTACTTAAGCGGTTAACACACCTTCCAATTGTGGTGGATCCAAGCCATGCTTGCGGCTATCACTATATGGTTACACCAATGGCACTTGCTGCAACTGCTGCTGGTGCAGACGGACTCATGATTGAAGTACACAATGACCCAGCCCATGCATTATGTGATGGCCCACAGTCCCTTACACCTGACGAATTTGATGTACTTGCTCAAACAATTCGCAATATCCGACCATTTGCTTGCGATTACACAAACTAAGGAAGATCCTGCATATAATGTGCATACTAATTGGAACAATTGATTTGGGATTCTATTCCCATATTATGCAAAATAGACTGAATGGAGATAATAGTTATGAAAATTGGAATTGTTGGACTAGGCCTAATCGGTGGTTCATTGGCAAAAGCCATTAAAAAATATACTGAACATATTGTTCTTGCTTGGGATTTGTCAGAACGCGTGCGTGCCAATGCTACTTTATTAGAAGCAGTAGATGGATTTTTGCCTGAAGGGAACCCCGCTGAATGTGATTTAGTTATAATTGCACTCTATCCACATACTACCATAGAGTATATTATGACACACCAGTCACATTTCAAAAAGGATTGCCTCGTAATGGATACCGCCGGAGTAAAGCAAGAAAT
The DNA here is from genome assembly GCA_044425575.1 of Eubacteriales bacterium. Taxonomy (GTDB): domain Bacteria; phylum Bacillota; class Clostridia; order Lachnospirales; family Lachnospiraceae; genus JAWXVE01. The sequence continues at coordinate 36,742 of JAWXVE010000008.1, read as the reverse complement.
ATGCGAAACAATCGAATCCATTGCAGTGAAGAATCACTTTCTCTTCTGCGGTGGCCATCCAATGGCGGGAATCGAACGCAGTGGTTTTACTTATTCAAAAGCAGACCTATTTAAAGGTGCTTCAATGATACTAACACCTTATACTAATACCGACATTGCCATTCTAAATGATTTGAGCCTATTCTTAAAGAAAATCGGCTTTACACGCATGCAGGTATCTACGCCTGAAGAGCACGATGAAATGATTGCTTATACATCTCAGCTGGCTCACGTAGTATCAAGTGCCTACGTAAGAAGTCCTCTTTCTTCTAAGTTTCGAGGTTTTTCAGCTGGAAGCTTTAAAGATATGACACGAGTTGCTAAGCTAAACGAAAGTATGTGGACGGAATTATTTCTTTCCAATGGTGAATATTTAGCAACTGAAATTGATGACTTAGCTTGTCGCTTATTAGAGTATAGTCATGCCATTCGTGCAAATGATAAAGAGACTCTCATGAAAATCTTAAAAGAAGGTAAAGAGATTCGTATGTCCATTGATCACACAAATCAATTTGAATAAATCCACTTAATTTTCAGTATAATTAAGTTAATTTTTTAACATTATTGTTAATAATGATTGTTTTCCCAAATATGGTTGTAATTCTCTTTTTCTTATGCTATACTAAACCAAATTTAATATTAAAGGCAAAGCACTTTAAAAAGTGTCTCGCAAAACTATAGGGCCTAACGTACTTACTATGGCAGCCAGTTATCGTAAAAATGCGTCAACATTTTAAAGACTTTCCTTATCACATTTGTTACTACTAGTGCTATTGAAATGATAGCACTTTTTTTATTCTCTAGGTATGGAATGTCAAGTTACTTGCTAATAATTTAAAATGATTGGAGTTACTTTACTATGAATCACAACCACGGAGCTTTTATTTCAACAGATTTACTACATCACAACTTTGCGGCAGAACGTGCCCAATATCTGCACCTTCTAAAGGCAGCATTCCATTATGTATTTGAAGTACCTGATAAGAGCACAGAAGCAGTACACAAACAGCGTATTTCTATACTGCATGAATTGCATTCTTGCAATTATCAAGTAGATGATACCATCTTTGATAATACCGCCAATTTTATCATAACCATTTTAAATATTGAGAACTATTACGTTATTATTACAGACTCTTCGAACAAGCAGATCATTTACGCAAACCCATCTGCTAAGCTTTTCATTTATGACCCTGCTCGAAAAACTGCTTTTTGCAAACAAGACTGCACCTTACTCAATCAGCTTGTGAATCTTGATTTGTCAGATTCCAAGGAACACCATATTGATATGAAGTGTGAGATTCTACAACGCAATCTATCTTCTGATAGCTTTGTATTTAATTGGGATGGGAAGGAATCCTTTCTACACTTTATTAGTGATGATACCAATCATCTAATTGCCAATACCCCTACCTATACCAAGAACGACCAGATCCGTTTGCTTACGAACGCCTATCTAGATACCTTAACGAATACCTACAATAAACGGTATGCTTATGAAAGCTTGAATCACTTTATCTTCAATAAGGACTATTTCTCTGTGGTGATTCTAAATGTAAATAATCTTGCGTATATTAATGATAACTATGGATGCGAAAAAGGGGACGAACATCTTATAGCAGTGACCAAGTTACTTCGTAGTATTATGCGTGATACAGATATTTTATCACGTGTTGGTGGGGATGACTTTCTCATGATTTTCCCAACTTGTACGGAAATCGATGCTACCAGTAAAATGCGGACCCTTAGAAATAAGATTATAGAGCTTACAACCTACGGTTACTTCGGCGTTAGCTACGGGGTAAAGGAGCTAACTCCCGCTAATACCATGGAAACTGCCGATATTATTGATGAGCTTTACAAGAAAATGAACTTCTACAAGCAATTACAACAGGCAAAATATTGTAATTTTAATAAACCACAATCCGGCCTTTCCTTATTAGATTTTCCTGTTTCTACAGAAAGTGCTCCGGACAATCTGTCCATGGATTATAACTTTGATCTTCCTAATTTCACACAATTTGAAATTGATAAGGACCTGTATCTCTATGATAAAGTAAGTGTAATACGTGTAGAAAATGCTGACCTTACCATTGCCATATCCGGCAGTGAGTCCTACTACCGTGCTAGCCGCGAAATACTTCCACTCATCTTAAAGCGTTTGGATAAGAATATTATGAACTTTTATGCTTTTGACTACAAAACATTTCTAATTGGTTGTACCGAAGGTTATTCTGCTGATAAGTTCCTTATTCTTATGAGAAAGTTATGCGATCAATTTGGCTATGCAACTGCTCACGATTCCGGATTAACTGGTATTGTACGTTTTGCCCTTGTATCCGAAACAGAGAATTTAGTAGAAAAGGGATTGTCACTCCTAATCGAACACCAAAATGATCTTGGGAATTTCTTTGTCTATGATCAGACAACCCAGAAAATATCACTAACGGAAGAAAGTGCCGTTATACAAACAGTTCGTAATGCTATTGTAAACAATCAAATTGTTGCTTATTACCAAGGAATTCGCAATAATACTTCTGGCTTAATTGACACATATGAAGCCCTGATGCGTATTGTAGATAGTGAGGGAATCATTTATTCTCCGCACCACTTCTTAGACATTGCAAAGAAGTACAAGCTCTACGATAAACTTACCTACTTAATGATCGATTGCGTCTTAAATGATTTTCGAGACCGTACGGAGAGAGTTTCCATTAATGTGGTCACTTCTGACATACGTTCTGTTCACTTTCGGAATTGGTTCTATCAACGGTTAGACGACTTTCCAGATCCAAAGAGACTTATCTTAGAAATTGTAGAATCAGAGGAATATACACAAGAAGCTGAATTAGCAGAATTTATTGATCGTCTTCGCTCTTACGGGGTTATGATTGCCATTGATGATTTTGGTTCTGGGTATTCTAATTTAGGCAAGATTATTAACTTAAAACCTGATATTATCAAAATTGACGGTAGTATTATTCAACATATATGTGATAACAAGCATTCGCAGCAAGTATTAGATGTAATCGTATCCATGTCTAAGATTTTAGATGCATATGTGGTAGCAGAATATATTGAGAACGAAGAAATTCAATCCATTATCGATGAGTTTAAAATAGCCTGTTCACAGGGATTTCTCTATTCTAAACCAACACCAATTGAGGAATTACCACCAATCCTTCCGGCAGAGCATGTTTGTTTTAACCACTTAATATAAGCCCAAAAAGAGAATGTGTAAATTCAAACACATTCTCTTTTACTAAATATACCATTCTTCTACCAGATCATTCCTTAACTCATTAACGCTTCTGGATTGAGACACTCTAACTCTTCTACTACAAATCGACCATCTTTTCGGATTAGTTCATCATCGAAATAAATTTCACCACCACCATACTCTGGGCGTTGAATTAACACTAAATCCCAGTGCATCTTAGAATGATTCCCATTTGGAGCAGCTTCATAACAATTCCCAGGTGTAAAATGAATGGATCCATTAATCTTCTCATCAAATAGAGTATCTTTCATAGGGTCCATAATATATGGATTCACACCAATGGCGAATTCGCCAATATATCTAGCGCCTTCATCTATATCAAGGGCTTGATTGATACGTTCTATATCGTTGGCTATGGCTTTTACAATCTTACCGTTTTCAAATGTAAACTGAATCTTTTCATATACAAATCCTTGATATACGGATGGTGTATTATAAGAAATTACTCCATTTACTGACTCTCTCACTGGTGCAGTATAGACTTCTCCATCAGGTATATTGCGTAGTCCACAACATGGCATGGCTGGAATTCCCTTAATGGAAAAAGTTAAATCGGTGTCTGGACCTATCAGTCGAACCTTGTCTGTTTTATTCATATACTCTACTAATGGCTTCATGGCTTCTCCCATTTTCCCATAATCGAGGTTGCACACATCAAAGTAAAAATTAGAAAAGGCTTCCGTACTGGTGCTCGCTAATTGTGCCATAGACTCATTGGGATAACGAAGTACCACCCATCTTGTATGAGGTACTCGGATTTTATGATGGATTGGGTCACTATAAAACGCGTCATAAAGCTGCATCTTCTCTAACGGCACATCTGCAAGTTCAGCAATATTATTGGTGCCTCGTATACCAATATAACAATCCATCTCTTTCATCTTAACTTCATCTGCCTTAGCCATGAGACGAATCTGTTCTTCCTTACACTCTAGTAATAATTCCCGCATCATTTTCTGATCGCTATAGTGAGTAAAAGGAATACCTCCACAAGCATACACTTCCTTTACTACTTCCCGCGCTAATTCACAAGTAGCTTCTCCCGTATATTGTACATATACCTTATCGCCTTTTTCCACCTTGCACGAATAAGTAACTAATCCCTTGGCTAATTCTTTGATTCTATAATCCATTTTTCTTCCTTCCTATCTTTCATATGTGTTCATTCTATGATGGATAGACTCTACCCATCAATGGTATTTGAGATATACCCAATAAAATGATTTCCATTTTCTTCACATAATATACGCATTTCTGTAATGGTTTTCTTTGCAAGAATTCCTGTGCTCGCATCTAATACCACTACTTCTGATGAATTGAATCCTGTTAATAACATGGTCTCTTCATTTTCTAATAATACTAGAATTGGAATGTCTTGATTTAGATAAAAGAGCATATCATCAATTGCACATCCTGTTAAATCTAGTACCACATAATCTGCAAGACTATACTCAAGAATTTCTATGGCTGTTTTTCCTTGGTCCACTTGATTTTGCGTACTTTGAGATACTCCTTCGTATTGAAGAATGGTATCAATGCTTGCTGCTAATTGAGATTGTTCAGGGTCTACTGTGTAACCTGTTATAGCCATAATCTGATTCCGCTCTGCTAAATTGCCGGATTCCCAGACTAATTTTCCTTGTTGATTGACTACTACTCCCTCTAATTCCTTTGCTAATAGCACTGCATCTCCTGCTACTGCAAAGGTATTCTCAATACCATTTTGAGCATATACATAATACTGTGGCACTATATCTTCTTCTGATTCTAGTAGAATACTTCGTTCTCCTTCGTAGAGAACAATTTCTGGTATTGTTGTAACTGTGTTATTAGCATCTACTACACTTTTTAGAATAATTTGAATAATTGTATTATATTCATATGTACTTGCCACTTCTACTTCATTCATATAATAATTTTGCGTGGCATTATTAATAATCTGATCATCTGCAATGGATGTATAATAAAACGTTTCCTGACCTGTTGCACCTTGGGTAATCTTTTCCACTCGTTCCACTAATATATGGTTGCCATCAATGGTACAATTCATAACATAGGCTCCACCCGTTGCATATTCTTTTACAATCTCACCTTCTTGGTTCTTAATCTCCAACGCATACATGGGATAAAGAATCTGTCCCATGTCATTTGTCATAACATCATCTTCCTCTACTAAACCATATAAAAGGTCATTGCCTACAAAACCTAATGGTTTAATCAAGTTTCCGTATGGAGCGGTAATTGTAGTTTGTTCTCCTGTAATAAAGTCCATTAGTATTAGTTCATCAGATAGACCATCGTAACCATCATCTTGCCATACAATCATCTCATTAGAGTCAGATACAAAGTATTCTCCCTCCTGCAAGTTAGATGTAATTACTTGGTAAGACAATTCTGATATATTAATTTCGTACAACGTACTTTCAATCATTAAGTATAACTTATTATCACGGCTCAAATAGGATACCTTGGATATATTTTGATTCAATAATTCCGCAGATTTTGTATAAGGAATATAGATTTCTTCTTCGATAGTATTTAAGTTACTATCATAATAATACATTTGAACTCCTACATATCCTTCTCTACTTCCGCGATTCTTATATCCATATGCAAGAAACCTTACATTTCCTGTTTCCTCTACACTAATAATCTGAATATCATTGTTGTTAATATAATCTCGTATATCCAACTCATCTACTTCAAAATAATTAAAGAGACAGCTAAATTTATTCTCCACTATATTATAAGTATACAATAAATCTCCCGAAGTAAATGCAAGAATTGTTCCTCCTTCACTTTCCACCGTAGTAAAATTAGGATCTGCAATGCCTAATTGAATTTTATTGTTTACCAATTGGAATTCATCTAAATTTATGATTTCTTCTGTGATGCGTTGGTAATTTAACAAATACATCCTCTGGGTTCCATAGCTCACTCGATAGTATTCTTCTACTTTACATATAACTGTTTTATCACTCCCTGCAATCTCATACAAAGATTCAATTCGAATGACTCCAGTCTGGGTGCCAAGTTCTTCTAATGTAACTAGTGGTGTACCTATTTCCGTAACATCTAACGTACCCCAAGTGACTTGGGATAAGCTAGATTCAATATCAACATGGTAATACGTTGTATTGTCCGAATCTGAGGATGGCTCTAAGTAAACGGCAAGGGTACTTGCCATCTCTTTGTTTAACGTGGTGTTGTGAAAGTCAATTGCAAAAGCGATTTTTTCCTCTGCATAACTAGTTGTTGTTTGTTTGATTTTCGTATAGTAATAAAGCGACTCACTCCCTTGCACATCAAGTTGTATCATAAGGGAATACTCTTGATCACTTTCTATTAAATCTTTGATTACAAAGTCTACTGTAACAATGCCCTTATTGGTGCTATATTCACTAATCTCGCTACGTTCAATGAGTCGCTCCCCTTCCAACGTTCTCACCTCATACGTAATTGATTCTATACCTTGATTCATATTGTGAATTTGTAATACAAGATTACGACTATCATCAAGTGGTGTAATACTATCTCTCTGATAGGCAACGTCCATTTGTTCGTAATTACCTTGAAGGTGATTCATCACTTGTCCTTCGTACACCACATTCATATAGGGAATAGTAGGTGCATTCATTTCCACCGTCATTTCTGCATTCCCCTGATTGATAAATTGGGAGAAAATAAAAATCGACATAATAAATGTGACAAAGAACGTAATATATTTAATTGCATTCTTCATGTAATTCCCTTCCTTTATAAAATCTTCGTAATTGTTGGTGTAATATGTAACTCTTCTGCCATTTGTCGAACTGCAGTATTCTGAATTCTTTGCCCTTTTCTTACACCACGAATTAAAAGATTCTTAGGCGTGTGTTCCATGTCAATGAATTCTAATATTTGTGCATCATATCCATATTCTTCTAGAATATTGGCTCGTATTGCATCGGTCATAAGCGCTGATATTCGTTCTTTTATAATGCCGTATTTCAAGACTGGCTGTAAGAATTCGTTCTGGATTTGTGCATTTACTTCATGTTGACAACAGGGTACCAACATAATGACCTTAGCATTCCAGCGAACTGCTTTTTCCAAGGCAAAATCTGTTGCAGTATCGCATGCATGCAAAGTGACAACCATGTCAACATTGTGTTCTACTTGATATTTTTCAATTGAACCAATCTCGAAGAGTAATCCCTCATAACCAAATTTCTCTTTTAGAGTATTGCAGTACGTTACTACATCCGCCTTTAAATCAAGTCCTACAATCTTTACCTTTTTCTTCTGTAATTCTACCAAATAATAATACATGGCAAAGGTGAGATAGGCTTTTCCACATCCAAAATCAATAATCTGGATAATCTCTTTATCTGCTAGTACTGGGAAAATATCTTCTATAAATTCTAGGTATCGGTTCATCTGTCGAAACTTGTGGTATTTCTCTTTTACAATCTTTCCCTCTCTCGTCTGAACACCTAACTCTACTAGAAATGGTACTAGAACACCTTCTTCTAATATATATTTTTTCTTACGGTTATGGGATAAATCTACACACCCTGCCGTATATTTTTCACTCTTTTTTCTCTTCATAGTAACTGTACCAGACTTACTTACTAATACCGTGTCTCTCATTCCTTTTGATTCTATCTCCATTTGCTTAAAAGAATCTTGCATGTACTGTAGGATTGCACTTATGGTTTCTGGTGCATTCTGGTTTGTATGATATACTTTTGTATCTATAAACTTACTTTCTTGAAATACAAGTTGACCTTTATCTAGAAAAGGCCTAATTTTTATTTTTTTCATGCAACCACCTTTTCTGGGGTTACTAATTGTAATCTGAATCAACTCTTCACATAGGAGTTCTTCTAACCTTATTCTTAATTCTTCCATTTCTTTCCTTCATAAAAATACACCCAAAATGCGTCTAACTTTCCTACATTTCGGGTGCATTCAGTCAATTATTTTAATACTTCAATACGTGCAACTGCACGCTCTAATGCTGTTTCTGCACGCAGAAAATCCGTTGCGTTTTCCTTTGTACTAATTCGTTGCTCCGCACGCTCTTTAGCTGCCAAAGCTCGATCCAAATCAATCTCTACAGGCCATTCAATAATCTCTGCCATAATTGTAATTTTATCTGCCAGAATTACAGCAAAACCTGCATGTAGCGCAGCAATCTTTACAGAATCTTCATGTGTAATTGCCAATATTCCTGGATTTACAATTACAGTCATTGGAATATGGTTCTTATAGATACCAATCTCACCCTCTGTTGTATTGAATTCCACAAATGTTGCCACATCGTCATAGAATACTCGATCTGGTGTAATGATTTTGATCTCAAATTCTTGTTCTTTTGCCATCACAATCCCATCCTTTTCACCTAACTCCAATTAAAACTAGTTACTGCAAATTATTTCATGCGAGCAATTACATCATCAATGCTACCTGCATTTAAGAAGTAACTTTCTGGAATTTGGTCATGTTTTCCTTCAATAATCTCGCTAAATCCACGAATTGTCTCATTGATTGGAACATATTTTCCTTCTAATCCTGTAAATTGTCCCGCTACGAAGAATGGCTGTGACAAGAATCTTTGAATCTTTCTTGCTCTTGATACAACTAATTTATCTTCTTCTGATAATTCGTCCATACCAAGGATTGCAATGATATCTTGTAATTCTTTGTATCTTTGAAGAATCTCTTGCACACCACGTGCTGTACGGTAGTGCTCATCTCCAACTACACGTGGATCTAGAATTCTTGATGTTGATTCTAATGGATCTACTGCTGGATAGATTCCTAGTTCTACAATGGAACGAGAAAGTACCGTTGTAGCATCCAAATGGGCAAATGTAGTTGCTGGCGCAGGGTCTGTTAAGTCATCGGCTGGTACATAGACTGCTTGAACAGATGTAATAGAACCATTCTTAGTAGATGTAATACGCTCTTGTAAAGCACCCATCTCTGTTTGTAATGTTGGTTGATATCCTACTGCTGAAGGCATACGACCAAGTAACGCCGACACCTCTGAACCTGCTTGTGTAAAACGGAAAATATTATCCACGAATAATAATACATCCTTACCGCCCTTATCACGGAAATACTCTGCCATTGTAAGACCTGTAAGACCCACGCGCATTCTAGCACCTGGTGGTTCATTCATTTGACCAAATACCATGGTAGTCTTATCAATAACTCCCGACTCAATCATTTCATGATATAAATCGTTTCCTTCTCTTGTTCTCTCTCCTACACCGGTAAATACTGAATATCCACCATGTTCGGTTGCAATATTACGAATTAATTCTTGAATAAGAACGGTCTTACCTACACCAGCTCCACCAAATAGACCAATTTTACCACCTTTTTGGTAAGGGCATAAAAGGTCAACTACTTTAATACCTGTTTCTAAAAGTTCTGTTTGTGTAGATTGTTCTTCGAATTTAGGTGCCATTCTATGAATTGGTGCATATTCTACTTCTGAAGGTGCATCTTTACTATCAATTGGTTCTCCAATAACGTTAAACATACGACCTAATGTATTCTCACCAACTGGAACTGCAATTGGACCGCCTGTAGAAATGGCTTCCATGCCTCGAACAAGTCCGTCCGTTGGACCCATTGATATACATCGAACGGTATCATCACCTAAATGTTGTGCCACCTCAACTACTAACACACTGCCTTCTTGTGTGGTAATATTAATCGCATCATAAATCTCTGGAAGAGATCCCTGTGCAAACTTTATGTCGAGTACAGCACCAATAATTTGGGTTATCTTCCCAGCACTATTTGCTTCCTTGCTGTTTGCCATTATTTTATTTCCTTTCTCTTAGTTAGGAGATTGCTTCTGCTCCTGCTATAATCTCAGTTAATTCTTGTGTAATGGAACCTTGTCTCGCTCTGTTGTATTGCAATGACAATTTCTGAATCATATCTTCAGCATTGCTTGTTGCTGAATCCATGGCTTGCATTCTTGCTCCATTTTCACTTGCCACTGATTCTACAAGTGCACCATAGATTAGACTAGTCACATACTTGGGAATAATTAAATCTAGTGCTTCTTCCTCTTCTGGTTCAAAGTTCATTAAAATGTTATCTGATTCCGACTCTTCCACCATCTTTGCCTCTACTGGTAAAACTTTCAGTAAAGTTGGTATGTGACTAACTGTATTTTTAAATGCTGTATAGGCTATATAGATTTCGCCAATTTCGCCATTTTCAAATGCTTGTAGTACTTCCTTGCTAATGCGCATTGCATCTACATAAATTGGTGCTTCAATTACATCGCATTCATCTGCCACAATGGCACAACCATATCTTGTTAAGGCATCTTTTCCCTTTTTTCCAACGGCATAAATCGATAAGTCAGCAGGATTTAAGTCACTTTTTGTAATTAACTTAATAATGTTACCATCGTATCCTCCTGCAAGACCTCTATTTGATGTAATCATAATAATGCCTTTTTTAGTAGCACCATTTTCCTTTAAGTAAGGATGGTCAATGTTACTAGCTTTTCCCAGCATTGCGTGTACTGTTTGATACATTTCACTGAAGTAATCACGCGATTTTTCTGCATTTGTCTTAGCTCTTTGCAATTTTACAGTAGAAACGAGCTTCATGGCTTTGGTTATTTGTTGTGTACTTTGTATACTACTTTTACGTCTCTTTATATCTCTCATTGACGCCATTCATCATCACCACATCTTTCTACTTGAATTTTTGCTTAAACTCTGCAATGGCAGCCACTAATTTGGCTTCTATCTCATCTGATATCGCTTGTTCTTTGGCAATTCCAGCAGGAATCTCTGGATATTGTACATCTAAGAACTCAAACAATTCTGCTTCAAAACGGATAATATCCTCTACTGCCACATCTAATAAATGCTTGTTCGTCGCAACATAGATAATAATAACTTGATATTCTACTGCCATTGGCTTGTATTGAGGTTGCTTAAGAATCTCCTTAATACGCTCTCCTTGTGCAAGTTTCTCTTTTGTATCAGCATCGAGTTCCGAACCAAATTGTGCAAAGGATGCAAGTTCACGATATTGTGCTAATTCTACACGAATTGGTGCTGCAATCTTCTTCATCGCCTTGATTTGAGCCGAACCTCCAACACGTGATACAGAAAGACCTGCATTTACCGCTGGACGGAATCCCGAATTAAACATATCTGTTTCAAGGTATATCTGACCATCTGTAATAGAGATTACATTGGTTGGAATATATGCCGATACGTCTCCTGCTTGGGTTTCAATGATTGGAAGTGCTGTAAGGGAACCCCCGCCATACACTTCACTCATTCTAGCTGCACGTTCAAGAAGTCTTGAGTGAAGATAGAATACATCACCCGGATATGCTTCACGTCCCGGTGGTCTTTTTAATAATAACGACAATGTACGATATGCAGCAGCATGCTTTGTCAAGTCATCATAGATAACAAGAACATCTTGCCCTGCTTCCATCCATTCTTCTCCAATTGCACAACCCGAATAAGGTGCAATATATTGAAGTGGTGCTAATTCACTAGCGGTAGATGCTACAACTGTTGTATAGGAAAGAGCACCGAATTCCTCTAATGTTTTGACAATTGTAGCAACTGTAGACGCCTTCTGCCCAATGGCTACATAGATGCATTTTACACCCGAGCCTTTTTGGTTAATAATAGTATCAATTGCAATTGCGGTCTTTCCTGTTTGCTTATCACCGATGATTAGCTCTCTTTGCCCTCTGCCGATTGGAACCATTGAGTCAATGGCCTTAATTCCAGTTTGCAATGGTGTATCTACTGATTTTCTAGTAATAACCCCTGATGCTACTCTTTCGATTTTACGATATTTATCTGTTTGGATTGGACCTTTCCCATCTATGGGTTGACCAAGTGCATTTACTACACGCCCAAGCATTGCATCACCTACTGGTACTTCTACTACACGTCTTGTTGTCTTAACTAAGTCACCTTCATTTATATTCTTATGACTTCCTAGAAGTACGGCACCTACATTATCTTCTTCTAAGTTCAGTACCATTCCATAGATTTCATTAGGGAACTCTAAGAGTTCTCCTTGCATTGCATTTTCAAGTCCGTGCACACGTGCAATACCATCTGCCACTTGAATCACAGTACCTACATCAGATACTTCAAGCTCAGAGGCATATCTCTTGATCTGATCCTTTATTACCGAACTAATTTCTTCTGGTCTTAAATTCATGGATCTTTACGCACCTTTCTTTTCTTCATAATGAATATTCATTATGCAAGTTGAATTTTTAATAAATTTGTTTGTAAGTCTTTTAACTTTGTTGCAATACTACTATCTACCACACGATCACCAATGCGAATTACCATGCCACCAATTAAAGCTGTGTCTATTTGATAATGCATCTCCATCGTCTCATAAGATGTAGTCTCGATTAGCTTATTGATTACTTCCGCTTTTTGCACTTCTGTTAAAGTAACTGCTGTTGTCACATATGCAATCCCTATCTTCTTAAGTTCTTTTACTTGTGCTACGAAATAAGTAAGAATAGAGTTGAGTTCTTTGTAGCGATCCTTCTTAATAATCAATACAAGAAACCCTAATATTTCATCAGCAATACGATTCTTAAAAATCGTTTCTATGACTTGGATTTTCTCTTCTTTCATAATCTTTGGATGATTCAATAGACGATCTAGTTCTGCATTCTCTTCTAACACAGCTTGCAGTCCCGTAATCTCTTCCATGAAAAGGTCAATCTTGTCATCTTCTTGCGCAAGTTCGAATAAGGCTTCTCCATATGTTTTGGATATTAACTTAGCCATGTGTTATCCCCTATTTCTTTCAATGTCTCTTGGATTAAGTTCTCTTGCACTGTTGTATCAATTGCCGAAGCTACTACTTTACCTGCCATTACCGATGCAATTGCAATGATTTCTTGTTTCACTTCATCTGCAACTTTCTTCTTCTCAAGCTCTGCTTCCACATTAGCACGTTCCATAATTCTAGCCGCTTCTTCTTTGGCTTCTACAATAATTTTATTCTCATTTGCAAGTGCTTTCTTTCTTGCATCTGCTAAGATTTCTTCTGCTTCTTTATCAATTTCGCTTAACTTAGCTTCATATTCTGCTTTTAACTCTTTCGCATCTTCTAAGCCACTTGCTGCTGATTCAAGTTCTTCTTTAATCTTCTCTTGTCTTCCAGTTAGTAACTTTCTAGCCGGGTTAAACAACAAGTAAGACAATGCAATAAATAGTACAAATACAGCAATTAGAACGAATGTTGCATCTGCTAATAGTTGTGCATCTAGATCAAATAATCTTGGTGTCATAACTTCTGCTGTGCTAAGTATGAACTGGTTACTCAGTATCATATTCAATTTTGCGCCTCCTTTCGACTATAATGTGATACCTAAATGAGGCGTTTTCTATGATAGTAAAGGCTTTACAAATAATAACAACATCGCTACTAATAGGCCGTATAAACCTGTTGTTTCCGCTACCGCTTGACCTAATAACATAGTTGAAGTAACATCTGATTTTGCTCCTGGATTTCTTCCTACTGCACCTGCTGCATGTCCTGCTGCAATCCCTTGTCCAATACCAGGTCCGATACCTGCGATAACTGCAAGTCCTGCACCAATTGCTGAGCATCCTAAAATAAAGTTTTCATTAAATTCCATTTTTTCTTTCCTCCTAAATTTCATGTTGTTATGATCATTATTATTTCTACTTCTTAACCTTCATTTCCAATGGCATTTGTAATATAAACCATGGTTAACATACAGAATACGTATGTCTGAATTGCACCTGAGAATAAATCAAAGTATGCATGTAGTGCTGCCGGCCATGCAGTTGCTATAATTCCAAGCAATCCATACACAAGTGCCATCATAACTGTACCTGATAACACATTGGCAAATAAACGTAAGGATAATGAAATAGGAACCGCAATTTCACCTATAATATTAATGGGTGCCCAGATTGGCCATGGATCGCATAGTCCCTTAATTACACCTATAATCTTCTGATGCTTGAACTTATTGAATTGAATGAGTGAAAATGTAATAATACCTAGTGGCAATGTTACACCATAATCTGCTGTTGGTGGTCTTAATCCAAATAGCCCTGAGATATTACACGTTAGAATAAAGATAAAGATTGTGCTAATATAGTTTACAAACTTTGGAGCATTTTGCCCCATAGTACTAGCAACCATACCATCTAACTTTTCAACCATTAATTCTACTACATTTTGAAAATTCCCCGGAACTTCTGTTGCATGTTTGATACATCGATTTGCAATAACTGCAAAGATGATTAGTGCTAATATTACAATGGTAACGCACACATGCGTAGTTGTTATCCATAGCTTCTGACCAAATAATTCATAAGAGAAGATTCCTTCAATCATAAAATCAATGTCTGCACTAGAGGATAACAAGAATCCGTTTTGCATATACTTTCCTCCTTATTAGTTTTTTGTCTTGCTTAATAATTTATCAGTAAATGGCTCTAAATAAGCCCCTACTTTCAACATCATAATTCCCAAAAAGGTATATAAAGGATTGAGTTCATCCCCCCATAATAGCACCATTCCAAATACGAGAACAATTACAGTATATCGAATCATGTTATGCCGAATCATATACTTGGTACAATCGGCCGCCGATAATTCCACCGCATAATCAAGAGTCACTGCCATTTGAATGGAAGTTCCGAGTGCTAATGCAATACCAATCCACATACTAATTGTAAAGTTAATTGGATGATTTGTAAATAGTAATCCAACTATTTCAGCAATTATCCCCAAAAAAAGAATAGTAATCATCAAATATTGTAATGTTTTATTCTCTTTTATGTTTTTTATAATCACGTTGCCTCACATCTCCATCCTCTTGGTATATTTTCTTAGCAAATACTAAAATGTTGCGAAACCCTGCTAACGAACCTACAAAAAATAAGATAATCATGAAGCAGCCAGTCTCTAACTTACGATCGATATACATTCCCAAAAACGAACATAGAAAAATGGGAACTAACATATTAATTCCAAATTGAGTAATCAAGGCTAATGAATGATATACTTTCTTCTCGTATTTCATAGCCACTTCCTTTCTTAATAGAAAATATGTCCACCAATCACATAGGCTGGTGTGACTCCATCAATTGGTGTACGGAAATACAAGCAATTATCTACGTTAGTAATGCCTTCCATTGCTTGGTCAGCCGCTTGGTAACAAGATGATGTTGCCGAACCATTTGCCATAGCAATGGCCAGTCTTCCACTTAAAACTGGTGAAAACTGCTTGTTTTGATAAATGACACCCGTTAGCGTATCTGGATATTTGGAGCTTAATAGGCGGTTAATTACAACTGCACCGACTGCTAGTTGTCCTGCGTAAGATTCCCCACCTGCTTCACAATAGATAATGGATGCAAGTAAATAGCGGTCTCCCTCTTCAAAAGTCACTTCCGAAATATCTCTCCATGCAGAATTGGCTGCTAAGTTAGATAAGGCAAGCTCGGCTTCGTATTGCTGTCGAAGTGCAGTAATGGTATTTTCTTGTTCTGCAATCTCTGCCTCTAGACGAAGTGCCTCTTGCTCCGCAACGGCTATCTCTTCTGCTGTTGCATAAATACTATTTTGCGTGCTATTTACTAAACTATTAAAGCGTCCTTGCTCTGCTACCTCTTCCTCGTACAAACTATCTAGTTCTTCCATTTGTAATTGGAGCAAAGCTTCTTGCTCTGTAATAGCTGCTCTTGTAGCCTGGTATAACTCCAATTGTTCATTCTCATATTCGGATAGTTGTTCAATATAATCTGCTTTATTCAGAAAATCTCCAAAACCATCAGAAGCTAAGATTAAATCGGCATAGGCTTGACTTCCCTGCTCATACATGAATTGTATCCGCTTCTTCATACTTTCATACTGGTATTCTTCTGTAGCAATGGCTTCCTCAAGTTCTGCTTGGGTAATTTCTATCTCTAGTTTCTTGTCTGCAATGGATTCTTCTAAGGCATTGATATTTCCGGCAATTTCACTAAGCTCCTGATTAAATGTGTTCAGCTGCACACTAAGACTATCTTTTTCCCCTTCTAGACCCGCTATCGTACCTTCTTGCTCTTCTAACTGTTCTTCTGTTTGCTCTTTGTCTTCTTGGGCTTGGTTTAGTTGTTCTAACGTGGTACTTGCCCATACAAAAGTGGTGGAGGCAATGCCTGCAATCACAACTCCTACTATGCCAAGTACAATTCCCATTCTTCCTCTGTTCATTAGTCCCTCATTCATGAATCTTATTGTGTTATAATTCCAGTTCAATCTTTCGTCCCGTTCGTTCATACTGATAAAAAGTAACACCTGCTGCCTGCAACATTTTCTTAGATGCCTTCACTGCATTTGTATCTGCATACTTATCATGTTCGTATACAATCGTGTGAATCCCTGCTTGAATAATTGCCTTGGCACATTCATTACAAGGAAATAAGGAAACATAAATCTTAGAACCTTCCAAACTGCCTCCTCGGTAATTTAAAATTGCATTTAATTCACTATGTGTTACAAATGGATACTTGGTAGACAGTTCGTCACCTTCTCTTGCCCATGGAAATGTATCATCACTACAGCCCTTTGGAAATCCATTATAACCCATTGATAAAATCTTATTATCTGCACTAACAATGCACGATCCTACTTGGGTACCTGGATCCTTAGAGCGCATGGCTGAGAGTTTAGATACGCCCATGAAGTATTCATCCCATGCTATATAATCTTTTCGTTTCCCCATACAATCCCTCTTACCTATCTTCCATTATTTAGTGCCAAAGATACGATCCCCCGCATCTCCCAGCCCTGGAATAATATATCCATGATCATTGAGTTTCTCATCTAATGCTCCAATGTAAATATCCACATCAGGATGTGCCTCTTCCATCATTTTAACTCCTTCTGGTGCTGCTAAAATACACATAAAGTGAATATTCTTACACCCTTTTTCTTTTAGCATCTCAATTGCCGCAACTGCTGAGCCACCTGTAGCAAGCATAGGATCTACAACAAATACTTCGCGTTCTGCACAATCTGCTGGCAACTTACAGTAATACTCTACTGGATTCAGCGTGTCTGGATCTCGGTATAATCCAATATGACCTACTTTAGCCGCAGGAACTAAGGAAAGCATCCCGTCCACCATTCCAAGTCCCGCACGCAAGATTGGAACAATTGCCATTTTCTTACCCTTTAATTCTTTTACTGTAGCCTCACAAATTGGTGTCTGGATGGTCACATCTGTTAATGGAAGTTTTCTAGTTGCTTCATAACAAATAAGCATTGCAATTTCACTAATGGTATCACGAAAATCCTTAGTTCCAGTTTCCACCCTTCTAATATAACCGATTTTGTGCTGAATTAATGGATGCTCCATTACGATTGTTTTTGCCATAGTCTCTTTCCCTTTCTCTCTACCTTATCTATACGATTCTTATTGGTCTATTATTTACCCTCTATCTGATGTACTCTTCGCTGATGTCGTTCATTACCTGAAAATTCCGTTTCCAAAAATACATTGACAATTTCTATTGCGAGATGTTCTCCTAAGATGCCCGCCCCTAATGCTAGTACATTAGCATCATTATGAAGTCTTGTTAACTTGGCCGATACTGGGTCTCCACATAATGCCGCTCGAATTCCACTCACTTTATTGGCTGCAATGGAGATTCCTATTCCAGTGGTACAGATAACAATGCCTTTCTCACAATGTCCCTCTGCTACTGCCATTGCCACTTCACGCCCAATATGAGGGTAATCCACAGCTTCCATAGAATAACACCCTTTATCTTCACACACGTACCCTTTTTGCTCTAGGTGGTTCCTAATCTTTTCTTTTAATTCATAACCGCCATGATCACTACCAATTGCTATCATTCGTGCTGTTTCCCTTCTATTACACTTCTACTCTATTACACTTCTACTCTAATTCCCACCTAACTGATATGCCACTTCCACTTCATGTCCGGCTGCTTTAAGGAGGCGATTCATAATTGCTTGCCCCATACCAGTTGTGGCAAATGCCTCTGAGTAAATATGAGTCATTCCTTCTTCATCAAATTCTCTTAATATTTGATATAAACGCCTTCCAATGGTTTCCTCGTCATGACGATTCCCTACACTTTTTACATGACTCGCAAGATATGCATGTGCAGTTTCATTAGTTGCTATCACTCCCACTAATGCTCCCTTGGCTAGTAAACTAGTCGTATGTTTATTAATGGTACATATTACATCTCGTTCCTCACCTTCCACAATGGTTAATTCCCCTTGGGGGGCATAGTGTTTATACTTCATCCCTGGTGCTCTTGGTATTCGTTCTTCTTCCATAGTAAAAATGGATGGGTCATATTCCACTCTCCCAATCACTTCTTCAATCATGTCCTTGGTAATGGCACCTGGTCGCAGAATCATAGGTATCTCACCTGTCAAATCAAGAATAGTAGATTCTATACCAATGCCCACTAATCCCCCATCTAATATCATATCCACTTTACCGCTTAGATCTTCTATCACATGCTTGGCAAGTGTTGGGCTGGGCTTACCTGAAGTATTGGCACTTGGTGCAGCTACATATCCGCCTGTAGCATTAATAAGTTCAAGGGCATATTGGTGTTCTGGCATACGTACGGCTACTGTTGTCAGTCCACCTGTAGTTTCCATTGGTACCAAGTCACTCTTTTCAAAAATCATAGTAATTGGTCCTGGCCAAAAAGCTTCCATAAGGACATCCGCTTGTTCTGGTTTCTTACTTATAATAGAAGAAAGAGCTTCTACTGTTGCAATATGAATAATCAAAGGATTGTCAGAAGGTCTTCCCTTAGCTTCATAAATCTTATGAGCAGACTGAGGATTTAATGCATCTCCACCAAGTCCATATACCGTTTCTGTTGGAAATGCAACAAGTCCACCTTGGCATATACATTGCCCTGCTGCTTGTATTACAGTATCCCTATTTATGCTCTCAGAAAGATTTACTATTTTTGTCTGCATCTGATACCCTTTCACTCATACTCTTATCGAGCTATATATCTTTTAGAATATCATATTTCTTCTTATTTTGAAACCATTACTTTTGTAAAAATCTACTTTACGTATTCGAATAGATTGAGTACAATAGAAGAAAAAGAAAAGAGGAATGATTGAAATGGCTCAAAATCCAATTATTACAATCACCATGGAGAATGGTGACATTATGAAAGCAGAACTTTACCCTGAAATCGCACCTAATACTGTAACTAACTTTATTAGTCTAATCTCTAAAAATTACTATGACGGACTTATTTTTCACCGTGTAATTAAGGGCTTTATGCTTCAAGGTGGTTGTCCAGAAGGTTCTGGCATGGGTGGTCCTGGTTACCAAATCAAAGGGGAATTTTCACAAAATGGTTTTACCAATGACTTGAAGCATACAGAGGGCGTTCTTTCTATGGCTCGGAGTATGGCACCCGATTCGGCTGGTTCACAATTTTTCATTATGCATAAAAACTCTCCACATTTAGATGGTGCATATGCCGCTTTTGGTAAGATTACAGAGGGCATGGATATTGTGAATAAAATTGCAGAAGGAGAAACTGGATTCTCTGATCGTCCAGTAGATGAACAGAAGATTCAATCTATTGCAGTGGAATTGTTTGGAGCAACTTATCCAGAAGTAGAAACTTGTTAGGGTTCGTTCATATTTTATTCACATTTCATTTAAAAAGTATTTAATAATTCAACACTTTTTATACAAATCTAGGGCATATAATAAGTAATATAAAGAAAGCAATTACAGACTACACATAGAAATGCTTTTAAAAAACTTTTTTATAAATGCCAAGTGAAGTAATTCGCTTGGCATCCTCCCTTTTCTGGGGCTATTTCCAACACGCAAAATATTTTGACTTTTTCACGTCACTGTGCTACTATACGAAGAGATACAAAGGCGTACTAGTTCATTTAGTGCACCTTTTTTTAAATTTAAAATAGGAGGATTTACCATGTCACAATTTATTGAAACTGTCACCAATGTAAATGCTACACTCAATAGCTTTATCTGGGGACCAATTATGCTTGTGGGCTTTTTATGTGTAGGGCTCATGTTTACCATTCGTACTAAGATATTCCAGATTTCACACGCACGCTATTGGTTAGATGTTACCTTATTACAATTATTTCGCGATAAAAAGGTGCGTAAAACAGATGATAAGCACGCCATCTCACAATTCCAATCCCTTTGTACTGCTCTCGCCGCTACAATTGGTACTGGTAACATAGCAGGTGTTGCAACTGCCATTGCCATGGGTGGTCCCGGAGCTGTATTTTGGATGTGGTTATCTGCATTCTTTGGTATGATGACCAATTTTGCGGAGAATACCTTGGGAATCAAATATCGCTATCGTAACGAAAAAGGCGAGTGGGTCGGTGGTGCTATGATTTACATCGAACGTGGACTTAAGTTAAAATGGTTAGCTGTTTTATTTTCTATTTTCTGTGTATTAGCTTCTTTTGGAATTGGTAATATGACACAAGTAAATTCCATTGCCAGCGGATTAGAGGAATCTTTTTCCATTCCGCCCATGATTACAGGAATCATACTTATGATATGTGTATCACTTGTAATCGTAGGTGGTATTAAAAGAATCGCAAGTGTTACTGAGAAAATAGTACCATTTATGGCACTTATTTATATGGCAGGTGGAATCTTCATTGTAATTGCAAACTTTAGTTTAGTTCCTGACGCATTTCGTCTCATTTTCACCGAAGCCTTCAATTTCAAAGCTGCTGGTGGTGGTGTCCTTGGATATGGTGTTGCTCAAGCAATGAGAACTGGTATTTCACGAGGTGTCTTTTCTAATGAAGCTGGACTTGGCTCTTCGGTTATGGTACATTGTGCATCTGATGTAAAAGAACCTGTTGTACAAGGTATGTGGGGAATCTTCGAAGTATTTACTGACACTTTAGTGGTATGTACCATTACTGCACTTGTTATCCTAACAAGTGGTGTCTATGATATGGAAATGTATATTACTAATATTGCAAATGGCGTAGATGTGTTAAATGGTACGCCACTAACAAGTGCCTCCTTCGCTGCTACCATTCCTCACTCGGATAAATTTGTGGCCATTGCTCTTATCTTATTTGCATTTTCCACTGTACTTGGTTGGTCCTACTATGGTGAACGTGCCATTACATACTTATTTGGTTCCAAAGCTGTTTTACCTTATAAAGTCATATTCATTACTACAATCTTCTTTGGATGTACTGCATCTCTTGACCTAGTATGGGATATTTCAGATACCTTTAATGGATTTATGGCAGTACCAAACTTAATTGCCATTACCTTATTATCCAACGAAGTCATTAAGATGACGAAGGATTATGTGAAACGTGTAAAAGAAGGAAAAGAAAGTATTGGCGGTGAAGATCTCTAATACTTCACACTTCAAGAAAAACTCCACTGAAGATTGAGTCAGTGGAGTTTTTTATTGTTGTAAATTCTAGACATCTTGCATGTATAAACTACAATTCCAATTAAGCTTTATCAACAGATCCGAAGATTTCCATTTTTTCTTTGACAGTTGCTTTGATTGCTTCAAATCCTGGAGCTAATAACTTACGTGGGTCAAATCCTTTTCCTTGTTGATCTTTACCAGCTTCAATGTATTCACGTGTAGCTGCTGCAAATGTTAATTGGCATTCTGTATTTACATTGATTTTTGCAACGCCAAGGTCGATTGCTTTTTGAATCATCTCTGTTGGGATTCCAGTACCACCATGTAATACTAATGGCATTTCTCCTGTTAATTCTTGGATTCCTGCTAATGTCTCAAATGATAAACCAGCCCAGTTTGCAGGGTATTTACCATGGATATTACCAATACCAGCTGCTAAGAAGTCAATTCCTAAGTCTGCAATTGATTTACATTCTTGTGGATCTGCACATTCACCTGTACCAACTACACCATCTTCTTCTCCACCAATTGAACCAACTTCTGCTTCGATTGAGATTCCTTTTCCGTGTGCTGCTGCCACTAATTCTTGAGTTTTAGCAATGTTTTCTTCGATTGGGTAGTGAGAACCATCAAACATAACTGATGAGAAACCAGCTTCCATACATTTGTAGCAGTGTTCATATGAACCATGGTCTAAGTGAAGAGCTACAGGTACTGTAATGTTTAATTCTTTCATTAAACCATTTGTCATACCAACTACTGTTGTGTAGCCACCCATGTATTTTCCTGCACCTTCTGATACACCTAAGATAACTGGTGAATTATTTTCTTGTGCTGTTAATAAAACTGCTTTTGTCCATTCTAAGTTGTTAATGTTGAATTGACCTACTGCGTAGTGACCTGCTTTTGCTTTTTTTAGCATTTCCGCTGCTGAAACTAACATATTTTTGTCCTCCATATTGTTTTATACTTTGCGTATTTTTGCTCGCTACTGTCATTATAACCTATTCCTTGCAAAAAAGGAATCTTTATTTATGATTTCTATCTTTTCTTAATGTTCTTTGTGGTACAATCATCTCCAATGCTTGCTTGCAATTACGTATATGCACCTTTTTATGGTCTCCACCGTATTCTCCATCCAAAGTCCAAGCCACATATTCTTCCGACTCTATTAGGACTTCCTCTATCTTAACACAATACATATAATCTGGATCAATGCTACCTGTAAGAATAGCTGCCAATGTACCATTTAATTCAACGGGATTGGCTGGGTATTTTACAAGAATCAATTCAAATAATCCATCGTCTAGCGCCACACTCTTACCTGTTATCTTCTTAAATCCACCTACCGAATGAGAATTGGTAACCATTCCAAAGATAAATTCATCTTCAATCTTTTCAGTCGGAGTCGTCACTTTCAAACGATACGCATCAATAGACGACAAGCGTTTCATACCTTCTAATACATACGCCGCATAACCAAGCACACTTTTCATCTCTTGAGTGGTCTCATAGGAAACATCTGTAAAGATTCCGAATGCTGCAATATATACAAAGGTATCTGCATTAAAAGCACCTATATCACACGGGAATGTAGTTCCTGTTACAATCATTCGCGCTGCGCTCATCATATCCCTAGGGATATGCAGACTTCTTGCAAAATCATTGGTGCTGCCTGCTGGTATATAGCCAATTGGAATTTTATGTTCCGCTTGCATCATACCAGTTACCACCTCGTCAAGTGTCCCATCACCGCCACTGCATACTAATACATCATAAGAATCAGATTGTGTGCATGCAAGTTCTGTAGCCTGATTAGGTCCTTGTGTCGGGTAGACTGTTACCTCATATTCCTCTTTTACAAATACATCGATAATATCAGCTAATTTACGTTTAATCGAAGCTTTTCCCGCATGCGGGTTGTAGATAAACAATAATTTTTTTCGCGTGCTCTGCTCCATACTAATCATCCATCCCTTTCCCAAAGTCTGGCAACTTAGGACCGTCTAGTACAAATTGCCCTGAAATACTTTATTCGCTCTTTCCTGCCAAATAGGCGCTAATAGCTTCTACAGCTGTAAGTTCATCGTCTCCTGTGGCTTCTATCTCTAGGCTATCACCGGGATTCAACGCTAACGTCATCATTCCCATAATACTCTTAGCATTTACTTTTTTCTCATCCACTTGAATATAAATATGGCTGCTATATTGTGTGGCAACTTGTACTAGCATGGCCACTGACCGTGCGTCCAAACCATTGGCTAATTGTACTTCTACTAATGCTTTCTTCATAATCTTCTCCTTATTTCTAATTGCGTGTTAATTGCCTCTCTCTATGATTAAGTAACTAGTCCTCTCCACGAATGAAGCGTGCTCGTTCACTAATCTTACGTAATCTATGATTCACACCTGATTTACCAACTGTCGGCTGCAAATAGGATCCTAACTCTTGCAAGGATGCATCTGGGTATTCTAAACGCACCTGTGCCATTTCTTGCAAGTTAAGAGGCATATCCTCTAGTTCGTGATGTGTAATTAAGTACTCAATATCTGTAATTTGCTTTGTGGCAGCTGTAACTGTTTTGGAAATATTAGCCGTTTCACAATTCACTCTACGGTTAACTGAATTCCTCATTTCTTTTACAATTCGTAAGTTTTCAAAATTCATTAAAGATACATGAGCTCCCATAACATTCAGTAGTTCTACAATACTAGAACCTTCTTTCATATAGACCACATAATGTTTCTTACGCTCTATAATTCTCGTTTCTATTTCAAAGCATGCAATTATTTCTTGTATTTGTAAGGCTTGTTGTTCTTCTACACATACATATTCTAGATGGTATCCTTTTTCAGGATCACTCATGGACCCAATTGCTAAATATGCCATTTTTAAGAAAGTTCGCTTACAACACGTTCTCTCAAGTAAGGACTTTTCCACTACCATGGATTGAAATATGTCTTCCATTTGATGATGTGCCCCATATTCTCCATACAGAATTGCAGTAGCCTGTTCCACCAAGCGACAGTGGGAAGACCGACTGATATTCTTGCGTAATTCTTCCTTTACCTCTTTGGAAAATGACATAATCCCTCCAATTCTCGCTTCTCATATCATTGGAACGTACCAAGGCATACTACTTCTGGTTCTAACGTAATGGCATGACATTCTCGCACCGTTGCAATAACATGTTGCATTAATCCATAAAGATCGGCCGCTGTCGCCTGTTTTTCATTCACAAGGAAACCACAATGAATTGGAGAAACACAAGCACCACCCATACGATACCCTGACAATCCAGCCTCCATAATTAACTTGCCCGCATAGTAACCTGTAGGACGTTTAAACGTACTCCCTGCATTAGGAAGCATTAAGGGTTGTTTAGCTTTTCTCATTTCTGTAAATTCTTTCATTTTTGTTACAATGTCATCGCGGTTACCAGCTTCTAATGTTAGGGTGACTTCTAGTACCACCACTGGCATTAACTTCAAAATACTAGTACGATAGCCAAAGGCTAATTCCCCTCTAGTTAAAGTAATAATTTTACCTTGTTTATTCAAAATACGGACAGATTCTACAATATCCTTCATCTCTCCATCATAGGCACCTGCATTCATTACAACTGCTCCGCCAATTGTTCCAGGGATTCCAGCTGCAAACTCCACCCCTGTTAATTGATTCCTAGCCGCTTCATTTGCAACTGCACTTAACAAAGTACCCGCCCATACTGTAAGAGTTGTTTCTGCTATTTTCATCTGGGATGTGCTTGATTTCAAGCAAATAATAACCCCTCTATAACCTTGGTCACTCACCAATAAATTGCTGCCATTTCCAAGAATAAAATAATCTAGTCCATACTCTCGAATAAGAGGTAACAATTCTATTAAACTATGCTCTGACCCCACCTCTATGTAGTATTCAGCTGGTCCTCCTACTTGAAATGTAGTGTGGTCTTTCATTGCTTCTTCTAACTTTATTGCTTCTTCTGGAATGATTTGTATTAACTTTTTATAAAATTCTATATTCACCGATTCATTCCTTCCATTCATTTTTGTATTGTATGTCACCTATTTCTTCTATATGACTGCTATAGTACAAGGCGTGCTGCACCATATATCCCTGCATCATTTCCTAGCGTTGCTAATACAAACTTTTTATCACGAATTGCAAAAAAAGCATATTGCTTATAATACTTCTGCACATAATCAAGCAAAATAATACCTGCTCGCGATACACCACCTCCAATTACAAAGACTTCCGTATCAATGGTGGCTGCAACATTGGCAAGAGCACTTCCCAAATACTTACCAAACTCTTCCATAATCTCAATTGCAAGTGCATCACCTACTTTTACCGCATCAAATACGGTCTTCGCCGATATTCTGCGGTCTCTTAATATACTAGGTTCATTCGATGTGCTTAACTTACGTTTTGCTATTCTTACAACTCCTGTAGCAGACGCATATTGTTCCAAACAGCCAAACGCTCCACATCCACACTGCTCTTCTTCATTATCGTTTACGTGTAAATGACCAATTTCTCCGCCACTGCCTGTGGCTCCTGTAACAATATGGTCTTGAATAATGACACCTCCGCCTACACCCGTTCCAAGTGTAACCATAACCAAATTATGATATCCTTCTGCGCCACCTTTCCACATTTCTCCAAGTGCCGCTACATTTGCATCATTGGCGGCTTTTACTGGAAATCCCGTAATATTAGCAAGGGATTTCTCAAGATTAAACTTTCTATCCCATCCTAAATTAGCCGTTTTATTAACATATCCATCTTCTGTAATAGGCCCTGGTGCTCCTAGTCCGATGCCTACTATGTCATCCACCGAAATTTCTTTTTCTGCTATTTTATCTTGTATGGTCTTGGCAATGTCTGGTAAAATCGTCTCACCATGGTTCTCAACATGTGTCACAATATCCCACTTATCCAATAAATTCCCATCCACATCGAACAATCCCAATTTAATTGTAGTACCGCCTATATCTACTCCAAAACAACATTTCTTCATCTATTCGTCCTCTTTTTTCTTCGTTAATGAGTTCTGAACCCTTGTATATAACTCCTGCGCTGCATTATATCCCATCTTCTTCTGTCGGTGATTAACTGCTGCTGATTCACAAATCACTGCAAGATTACGACCTGGCCGAATAGGAATGTTATGACACACTACTTTATTGCCAAGGTACTCTATATATTCTTCTTCTAGCCCCAAACGATCATACTCTTTTTCCTTATCCCAATCTTCTAATCGGATAACAAGGTCAATTCCTTGGGTATCTTTTACGCTAGATACACCAAATAATGTCTTAACATCTACAATACCAATTCCGCGTAATTCAATAAAATGCTTTGTAATATCAGGTGCATCTCCTATTAAAGTATCATCACTAACTTTTCGAATCTGTACTACATCATCTGTAACAAGGCGATGTCCTCTTTTAATAAGTTCTAGTGCAGCTTCACTCTTTCCGATTCCACTTTCTCCCGTAATTAGTAAGCCTTCTCCGTATACATCAACTAAAACACCATGTACGGAAATACAAGGAGCTAGCTTTACATTTAACCAGCGGATAATCTCTGCCATAAAAGACGAAGTGGCCTTCGATGCTGTTAATACCACTACATTCTGCTCTGTAGCAATTTTAAGAAATAATGGATCTGGCTGAAGGTCTCTACAAAATACAACACACGGAATATCGTGAGATAATAATTTTGCAAAGATTGTTTCCTTGTGTTCTTCGCTCATACTTTGCATATAGGTATATTCCACGAAGCCAATAATCTGAATACGTGTGGCTTCATAATGTTCAAAATAGCCCGATAATTGAAGTGCTGGTCGGTTAATGTCAGGTTGTGTAATCTTAATACCTTCAGTTGCTAACTCCGGGGTTAGATTGGTTAATTTCATCTTCTCAATAATTAATTCTAAACTTACACTTTGCATGACAGACCCTCCATTTTTACCTTGCCAAATTAATTCTATCACAAATACTCTTTATTTGTGTAAAGCGCCTTTATTTTATCATAGAATACGCGTAGAAACAAGATAAATACACAAAGATACGGTTTTTATATCATTGGTTATGATTTCTTGCTATTATGATGAAAATATTGGTAAATATTTTCTGCTACAGATGAAGAAATCCCTTCAATCGACTCTAGGGTTTCCACTTCTGCTTCTCTAATCTCTTGAATTGAAGTGAAGTATTTCATAAGAACTTTGCGTCTTGTAGGTCCAATTCCCTCTATATCATCTAATATAGAATGCACTTGTGTCTTACTTCGTAAGGATCTGTGATATTCAATAGCAAAACGATGAGCTTCATCTTGAATCCTTGTAATAAGTCGAAACCCCTCAGACCGTGTGGAAATAGGAAGCTCTACTCCATTATAATAAATTCCTCTTGTATTATGGTGTTCGTCTTTTACCATACCACATACGGGAATCTCTAGTTCCAATTCTCTTAGCACCTCTAATGCAATATTCACTTGCCCCTTTCCACCATCCATTAGAATTAGATCGGGGAATTTAGTGAAACTTCCATATTCCTTTTCCACTTGCTTGGCTTCTAACGACTCATTCTCCTCCAAACCATGAATTAATCGTCTACTAAGCACCTCTTTCATGCACGCATAGTCGTCAGGTCCCGTTACAGACTTAATTTTAAACTTGCGATAATCGCTCTTTTTCGGTTTTCCCTTTTCAAATACCACCATGGAACCGACTGTTTGAAATCCGCTAATGTTGGAGATATCATAGGCTTCCATTCGGCCAACACTCTTAAGACCAAGGATAGCTGCGATTTCTTTTGCCGCCCCAATAGTTCGTCCTTCTTCTCGCCTCAAACGTTCTTTATCTTGTGTTAGCACAAGTTTTGCATTAGTTGCTGCCAGTTCCACTAACTTCTCTTTTGATCCCTTTTTCGGAACACGCAGGGATACTTTATTACCTTTTTTCTTTGTTAACCATTCCTCAATTACCGTCGCCTCTTCTATTTCATATTGCAACATAATTTCTTTTGGTATAAAAGGCGTTCCTGCATAAAACTGCTTTACAAAACTACCAAGTATTTCCGCCTCGTCCGTCTCTTCTGTACGTTCCATATAAAAGTGCTCTCGCCCTATGAGTTTTCCTCCACGTATAAAAAAAGCTTGAACAGCCGCACTGTCTTCTGCTGTAGCCAGGGCAATAATATCTTTATCTTCTAGGTCAGAATCTGTAATCTTTTGCTTCTGGGCAATACTTTTTACACTGCCTAATAAATCTCTGTAATAGGCAGCATCTTCATACTCCAATACTTCTGCTGCCACTACCATTTTCTTCTCTATCATCTGTATTACAGGTGCATAATTACCACCCAGAAAGGATAATGCCTCCTCCACTTGTAGACGGTATTCTTCTTGAGTAGTATGATTTTGGCAAGGTCCGTTACATTGCTTCATATGATAATTAAGGCATGTTCGCCCTTTTCCAATATCCCTTGGAAGATTTTTATTACACGTTCGCAGCTGGAAGAGCTTGTTCATTAAAGTAATGGTGTCTTTTACAGCAAATGCACTTGTATAAGGACCATAATATTTACTTTTATCCTTCTTCATTTCCCGAGAAAATAAGATTCTTGGGTATGCTTCTCCCATGGTTACTTTAATATAAGGATATGTTTTATCATCCTTTAACATAGTATTATATTTCGGGTTGTATTCCTTAATTAAGTTATTTTCCAGAACTAATGCTTCTAATTCCGAATCTGTTACAATATATTCAAATCGTACAATCTGTGTAACCATCTTCTGGATTTTCTGGGACTTTGTAGTACTTGCACGAAAATAAGACATCACTCGATTCTTAAGACTAATTGCCTTCCCAACATAAATAATGCGATCTGATGCATCATGCATCAAATATACCCCTGGGCTCTTGGGGAGCTTTCTTAACTCTTCCTGTATGGCAAACATATTAATAACCATGCCTTTCTCAACGTCTGGCAACTTTGAACCGTAAGGTACAAATTGCCGGTTGAAAATCTTATTTTCAACCTAACCATGCCTTTCTATGAAAAAACAGCTATTTATCTTTCAATAAATAGCTGCCTGTTTAATCCTTGTAGATTCGATCTCTTAAGAGTTGTGCGAACTCATTCTCCACGGCAACTTCTTCCTCTACCCGAGGTTCTTCTGGAGCATGATCTGTGTGTGAAGTTTCCATCTCTACAACTTGCTTTGCTTCTTCTGATATTTCTAGAATCACACCTTCTGTGTCTTCATGGCTCTTAGGCGTTTCTTGTTGTTGTTCTTCCTCAAGCTCTTCAATACCCTTTGCTGCACGGAAGATTTTCATGAATTCCTTACCTGTAATGGTTTCCTTCTCAATTAAATATTCTGCTAGTTCATCCATTAGTGTTCGGTCTTCCCCTAATAATTCAAGTGCCTTGGTATAGCTATTCTTTAGAATAGTTGCGATTTCATCATCTACTTGAGCTGCTGTCTTATCGCTACAATTCAGAGTCGCCCCACCGTCCAAGTATCGATTTTCAACTGTAGCAAGTCCCATCAATCCAAATCGGTCACTCATTCCATATTGTGTCACCATAGATTTGGCAATGTTAGTTGCCTTTTCAATATCATTTGAAGCACCTGTTGTTACTGTATCAAATACAAGCTCTTCCGCTGCACGACCTGCCATAAGCCCCACTAACATATCTTCTAATTCCGCCTTGGTATTCAAGAACTTTTCTTCTTCTGGCACTTGCATTACATAACCTAACGCTCCCATAGTACGTGGTACAATTGTAATCTTCTGCACTGGCTCTGAATTCTTCTGCAGTGCACTTACAAGGGCGTGACCTACTTCATGGTAAGATACAATTCTACGTTCCTCAGGACTCATAATACGGTCTTTCTTTTCTTTTCCCACTAGAACTACTTCTACCGCATCGAATAAATCTTTCTGGCATACTGCTGCTCTTCCTTCTTTGACAGCATTAATAGCACCTTCATTTATCATATTGGCAAGATCAGACCCTACTGCTCCACTTGTTGCCAAAGCGATTTCGTCAAAATCAACCGTATCATCCATAAGCACATCTTTTGCATGCACTTTTAAAATTTCCTTACGCCCCTTCAAATCAGGCTTGTCTACAATGATTCGGCGATCGAAACGCCCTGGTCGAAGAAGTGCTTTATCTAAAATCTCTGGTCGATTAGTTGCTGCTAAAATTAAAATACCCTTGGATGTATCAAATCCATCCATTTCTGATAATAATTGATTTAAAGTCTGCTCCCGCTCTTCGTTGCCACCACCATACTTGGAGTCACGGCTGCGGCCAATTGCATCAATTTCATCAATAAAGATAATACATGGGGCTTGTTTCGTTGCCTCCTTAAATAAGTCTCTTACACGCGAAGCACCTACTCCCACATACATTTCAATAAAATCAGATCCTGCTAAAGAGAAGAAGGGTACTGATGCTTCTCCAGCCACTGCCTTTGCTAGTAATGTCTTTCCTGTTCCTGGCGGTCCTACTAGAAGAGCACCTTTTGGCAACTTAGCACCAATTTTCGCATATTTTGCAGGATTGTGAAGAAAGTCCACCACTTCTTGTAAGGATTCCTTGGCTTCATCTTCTCCTGCCACATCCTTAAAAGCAATACCTGTTTCCTTCTGCACATATACCTTAGCATTACTCTTACCAACACCCATAATTCCGCCACTTCCAGACATCTTTCGGAAGACAAAACTTAAGAGTAACCAAACAATTGCAAGTGGTAACACGTAGGTTAATATAATGGATAGAAATAATCCTGAATTATCTGGTACTTCTGCACTAATAATCACGTCATGTTCATTCAAATACTCTATTAAGCTAGGGTCATCTACTAAACCTGTATAATATTCATAATAAATGGTTGGTTCAGTTAGTAGTAAAGTGCTCACTAGACTTGATTCACTACTTTCCTCATCTGCTACATCCACATCCTCAAGCATATCCTCGGTGTTCTGCTCATCTGTGTTCTGCTCATCTGTGCCCTCCGCAGTATCTGCTGTAATTGGTTTAATGGTAATTTGCTCCGTTGTAAATACAACGCTCTCTACTTGACCATCCGCAACCATGTCTAAAAATTCTGTATAGGTAATTTCCTGAACGGTTGCCTCTGTTAATGTATTCATAAACATACTAATAAATACTAGCGTCAGTAAAGATGCAATTAGCATAATCATTAAATTTGGTTTTTTCTGATTTGATCCCTCTGGACCTTTTCCATTGTTCTCCCCATCTTTATTATTGGGGTTCCCATTATTATTTTCCATTCATAAACCTTTCTAGATTCTGTTACCTTAACTATCTATCCTAAATTATAGTGGTTCTTACACAAGAAAGCAATACCCTCTTTTTGAACTAATTGTGTTTTCTATTCAAACATGCCATTCACACAACTTTTCCTTCTGACATATCTTAATAGAAAGCAAATAAATATAACAATCCTAGGAGACACTATGGTTAGTAAAGAAATGATTGCACGTATTCTTGTACTATTATTAGCACTCGTTAATCAAATAGTAACTGCTTCTGGCAGAAATCCCTTGCTATTGCCCACAGAGGAAATTGCCTCTGCTGTTTCCGTTTTATTAACTGCTGCTGCTGGTTTCTGGAACTGGTGGGCAACCAACAAAACAATTAAGAGTAAAAAGCAATAATGCTATTAGCAAGTTTGCTATCTAAAATACCAAAGATAAGATCCACCAACCTTAACTATAATGTTCTCGCAAATACTTAATTTCTTCTTGATACCCTGGAATTTCATTTGGCGTTTCCAAGTAAAATGGTAGCTCTCTAAGTGCAGGATGATTAATGACTCTTACTAGTGCTTCTGCTCCAATTTGACCTTCTCCAATCTTTTCATGTCGGTCTTTATGTGCACCTAGTAGGTTCTTACTATCGTTAAGATGAATTGCCTTAAGTCGTTCTAGTCCTATCACCTCATCAAATTGTGTGATTACATGATCCAGACTCGTTACAATATCATAGCCACCATCCCAAACATGGCAAGTATCTAGGCAAACCCCCATTTTATCTTTATGATGAACACCATCTATAATCCTACGTAGCTCTTCAAAATTTCTACCAACTTCGCTTCCCTTGCCTGCCATTGTTTCGAGCAGAATCGTAGTGCTTTGTTCTGGTGTAATCACTTCATTTAATAAGTCTATAATATATGCAATTCCTACTTCAACCCCTTGCTTTACATGACTACCTGGGTGGAAGTTATAATAATTATTAGGTGTATACTCCATTCGATGCAAATCATCTGCCATAGTGTCCTTAGCAAATTGGCGTAAGCCCTCATCAGCAGAGCACGCATTTAAGGTATACGGTGCATGTGCCAATATTTTCTCAATTCCATTTTCCTTAGCATATGCAAGAAATTGTGCAACATCCTCCTCATTGATGGGTTTTGCCTGACCACCTCTTGGATTTCTTGTGAAGAATTGAAATGTATTAGCATTTATTGAAACAGCTTCCTTTGCCATAGCAAAGAAACCTTTTGATGATGATAAATGACATCCTATTGTAAGCATGATAATTCCCTCCTTTGTACTCTTCGTATTGTACCATAGAATTACAAATACTTCTATTTATAATTCTGATAAAGGTTTGATGGTGTATCCCATTGCCTTCCATTCCATAATCAGTTCTTCTAGTATTTCTCCATTGGTTTGGGATGTACTATGTAATAACACAATCGCCCCGGGGTGAATACGCGTCAATAATTTCTCAAAAGCTTCTTCCTTCGTAGGCTGGTCATCTTCGTACCAATCCACATAGGCAAGGCTCCATAATATAGTCTCATACCCTAAATCCTGTGCATATTGCAGAGTTTCTACACTATACTTCCCTTGAGGTGGTCGGTAATAATGTGATAATTCTGCTCCTGTTACTTCTGTAAATAAAGTCTCTAAGGTTGTAATTTCTTCCATAAAAGTTGCTTCATCCAATGCTGTCATATCTGGGTGATGATAGGAATGATTGGCCACAGTGTGTCCTTCCTCTACCATTCTACGAACAAGATCTGGTGCAGTTTCTAAGTAGTTACCCACTAGGAAAAAAGTTGCTGTCACATTCTGAGATTTTAGTGCATCTAAAATAGCTTCTGTGTTTCCATTTTCAAACCCTGCATCAAAGGTTAAAAACAATTCTTTTTCTTCAGTATCTTTATAGTAATATGCACCATATTGTGCTAATTCTTCTGCACTTGTATTCCCAGTGGGTACTGTTCCATCTTCTCCAAAACCCAACCCCCAATTTTGTGATTCCTGTATGATAGCTGAGGTTTGCTGCACTTCATATACTATTTGTCCGCTTCCCATTCCTAAATAATATGCTCCAACTAGAACACATAACACCACGAGCCATTTTTTTAGATTTGCCATATTGATTCTCCGCCTTTATTATGGTCTATTATATACAGAATATGGCTGTACTATGATAAAGAATCCTATGACAATCTGTTAAATAATGTTATCCGCTATTCATCGCAAAAAATAATAGGAGCAATTCTACATTTCTGCTATTGCTCCTATCTAGTCTATGTATTCTATCACTCGTCCTCTTTAAACTTAAATTCATGAATCAATTCATCCATCCTAGCTGCTTGGACTGCTAAATCATCACTAATTGCAGAAGTTTCTTGAGAAGCGTCTGAATTAGAATGCACAACCTGAGATATTAGTTCAATTGCGATAGAAATTTCTTCCATTAACTTATCTTGTTGGTAAGAGTTATCATTTAACTTATTTGCAATTTTCTCAAATGCTACCATGGATGTAATTACGTCATTAAATGCTTTTAAGGTAACCTGTGTTAATTGATTTCCCTTTTCTACTTCTGCATGAGATTTCATGATTAATTCTTTTGTATTAACGGCAGATTTGGCACTATCTTCCGCCAATGTTGCAATCTGTTGTGCAACAATGGCAAATCCTCTACCTGATTCACCTGCTCTAGCTGCTTCTATTGAGGCATTCAAGGATAATAAATTCGTTTCTGAAGCAATACCTTCGATATCAACAATAATCGATTCGATTTCATTTGATGTCTCATTCATTGCAGCCATTGCTTTGGAAAGATTCTCAATGGCTGCTTTCCCCTCATTGGTGCCAGTTACCGCTGCATGTACTTGATCCGAAGCTTCTTTAGCCTCTTGTGCATTGCTCGTAGCAATATCATGTACATTATCAATTGTGGCATTTAATTCTTCCACTGCTGCGGCTTGGTCCAAAGCTCCCTTGGTCATTAAGTTTGCACTTGCAGATAATTGTGTGGCACCAGCATTCACTAATGTAGATGCATCACCTATTAAATGTAGTGTTCCGCTCAAAGCTGCCTCAATATCTATTAATGATAATTGAATCGTGGCATAACTTCCTATGTAAATCGCCGGATCTTGGGAGGTGACTGAGAAATCCCCAGTAGCCATGGCATTTAACATATAATCAATATCACCAATAATATGGTTTAACTCCTCAATAATATCTGCAGTAGCATCTGCTAATATCTTCACTTCATCTTTTGTATTAAATTCTGGTACATCTGAAGTCAAATCACCCTTCGCGATCATACCAATGCGTTCTGAACACGTTTTAATTGGATTCCCTATAGAATCACCAAATTGTCTAGCAACTTTTTTGGCAGTAAAGATTGAAATAACAGCCATTAGAATTACAATTACAATACCTAACATTACAACGCCTAAAAATTCTATAAGTGGAGCAGTAATGGCAATACTCCATCCATCTGTATTATCAATTGGGGCATATGCTATTAACTGGTAAACTCCTTTGTGCAGATAACCGTCAAATCCAGTCTCACCTGCCACCATCTTAGCTTCAATGGCTGCAATTGATTTAAGAGAAGAATCTGTTTGCAATTCATCCGATGTATTATAATGGCTGCTTACATAACCATCTTCTGAATGGGCAACCACAGTTCCTTCATTGTTAATTATATAAGCTGCATCTCCATCACTTATATATATAGACTCTACAATTTCATTCAACTCCGTGTGTGCAATACTTAGAAAAACAACTCCTATAATATCACCACCTACTTCACCATCCTCTATTACAGGTGCTGCAATGACTACTTGCATAGTACCATCTACATAGGTTGGTTCCGCAATATAAGTCTCTCCTGCGAGAGCTTCCGTGAAATACTTATTATTGCTATAATCTACTTGATCAAATACTCCAATTCCATCCACACCTATTAATCCACCATTAATAGCACCATAAGCTTCTATACGCCTGCTTATCACTGCTTGCTTGTCTGCTACAGCAGATTCTTCATAGGATAATACTTCATTCCTTCCAAGTTCTTCTACAATATTTTGAAAAGCTGTCATCTCCCATTCTGCCCGGTCTGCTGAAATAATAGCCGCTTCCAATAGAGATTCTTGCAGCAAATGTACTGTTGTATAATATAGTAAAACAACTGAAATCAAACCAATTAATATAATAAAAGTTGTCACCAACGTTGTGATTAATCTTCGTATTTTCTTGCCAATCGAATCATATGATTGGAGTTGATGCATAATTGCATTACTTTCGCCCATTTTCTTACCTTCCATTTCCGTATTCTCCAATGTGTTGGATGTTTAAATTCATGTTTAAATATTGTAACACATTTTGACAAATTGGTCAAAAAAAAGATACTTATTAATTAAGTATCTTGAAAGAGGCGTCTACCAGATTTGAACTGGTGCTCAGGGAGTTGCAGTCCCATGCCTTACCACTTGGCTAAGACGCCATATATAATATTATATGCCATAACACAAAAAATATGACCCCTACGGGAATCGAACCCGTGTTACCGCCGTGAAAGGGCGATGTCTTAACCGCTTGACCAAGGGGCCGTATGTTGCACTGCGGATTCTTCT
>JAWXVE010000007.1:0-45910 GCA_044425575.1 Eubacteriales bacterium | reverse complement strand
CTTCACTCTGCCATTCTTGCTATTCTAATGTTAGTTGTTTGGTAATAAAAGCATGGAATGATTCAGAGTTGTTTTAGAATGGTAGTGTCTAGAGCGACTGCTACCTCTTGAATATCTTTGAATAATTGCTTTGTGTTCACTATACTCTTGTTGGTAGTAATTGTCAACGTAATTTTAAAAAAATATGGTAAATATGATACTACTATATTATCATTGTAGCCAGAGGCATCTAATTCTTTCTGTACCTGCTGGTATGTGTATTTTCTGGCTCAGCTTTATTGGGGAAGGAAAACCAAAACTCGCTCCGCTCAAACAGTTGGTTTTCCTTCCCTGCATTCGCCAGAAAATACACATACCTTACCGCAAAGGTTCAGAAAGAAGTAGATGCCTCTGTCTACAACCTCCACACAGTACCCCTTGCCATTACTATACGGTTATACAACTACAGCCAATCATCCCAGAAAGCCTTCGTCTCTCTCGACCTAGCCAAAGGCTCTACCCTCGACTGTGCGGGTATGTAACTACAGCCAGTCATTTCCTATGAAAGGCCTTGGCAATCGTCAGCACTTACCGCTTGTTCTGTAAGCGGTTAGTACTGCTACGATTTCCATGGAGCGAAAGCGTCCTTGAATAGGAAATTCTGGCTGTATGATTCTATATCCGTATAGTAATATTAATCGTTGCTATTATAGGTCTTGTATGCAAGATTTCACATAAAAAATAATCGCCCACAGCCTCGCAAACTTGGATGATTATTAAATCTAAGAGTTTATAAGGGCTAACCGTCTATCGGTAGCACTCTTTATATTTAATATGATAGCATAGCTATTTATTATATACTGTCAAATAATAAAAGCTAGCAGATATACATCATATCTTATCTGCTAGCTTTTATCTAAAAATGGACTAGACGGGAGTCGAACCCGTGTCCGAAACCCCATCCCCTGTACTTCTACAAGCTTAGTTAGTCGATTGTGTGCCAAGAAACTTGGCACTTTTCCCTCCTGTACCCAGTGGCTAACACCCAAGTACATTTAGTAGCCCCTAATACGCCCATATGCTAAGAGCATCCCATACGTCGTTTCCCACAAAGTCGATGCCTTATTCTAACGTGTGAGTGCGTTAGGTAAGACAGCTGCCGCTAGGCAGCGTAAGCTAAATTTTCGTCAGCGTTTAAATTCAATTGTGCGATTAACGTGTCGCAACGGCTTGCTTCTCCAGCTTCAAAGACCCCGTCGAAACCTTGACTAGCCCTTATTGAACCATGCGTCTTTCTAAATAGAACATGGCTGAATCTATATCATTCTACCACACAACTACTTCTTTGTGTAGTCTCAAACATAATATAAATGATATCTTATAGATTTTTTATCTTAAATTCTCTCTGCATTTCACGCTTTTGATCCTTCTTTGCAATGGTTTGACGTTTATCGTAATTCTTCTTCCCCCTTGCCAAGCCTATTTCTATCTTTGCCCTTCCATTACTAAAATATACTTGCAAAGGCATAATCGTATATCCCTGTTCTGCCAAATTACCACTTAATTTGCGAATCTCTGTTTTATGCAGTAGCAATTTCCTTACACGCAAAGGATCCTTATTAAAAATATTACCCTTTTCGTAAGGGCTTATATGCATACCGTAAATAAATACTTCTCCTCTTTCCACACGAATAAACGCTTCCTTAATACTACATTTACCCATGCGTAATGCTTTTACTTCCGTTCCAACAAGAGACAATCCCGCCTCATATTTATCTTCAATGAAATAATCATGATATGCTTTCTTATTATTTGCCACTAATTTCATAGTTTTTCATCTACTCCCTCTTCTAAATCTGTGGCAGCAACCATAAAGTCAATGGTTCTCATTTGCTTATCCACACCTTTAACTTGAATTGTAATCTTCTGCCCGAGTTGATAAGACTGGTGTTTCTCCTTGCAACTTAATTCATGTGTCTTATCATTATACTCATAATATCCACCACTTAGACTAGAAACGTGCACCATTCCTTCTACTGTACTTGGAAGTTCCACATAGATTCCCCATGAAGTAATTCCAGAAATCACCCCTTCATAGACATGTCCAATACGTGCTTCCATATATTCTGCTTTCTTTAACTTGCAAGTTTCCCGTTCCGCTTCTGCAGCGCGTCTTTCCATAGCCGAAGAATGTTTGGCTACTTCAGGTAATCTCATTTTGTAATGATTAATGCGCTCTTTCTTTAATTTATCCCGTAAGTGTTCCTTAATAATTCTGTGTATCTGTAAATCGGGATAACGTCTTATTGGGGAAGTAAAATGGCAATAATATTCACATGCCAAACCAAAATGTCCACTACATTCCGTG
Source organism: Eubacteriales bacterium (assembly GCA_044425575.1). GTDB lineage: Bacteria > Bacillota > Clostridia > Lachnospirales > Lachnospiraceae > JAWXVE01. The sequence goes on along the minus strand of JAWXVE010000007.1, from coordinate 43,563 downwards.
GTATATTGTGCTTGCTTCATGCTACGGAGGATTAATCGACTAAGTAATGATTCTTCTGGCGTTCCTTCAATACTAGACAATAACTTTTGTAATTCTTTGGGATGTAGTTCATCTTTCCATGTCTTAATTCCATATCCAAAGTTCTTTAAAAATGTAACAAGTTTTTCGATCTTTTCCCCATCTGGCTTTTCATGGTTACGATATACAAAGGGCAATTCTAACCAAAAGAAATGCTGTGCTACTGTTTCATTGGCTACTAACATAAAGTCCTCAATAATTTTGCTAGCGATATTTCTATCATACGGTTTAATAGAGAGGGGCACACCTTGGTCATCTAAGATAATCTTGCTTTCTGGAAAGTCAAAATCAATGGTTCCCCGTTCCATTCTTCTCTTCCGTAATTGTTCTGCCACCTCTTTCATGTGATGAAACATCTCCACATATTGATTATATTCTTGGCATAAGTCCTCTTCTCCTTGAAGAATCTTGGATACATTAGCATAAGTCATTCTTTGATCCACGCAAATAAGAGATTCCATAAGTTCATAACTAGTTACCGTTCCTTGGGAATCAATCTGCATCACACAGCTAAGTGCCAAACGATTTTCTCCCTGGTTTAACGAGCAAATCCCATTGGACAAGGCGTGAGGAATCATAGGAATCACACGGTCTACTAGGTAAACACTGGTTCCTCTCAAGGTTGCTTCGCGATCAATTGCCGAATTCTCTTGTATATAATTGGCAACATCTGCAATATGAACGCCTAATTCATATCCACTCTCTGTAACCTTCACATGAACTGCATCATCTAAATCCTTAGCATCTTCACCATCAATTGTTACCATGCAAAGTTCACGCAAATCCACACGATTAGCCGCATCCGCATCTGAAACAGGTTTTGCCACACGTTCGGCCTGATGCAATACCTTTTCACTAAATTGCACAGGAAGATCATAATCACTTACAATGGACATAATATCTACACCTGGATCATTTTGATGACCCAATATTTCAACGATTTTGCCTTCTGGACTCTTACTGCCCACTCCATAACTAGTTAGCTCCACCACAACTTTATGTCCATTCACTGCTCCTTTGGAACGTGGTAATGGAATAAAGATATCATCTCTAATCTTCTGATTATCTGGTACCACAAAACCATAATGCTTACTTTGCTGATAAGTTCCGACTAATTTTGTAAAGCTTCGTTCCACAACTGCTTTAATCTCAGCCTCTTTCCTAGAACCTCTCTGCTCTGGCAACTCTACAATTATCACCTTATCTTGATGATAGGCGCCATTCACACAATGTTTTGGAATGAAGAAATCCTCCTCCATACCTTCCACTGTAACGAATCCATACCCTTTTGCTTGTGCAGAAAATATTCCTGTGTATTCTAATTTCACTTCTTTCTTATGACTGTTATGCTTATTTTGTTTTTTCTGTTCAACCCGCTTCTTCTCTTTCTTCACGGTATGCTTTCTTTGACTACTCTGCACAATTCTTCCTTCCATCTTTACTGTCTTATAACAAAAAAGGCACCCTTTTTCAAGAGTGCCAAGTTTCTTAGAATCTTGTAATATTCAGCACTGCCGCCAGTACCATAAAGGCAACTGCGAGACATGTAGTAATCTTTACAAGTGCACCTTCCACAGAACGTCCCTTATTCTTACCCCAATAACTCTCGGTCGCACCGCTTATAGCTCCTAACCCTGCTGACTTTCCCTCTTGCATCAATACTAGTATTGCCAATGCAATACATACTATAATAAATATAATGGTTAATACAATTCTTAATGTTCCCATACTAGTCTCCATTTCCACCACGTTCTCAATTCTTTTATTAAACAAAATTCATTCTATCATATTTCTGCTGCTTTCGCAAGAAGTTTCTCGTATTTTCTGATAGCATTTTCTTACAGTAAATTACGATTAAGATTCTTCCATTAATGTAAACTGTGCTACTACTTCTTCCAAGGATTGGGATTGTCTAAATAATTCTTCACTTGCCGCTGCACTTTCTTGAGATGTAGCTGCATTAGTCTGTACCAAATCTGAAATCTGAGAAACACCTTCCGTAGCAGCTGATGCTGCTTCTGCCTGTTCCGCTGCACTCTTTGTAATATCATCTACTACTTGAACAAGCTTTTGTGCACTTTTTCCTACCATAGCAATGGAATCAGCTGTTCCCTGAGCAATCTTACTTCCCTTATTCACCACATGAACGGTTGCTTCGATTAGCTCTGCTATACTTTGAGATGAATTAGATGATTGTGTTGCTAGATTACGTACTTCATCTGCTACAACTGCAAATCCTTTTCCTGCGGTACCTGCTCTTGCAGCTTCAATTGCTGCATTCAGCGATAAAATGTTTGTCTGGAAAGTAATATCATCAATAGCCTTAATAATTTCTATGATCTCCTTAGACTTTTCTTCAATTTCTCCCATGGCTTGCAACATCTCACCTACTTGCTCATTACTGTGCATTAATGCTAGATATGCTTCTCCGTTTGCTTCCTTAGCAACTTGTGAACTTGCCGCTGTCTCTTGTGTCTTTAAGGTAATTTCATGTAAAGTTGCTACTAATTCTTCTATAAATGCCGCTTGCTCCGTTGAAGAATCCGCCAAAGACATGGCACCTGCGGACACTTGTTCTGCACCTGCATTTACTTCAGCAGTTGTTTTCCCTACTTGGACTAGAGAATCCGATAACCCTCTTCTAAGTTTACGAATAGAATGTAAGACTGGTTCAAAATCTCCCACATAACAATCTACACTTTCATACTTATTCGTAAAGTCTCCATCTGCCATATTGGATAATTGTGCATCAATATCTAATATAATCGTTGATAGTGTCGTGAGAATAGTCTGAGCTGATTCACTAAGTATCTTCATCTCCACTGTATCTTCTGAATGTACAATTTCAGCTGATAAGTTTCCAGTGGCAATCTCCATCATTGTGTCAGAACAAGCAATTAAAGGTTTAATTAATTGTTTTGTCATAATACTGTCAGTTACAACCTGTAAGATCACAATGCCAATTAACAAGATAAAAAATAGGGCTTCTAATATAATCATACCTAAATCAGCTGCATTAATCTCAGTTTCTGTTCTCTCAATAATCATGGTAACGAATGCTTCTTGCAAGGTACTAATTTCAGAAATTGTTGTTTCGTATTCACTACCAAATACACTCTCTAACGCATCTGCTTGATTGCCTTCCTTCACCAGATCCATAGCAGCACTCTCTAGTGGCACTAATTCATTAGACAATGTCTGCATGGCTACTGTAGTATCTTCTTCTTCCTGTGTAAGACCTACTTCTTGCATACCAGCAATCCCAATTTCTCGATTCTGCAGGGTATTGACTTCATTCCAATAATTTTCTTCATGAACATCATCTCCTGTTGCAACGTAGCTTCTTACTTCATTTGTTAAATATGCAGAACCATCCATAAATTGATTGGCATATAGCACTAATGAGGTTTGCTCTTCCCCTAATCGTACGTTTACTGCGCTTAATACACATACTGCCACAAAAATAACAGCTGCTAACCCCATAATGGACATCATAGTAATTGTCTTCATCTTTTGCATTGCAGCAACACTAGTTGTCTTCTTCATCCTCTAAAACCCTCCCATATACAATATTGTCTTACGAATTATCTTTCTATACAAGATTATAGCAATATTTTGCAACAATCACAATGTTTTTCTTCTTCCCCCTTGCAAATTCTTTATTTTACTGTAGAATGAGAAGGAATGGCAATTTTGCCTTCATTTAATTGCAAAATATATGATTTAGGTGTCAAAGCAAGTGGAATGCATAGTTTGGACACCTGAACCAATCGATAGGAGAATGAAATATATGATTAGTGCAAATAATGTAACTTTAAGAATTGGTAAAAAAGCCCTATTTGAAGAAGTCAACATTAAATTTACCCAAGGAAATTGTTATGGTCTCATTGGAGCCAATGGTGCAGGTAAATCTACCTTTCTAAAGATTTTATCTGGTCAATTAGAAACATCCAATGGCGATATTGTAATTACACCAGGCGAACGCCTTTCGTTTCTAGAGCAGGATCATTTTAAATATGACGCTTACCAAGTTCTTGATGTGGTCATCATGGGTAATCAACGTCTTTATGAGATTATGAAGGAAAAAGATAGCATCTATGCCAAAGAAGACTTTACAGAAGAAGATGGAATTCGTGCCAGTGAATTAGAAGGGGAATTCGCCGAAATGGATGGGTGGGAAGCAGAATCTAATGCTGCCACCCTATTAAATGGACTTGGTATTGACTCTCAGTTCCACTATTCTACCGTAAATGATTTGGATGGTTCCCAAAAAGTAAAAGTGCTACTTGCTAAAGCCTTATTTGGTAATCCAGATATTTTGCTTCTTGATGAACCTACGAACCATTTAGATCTTGATGCCATTGCTTGGTTAGAGGAATTTTTAATTAACTTTGAGAATACAGTAATTGTTGTATCCCATGACCGCTATTTCCTCAATAAAGTGTGTACTCACACAGCGGATATTGATTACGGTAAAATCCAACTATATGCTGGTAATTATGATTTTTGGTATGAATCAAGTCAATTACTTGTAAAACAAATGAAAGATGCCAACAAGAAAAAGGAAGAGAAAATTAAAGAACTCCAAGATTTCATCTCTCGCTTTTCTGCTAATGCTTCTAAGTCAAAACAAGCGACCTCTAGAAAGAAAGCATTAGAAAAAATTGAATTAGATGATATCCGCCCTTCCAGTCGTAAATATCCTTACATTGATTTTCGACCAGAACGAGAAATCGGCAATGAAGTTCTAACGGTAGAAGGGATTTCAAAGTCCATTAATGGAGAAAAAATCCTAGATAATATTTCTTTTATTGTAAATTCAGAGGATAAAGTTGCTTTTGTGGGTGGTAACGAATTAGCTAAAACCACCTTGTTCAAGATACTTATGGGGGAAATAGAACCTGATGAAGGTACGTATAAATGGGGAATTACTACTTCCCAAGCATATTTTCCAAAAGACAGTACAGCGGAATTCAACAATGACTTAACCATTACTGACTGGCTTACAGGATATTCTCCTATAAAAGACGTAACTTATGTACGTGGTTTCTTAGGTCGCATGTTATTCCCTGGAGAAGACGGTGTGAAAAAGGTGAAAATATTATCTGGTGGAGAAAAAGTACGTTGCTTACTCTCTAAGATGATGATTTCCGCTTCCAATGTACTTATTATGGATGAGCCTACCAATCACTTGGATATGGAGTCTATTACGGCACTGAATAATGGTATGATCAAGTTTCAAGGAGTCTTATTATTCGCCTCACACGATCACCAGATTGTGCAAACTACTGCCAATCGAATTATGGAACTATTACCAAATGGCTCTATGATTGATAAGATTACAACTTACGATGAATACTTAGCAAGTGATGAAATGGCAAGAAAACGTACGGTATACAACGCCGATAAAGAGGATGATGAAAACTAATGAATCAAATTGATTTGCACGTTCACTCAACTGAATCAGATGGAACGTACACACCTACAGAACTTGTGAATTATGCTCTTGAAAAGGGACTTTCCGCTATGGCTTTAACAGACCACGATACTACAGCTGGTCTTTCGGAAGCCATGGCTGCAGCACAGGGTACTTCTCTTGAAATTATTCCAGGCATTGAATTCTCCACACATTACAATACATTAGACATACACATTCTTGGATTGGATATTCAGTATGAAGATACTTTTTTTCAAGAACAACTCCTTTCTTTTCAACAGGAACGTTGTATTCGCAATGAAAAAATGTGTCAGAAACTTCGAGAGCATGGCATTGGCATTACTTATGCACAATTGTTACAGGATTTTCCCGATGCTGTTATGACTCGCTCTCATTTTGCCATGTTTTTATTAGAGTATGGTTATGTACGGTCTCCTAGAGAAGCATTTGACCGCTATATTGGCGACCACGCCCCTTGTTTCGTACCAAGAAACAAAGTTACACCTGCTTATGCCATTCAATTGATTCACCAAGTAGGCGGTATTGCCATTTTAGCTCACCCTCTTCTCTATCATATGAGCGATGCAAATGTAGAAAAATTAATTCAGGAACTAAAAGAAGCAGGACTAGATGGAATTGAAGCCATCTATAGCACTCACTCTCCTGCACAAGAGAGACAAGTACGGGCATATGCCAAGAAGTACTGCTTAAAACTAAGTGGAGGGTCTGATTTTCATGGATCTGTAAAGCCCCAACTTGACTTAGGTTGTGGGTATGGAAAGCTTATGGTACCTGATTTTATCCTAGAAGACTTAAGAAAGAAAGCGTAACTGTTTTGGAGTAGATAGGTTGAAAAGAAAGGCATGGTTGCTATTATGAAATTACTATTTACTGATTTAGATGGCACTTTATTCAATAAAGAGAAAAATGTATCCTCTCGTTTACGCTTGGGATTGCAAACCATGCTAGATAATGGACACGTTCTAGTACTAGCATCAGGTAGACCACTAAAAAGCATTATTGATACACAAAGTTATCTTCAACTGACTTCGGACAACCTATATATTTCTGCCTTTAATGGAGCTATGCTCTATCATTGTAGCACACAAACACTACTGCACAACCAAGTAATCACCAATGCCGATGCACTGAGAATTGTAGATCTTGCACTAGAGAACAATCTACACATTCAAACGTATCAAGATAATATCATTGTTACACCTTATAACAGTAGAGAACTTGCATACTATACTAGAAGTGTCATCTTAGAAACCATCATCAGTCACCCAATCAGCAACGTACTTCATTCTGATGTTTCTAAGTTAATCGCCATTAACCTTGACAATGCGGAACCTTTAGAAGCCTTTGCAGCATTACTGACTAAGGAAATTGGTACGCATATTACTACTTCCTTTTCCAATCCATCCTATCTTGAGATTTTCTCTGCAAACGCAGGAAAAGGAAAGTCTGTGACTTTCCTTCGTGATTACTTTCACCTAACAGATGAAGACACTTATGCAGTAGGCGATGCCGAGAACGATTTGTCTATGTTACATGCTGCTGGTACTGGCTGTGCTGTGAGAAATGCAACTGAAACCGTCAAAGCTGCCGCTGATTACATCTTATCTCGCTCTAATGAAGAAGATGGTGTTTTAGAACTATTAGAACACTTTGGCTTTCTAACCCTCAACGATTAGATACCTTCCATCACCTACTTCAAATACTTCGCAAGCAGATGCTAAATCCTCCTGTGAAGTGCCAGAAAGGTCAATGCCTTGCTCCTGGAAATATTCCCACACTTCTTCTAAATTCTCTACTACTACTGCCATACTCTCTTCTAGAAATATTTCTGCTTCTTCTATATTCTCCACTACATTTTCTGGAAATAACTGCAGTTGTTTTCTCAAAAAACACATTAGTATTCGATCATCATATTCATTCATCCCATTCTTCCTTTCTAGCAAATATTTAGGTTTTCCATTATCGAATAGAAATCTGCCATGTATTCTCATATACTCCATTTGGTTCTAATGCAATGAGATCTTGTTGTTTCTCTAATACATTAATTGCTCCGTCACAAGAAGGTAGCGATGTCCATGGTTCTAGGCAAACATATTCAGCCTTGGTATTTGGCACATGCCATATTCCCAAATAATTCATATCTGGGTACGTAAGTGTAAGACTTCGCTTAGACTGCTCTGATGCTAAAGTCACTGTTTTACACATATCCTTTAATAAAATAGCATCTTCATCAAATAAATCATGGTGTAATGAAATCCGTCGTCCACCTTCCAATGGAAAAGGTGTATCTTCTCCTGTTCTTAGCAAGGACTTACTCATACCAATTCGTTTTGGCTGCCCTTCTTCTTTGAATTCTAGATAATAATCTTCAAACTCTCCATGATCCATAGGAATACGGAAACCTGGATGTCCACCTACCCCAAAATACATAGTTTCTTTGCCTTCATTTGCAATCTCATAACAAATACGAATGTGATTTTTATCTAATTGGTAGCCAATTTTAAATACAAAGAAAAATGGATATTGTTCTAATGTTTCATCACTATAACTTAACTTAAACCAAATAGATTCTTTAGAACTACTTTCTACTTCAAAATGATGGTCTTTGGCAAATCCATGAATATCCATTTCATAAATGCGCCCCTGACACTCATATCGTCCATCAAACAAACGAGCAATATATGGAAAGATAACCATATCACGCTCTGGCCAGATTTGCTCATGACCTTCCCACATATATTCAAATCCATCTGTTTCTTGAATAGAATGTAACATCCCTCCAAAACTGTTTACACTTACACTGATATAATCATTCTTAATGGTATAAATCATTCTGTCCCCTCCTTATACACAATTTGCTACATTACCGAAAACCTCTCCTTTAATACTTGATACACGCCCTTTTCTTGATACGACTGACATAAGTACTTTGCTGCGTCCTTTGCTTCTGCTACAGCACTTTCTACTGCATAACTTTCACTTGCCTGTGTTAATAGACCAACATCGTTGTTATTGTCTCCAAAAGCCATTGTTTCTTCTCGTGAAATCCCAAATTTCTCTTGGGTTTTTACAAGAGCATGCCCCTTATCCACTGATAAATCCATGAAATCAAGCCATTGCTCCCCTGCCATGCACACCTTTACATCATCTTTCCACTTTGGAATAAATGCACTCTCGGCAATTGCTCTCATACCCTCCCTACAAAAAATTGATATCTTTATAATAGAAAGAGGGGTTGCCAGTACATCATCTAAGACTTCGACTTTATTACAATACGAATTGGCAATCAAGTCATGGAAGTATTCATCTCTTGATTCTATATAAGAACCTTGTGGTGTTGACACAATCAAATGATACTGCTCATTTAATTCACGTGCATCCCGAATAATCCTTCTAACAATAACAGGATCCATGGCTGTTGCTTCAATTGTTTTGCCTTCATAGACAATGTGTGCACCATTCTCAGCAATGTAGAGGATCGAATCACCCATTTCTCTAAACATTCGCCTTAAGCTATAATATTGTCTTCCACTGGCAACAGATATCACCACTCCCTTCTCTTGTAACTTTTTAAATATCTCAATCAACTCTGGATATACATCCTTGGCTGAATCTTGCACTAACGTTCCATCCACATCGGTGGCTACTAATCTAATCAATGAATTATCCTCTTACTCTTCTGTTGTATTCACTTCTGGTATGAATACTCTTTTATTATAACTTTCTTTTCTTTCCTGTGCAATATCACTTGCATGATTCATAGATTGTTCACAGAAATATAATTGTGAATTAAGTATTTCTCGCCCTCTCTTATCAACCTTCTCATAACTTCCGTTTGCTTGCATGATATGTGCCTTTACCGTATCTCGAAGTTGAATGTCTAGAATTTCTTTTACCTGAGCTTTTAATGTAGGGTCTTCAATTGGAAAGAGAATCTCCACACGGCGTTCTAAGTTACGAGGCATCCAATCTGCACTCGATAGATAAACTTCACTTCGCCCTGCATTTTCAAAATAGAAAATACGACTATGTTCCAGGTAATTTCCCACAATTGAGCGCACTGTAATACGGTCGCTAATTCCTGGTATTCCCACCTTAAGTGCACAGATACCTCTTACAATTAAATCAATGGTCACACCTGCTGCATTTGCTTTATACAGAGCGGCAATGACATCTCTGTCACATAAGGAATTTACTTTTACAATAATATGAGCTGGTAAATTATTCTTCGCATGTTCTGTTTCTCTACGAATCAAATCTAAGAATCTATCTTTTAACCAAATAGGGGCAATGGTTAATTTATTCCAAGACATGGGTTCTGCATATCCCGATAACATATTAAATACTGCGGTCGCATCTTCTCCAATTGCCACATCACAAGTAAGTAAGCCCATGTCAGTATATAATTTTGCTGTTGCATCATTATAATTACCTGTGCCAAGATGTACATACCGACGTATCCCTTCATCTTCACGTCTTACAATGAGAGTAATTTTACTGTGGGTTTTAAGACCCACTAATCCATAGATTACATGGCAACCTGATTGTTCTAATTTTTTTGCCCATACAATATTATTTTCTTCGTCAAAACGTGCTTTCAGCTCTACTAGTACCGTTACTTGTTTCCCATTTTCGGCCGCTTGTGCCAATGCTGTAATAATTGGTGAATTGCCACTCACTCGGTAAAGAGTCTGCTTGATTGCCAATACGTCTGGATCTTTGGCAGCCTGGCGAATAAAGTCAATAACTGGTTGAAAAGTTTCATAAGGATGGTGTAATAAAACATCTTGCTTTTGTATTGTCTCAAAAATAGAGTAATCTGGTAGGAGTGCAGGTACAGGTTGTGATCGGTACGGTTCATTTCTTAGATGATCATATCCTTCTAATCCAGTTAATTTCATTAGAAAAGTTAAATCAAGAGGTCCCGAAATGGAGTAAATATCATCCCTATGAATCTGTAATTCCTTTTTCAAAATAGTAAGTAATCTTTTATCCATGTTGGCATCTACTTCTAGACGAATCACTTCACCCCATTGGCGCTTTTTGAGCTGTTTCTCAATTTCTTTTAATAAGTCTGCTGCCTCATCTTCTTCAATGGTAAGATCCGCATTTCTCATAATGCGAAATGGATGTGCACAAACAACTTCGTAGTTGGAAAACAACATATGAATATTATGTGCAATCACTTCTTCTAGTAAAATCAGCTTGGTCACTCCTGACTTTTTATTCGGAATCCGAACTAACCGTGGCAATACACTTGGCACTTGTACCGTTGCAAAATCGATTTCTTCTTGCCCTTTTTTCTGAATAAGTGCTCCAATATTAAGTGTTTTATTCCGCACAAGAGGAAATGGTCTGGAAGAATCAACTGCCATTGGAGTTAATACCGGATATACGTTATCCATGAAGTATCGATCTAGATACTTTTGTTCTTCACGCGTTAACACATCTTGTTCTTGCACTAGTTCAATCCCTTCGTTTTTAAGTAAAGGGAGTAGAGAACGGTTGAATGTGCTATATTGTTGGGTCACAAGTTGATGTGTTGCATCATTTAATTTAGCTAATTGTTCCTTAGGGGTCAACCCTGCCATATCAGGTTTGGTATAATGGGCATTGACCATATCTTTTAAAGAGGCTACTCGCACCATAAAGAATTCATCTAAATTGGAAGATGTAATACTCAGGAATTTTACTCGTTCCAATAGGGGAATAGTCTTATCTCTCGCTTCACTTAACACTCGCTTGTTAAATAATAACCAGCTTAATTCTCGATTATTATAATACTTCACATCTTTATAACTTATTTTATGTTCCACAATTTTCTCCTTATATGGCTTTCTATACATTTCGTTTTTGACTTAATGAAATTGTCACACTAAATACATCCTCAAACAACTTACTTCTTTCTTCCATTAGGCCTCGTTCTAGTATAATATTTTCATGAGTCATAACACGAATGAATAGTTGATTGTCTTTTAAGGTTGCTTTCACTTCTTTAAATTTTTGTTTATGACTTTTATTCAGTGCACTAGCCACGCGTAGAATTGCCGTTAATTTTGAAATAGTTAAGTATGTTTCCTGGTCAATTGGATGTACTTTGGACATCATATTATAATATTCAAAATCTACATGATTATATTTTGCCATACATGCTACCATAATTCGCTCTTTATGGGATAATCCAATAATTTCCGTTCCTGTAATAATACTATAGGAACATTCCCCTACTAGAGAAAGGCTAATATATTTACCTGTATCATGCAAAATAGCTGCTAATCGCAACAAGAGTAATTCTCGCTCCCCTAACCCATGAATTCTTCTCATAGCTTTAAAGATGGTAATGGCATTGGCTTCATCTGCCTCTGCCCGCTTCTTGCTCACCTCATATTTCTTGTTCATTTGTAGTGCAGAATGGAGAATATCTTGTTCAAAGTTATGGAGATTAGGAATACAACGATTATCATGAGCGTATTCGTAAGCAATTCCATCGCACAAGGTAGCACCTGATGCCCAAATTGTTTGTACATTTAAGATGTTGGCAATCTTTTTCACAATAAGTGCTGCCATATATAGGAGAATGAGCGTATCATCATCCACCTGATATTCCCTGCTTAATTGTTCTTTACCTTTAGCCTTTAAACTAGCTACAAATTCATAGAATTGTTCTACTTTAATCTCATCACTAAATTCTTGTAGTATATGTTCCCTTGGATATAAAACAGAAACATAATCATCTACAATAGACATGGTAGTAATTTCTCTCTCTTTTAAATACAACTTCTTAAAAGCAAATAGTTGATTCATAATGAGCTCATCTACCAGACCTTCAATTTGGTCTTGGCTAGGCTTTAGCTTAAACACCTTATCGCGTAAGCGTAACACACCTAACCGAATATTTTGTGTGGTAACAAGAGTGCCTTGTTCAAATAGGGAGATTTGTATACTACCACCACCAATATCTACAATAGCTGTTCCTTTTTCCATCTGCTTTTTAAATGGATTGCCTTTAAATAGAATGGATTTATAATCTAGAAATCGCTGTTCTGAGTTAGCTACTACTGTAACAGTCAATCCCGTTTTAATACGAATTTGTTCAAGAATTAAGAGTGCGTTCTTCGTCTCTCGCATGGCACTTGTTCCATATGCTCGATATTCCTCCACATGATATGCATTCATAATCCCTACAAATTCTCCAAGTACGCGACACATTTCCTCCACATTGGTATAGGGAATGGTCCCCTTATCATACATATTGGCGCCTAGATCAATCTTATGGCGTATGTGGTCAATCTCTCTCATGCCAATTCTTGGAGAATGTTCAAATATTTTCATAGTTAATTCATATGAACCAATATTAATGGCTGCAAATGTTTTAATTGCCATGTTCTTCACTCTCCTTTATCCCTTGCTTACCTAGTAAGTAGTTCATAAATTGTTGTGCAGTTCTCCCAGATAATCCACCGTGAGCTAGTTCCCATTGATTTGCTTCCATACACAATTCTTCTTCTGACTTCTCAAGGTGGTACCGCTTTGCAAGTCCTTTTACAATTGCGTGAAATTCTTTTCGGTTTGGAGCGCCAAAATAAATAGATACACCAAACCGTGCTGCAAGGGATAATTTCTCTTGTACTGTATCGCTCCCGTGTAAATCTTCATGGTACTCTTCTTTATCCCGAAAATTCTCACGTATTAAATGACGTCGATTGGAGGTAGCATAGATTAATACATTATCTGCTTTATCTTCCAATCCACCTTCAATAACAGCTTTTAAGTACTTATAATCAATTTCAAATTCTTCAAAACTTAAATCATCCATATAAATAATAAACTTATAATTACGATTTCTTATTAGTGCAACCACATCATTTAAACTTTGAAATTCATGCTTGTATACTTCAATCATACGTAGTCCTTGGGAATAATATTCATTTAATATGCCTTTTATACTAGAAGACTTTCCTGTTCCTGCATCTCCGAATAGCAAGCAATTATTTGCTTTTTTTCCTGTTAGAAATGATTCTGTATTCTCAATTAGCTTTTGCTTTGGTATGTCATATCCAATTAAATCTTCTAATCCCACCTGTTCCACTTGTGCTATGGGTTCTAACGCAACTTCTTGCCCTTTCCTTCCAATACGAAATGCCATATGCAAGCCCATTTGACCAACACCATATGTATTATAAAATCCCTTTATAGAGTGGATGAAGTCCTTAACTTCTCTACAACTAGCAAGCTTCACAGATAATTGTCCAATGGCTCTTACCACATCATCAGGATAACAACTAGCCCCCACATTACTAGGTTCATATGTAGTTAATACTTCTGCATAGGACGTTTCAAACAATTCATCTAATGCTTTAAAATCATATGCATAGTACCACTGCCAAATTCTACAATCTTCTTCTGCCAGCTGCTGCAAGTTTCCTATTTCCTGCCCATGCCTTTCACAACCATAACTAAAGGGATTTTCATCGGTTACTATGAAATGTGTTAAATAACCATGATAAAGATTTCCGTGAAATCCATAGGTATGTGCAAATTGAATTAACTCTTTTATAAAGGTACTATAAATTGCCCTATGTTTCTCCTTATCATTCCCGTTCCTTCTACACTCCTCTAATTGCCATATTGCATCCATTATAGTTGACTGTCCAGTTCCGTAGAGAACCATCTCTGTTTTATTCATCAATCCTACCTGCCCTTTTCTCTTATTTAATTACAATGAAATCCGTACGTCTAGCAAATCCATGTAAAAACTTCTAATAATTTCCAAGTATTTTAAGGTATTTCACCTCATCTTGAATGGAGCGAAGTGCATTCTGTACTGCGCTATCTCTAAGACATCCTTCAAAATCTACAAAAAATCGATACTCCCAGTTCTTACCACCAACAGGACGACTTTCAATTTTAGTCATATTTAGGTTGTTATAAATAAAATGTGATAACACGCGATAGAGCGAACCGCTTGTGTGTGGTACTTCAAAGCATACACTAATCTTCTTCGCACCTTCTAAAGAACATTTCTCATTGGCGATTACAATAAAACGAGTAGCATTGTTTGGATTATCATTAACTGCTGCTTGTAATGGTACTAAACCATATAGCTCTCCTGCCTGTTTGCTTGCAATGGCTGCTTGGGAAACATCTGCATCTTGTGCTACTTTTTGTGTGGCAAATGCATTATTCTTCATACTAATCTGCTGCCACTGTGGGTGATAGTCTAGAAATCTAGCACTTTGCATAAGCGATTGTGCATGAGAATAGACACGTTCAATTCTGTCTATAGAACTTCCTTCTATACCTAAGAGATAATGTTCCACTTGTATAACTTGTTCTGCCACAATATAGATTTCATAATCCACTAATAGGTCATAGATTTCATTAACAGTACCAGCAGAAGAATTCTCAATTGGTAACACTGCAAAGTCTGCTTTCTTCTCTTGAATTGCACTCATAGCATCTTTAAATGTTTCTACACTGTACGCATCTACTTCTTCTCCAAAATATTGTTTCATGGCTACTTCTGAGTATGCTCCAATAGCTCCTTGGAAAATCACCTTGGCTTTTTCTTTATTCACCCTCTCCATTGTTTGAAAATGCTCCACATAGCCTTTTCCATGTTTTGCTAATAATTCATATTGCAGTTTTCGACTCATGGTCATAATCTGTTCAAATAATTGTTCAATGGCAAATGCATTAAATGGATTTTGTGCCTGCTCCGATACAGCGGCTAACTTTTGTAATTCTCGCTCCTTATCGAATATTGGTTTATCTGTTTGAATCTTATACTGAGCTACCGCTTCTACAATGTCCATTCTTTTCTCATATAACCGAACTAATTCTTGATCAATCTGATCAATTTCATCTCTTATTTGTAGTAAATCCACTTCTATCACCCCCATTTATTCTGTTTCTATTTGTAATTTCTGTTCTAACTCCTGTAGCAATCTCTCACTTGTCTTCTTCTCAATAGGATGTAATACGTAAGGGTCTAATTGTGCCAAAGGTCGTAGTACAAAGTCACGATTTAACATATCGTAATGAGGAATCGTAAGTTCTTTAGAATATAGAATCTCATTATCGTAATATAAGATATCTAAATCTAAAGTTCTAGGGCCCCAATGAATCACACGTTCCCGATTGGCTTCCTCTTCTATTTCTTGTAACTTATGTAAGAATTCTAGTGGCTCATATAGCGTTTCTAATTGCATGACACCATTTACAAAATCATCTTGTTCCACTCCTCCGTATGGCTTTGTCTTAATTAATTGGGATACTTGCACTCCCTTGCATAAGCCATCTCTTTGAATCTTATCTACTGCTTCTTGAATATATTCATAAGAATTCCCCATATTGGATCCCACCGCCACATAGACCTGATGCCAACATCTTGTAATTTCCACTGATACCGATTTAAACAGTAGAGGAATAGGAGCATATGGCTTTCGTATTTCAATGGTAATCCCACGGAGGTTGGGGAAATCTATTAAAATCCCCTGTGCCAACATTTCTGCTACGCGTTCAATGAGTAAGTATGTATGCTCTTTCATATGATTGGTAATGAATTCACATACCTCTCCATAATGGGTAGAGTGGTACAAGGAATCCCTGATTCCTGCTGCCCTTGTCTTAGTATAGAGCTTGGCATTTACATAGAATTTTTGTCCATTTCTTGTTTCCTCTTCTAACACTCCATGATGGGCAAACACTTCTAAATCCTCAATCTTAATCACATCCATTTACGTGCCACTTTCCTCTCTAATTGCCTCGGCCATTCGTATGGTACGAACATTTTCAGCAATATCATGAACGCGGACTAATCCACATCTGTTCATAACTGCGCACACTGTTGTAGCAAGAGTTCCCTCTAAGCAATCTGTTGGAACACTTTGTAACGTACGATAAATAACTGATTTGCGGGAAGTTCCTAATAATAAGGGATAACCAAACTGTGAAAATTCACCTAACCGATTCAGTATAGTCAAGTTCTGCTCATAAGTCTTGGCAAATCCAATTCCCACATCTAATATAATCTGGTCTTTTACAATTCCTGTTTCCTTGGCTCTATGAATTAAGGTCCTCATATCCTCCGTAACGTCCACCATAAAATCAGTGTAATGCCCATTTTTTCGATTATGCATTAAGACGCATGGAATTCCGCTTTGTGCAATCACTGTTCCCATTACTTCATCATGTTGTAATCCCCATACATCATTAATGAGGTCCACACCTGCTTGTATTCCATAATTTGCAACATTCCCTTTATATGTATCGAGAGAAAGGGGAATCTCGTACTCTCTTTTGATACGTTCAATTACTGGCAATAAACGCTCTAATTCTTCAGCTTCTTCAACTACACTGTGTCCAGGCCTCGTAGATTCCGCACCAATATCAATGAAATCAGCCCCTTGGGCAATCATCTCTTCTACTCGTATACAAGCCTTTTCCACGTCATTGTAACATCCACCATCGGAAAAAGAATCTGGTGTTACATTTAAGATTCCCATTACATGGGTGTGACGATTAAAATCATACTCTTTCTTTCCTATTATCATTTAAGAGTTTTTCCTTTCTCGCTCAAAGTTAGTTCAATTTAATACTTAATTTCAAGATTCTTCTTCTCATGGCTCCAATTACACTTATCTTGTACTTTACAATCATAACACGCTCTACTTGCTTTATCTGCATCGTATATAATCCCTGCAAACGTATTGGTATTTGCAACCATTTTATTACGATGACTTTCTATAGCTTTTACAATTTCCTCTGTAGACGAAGGATCGTATGCAATGGTTTCTAATAAATTTCTAGCAATCTTTGCACTTGCTATTTCATGAGGAATTCCTTCTCTATATTGTAAATGGCGACCGATATCATGTAGGATACCTACCATATAAATAGCTTCTCTTGGAATAGACAATCCCCGCTCTTCTTTCATTATACAAGCGATTCTTGCCACATCTAGAAAATGTCCCATATCATGTTTACAATAGGGACGTTCCATTTCTAGTTGCCAAATAGCATCGTAGCATTCTCTATATTCTTGCATTTGCATGATTTGATTCACTTGCTTCATCACTTCATCCACCTAGGAGCGAACCATGGCAAAGAATTCATTTCTTAGGGATTCTTTCTCTTCGTATTCGCCTCGTGTTGCTATAGTAACCGTCTGACTGCCTGATTTCTTCACTCCTCGCATAGACATACACATATGTTCTGCTTCCACCATAACCATAACGCCTTTTGGCTGTAAATATTTCATAATCGCATCTGCAATCTGGGCAGTCATTTGCTCTTGAATCTGTGGTCTTCTGGCATAAACTTCCACCGTTCTAGCTAACTTACTAATCCCCACTACTTCTCCATTAGGAATGTACGCAACATGGGCACACCCAAAAAACGGCATGAAATGATGCTCACACATAGAGTGGAAGAGAATCTCTTTCTCTAGTACCATTTCGTTACTGGTTACTTGAAAGCGTTTCTTTAAATGCTCCTCTGCAGTCTTTCCCATTCCCTCGAAGATTTCTTCGTACATTCTAGCAATGCGATTGGGTGTATCTACTAAGCCTTCTCTCGTTGGATCTTCTCCCATTGCCTCTAGTAATAAAGCAATTGCATGTTCCACTTTTTCTTGATTCATCTATTTAACTTCTCCTATTACGTATTAATTCACTAAATGCTCCTAGAAAGGTCAAGGAGCCAAATGCTAGAATCATATGTTCCTTCTTCGCTAATAAATAACTCATTTCCACTGCTTCTAAAATACTATCTGCTGCTGTCACACTTCTATGATAACATTGAGCCACTTGTGCTAATTCATAAGCGTGCATGGCACGAGGCTGATTAGGTGGTGTAATGGTAATAATCTGTGATGCATAGGGAGCTGTTATTTCTAAAACTTTGTCGCATTCCTTATCGCGTAACATTCCCACAATATAGAGGATTTCTTTCTCTTTCCAATAATCCTCAAGAGCATCTACTAACTTCATTGCTGCATCCACATTGTGTGCTCCATCTATATATACGTCTGGTCCTTTCCCAATCTGAGTGAATCGTCCAAACCACTTTGCTTTATATAATCCTTGCTTAATTGCATCTTCCGTCACTTGGTATCCTAGCTCACCCAATACTTCTACTGTTTTTAAGGCAAGTATTCCATTAGTAACTTGATGTTTGCCTAGTAAGGTAATCTCCATCTTTCCATAAGTTCCATAGGTAAATACTTGTTTCTGCTTGAATTGGCGATAACTTGTATATTCTTCTTTCTTACACCAATAAAGGGGAGCTTTTTGTTGACACGCTATCTCTCTAATCACCCGATCAATGACTGGGCTTTGTTCCCAGGTCACCACTGGACAACCAGTCTTAATAATACCCGCCTTCTCCCTTGCAATAGCTTCTATGGTATCCCCTAAAAATGTCATATGATCCATACTAATAGCCGTAATTACAGAGACAAGAGGTGATTCAATTACATTAGTTGCATCTAACCTTCCGCCTAATCCCGTTTCTAATAGAATAATATCACATTTTTGCTCACCATAATACAAAAATCCAATTACTGTTTCAATTTCAAAGATTGTTGGGTGAGAATATCCTGATTCTACAAGATATTCACAAGCTTCTTTTACTTGTTCCATATAAAAGGCAAGTTTCTTCTGTGAAATAGTTCTTTCATTCACTTGAATTCGCTCGCAGTAGGAGGAAATCGTTGGGGATACATATCGTCCCACTCGATACTTTGCTCCCATGAGTATTGCCGATAAAAAAGCAATGGTAGAACCTTTCCCATTGGTACCTGCCACATGAATGCACTTTAATTGTTTGTGAGGATTGTGAAAATAAGCTAGTAATCTTTGCATACTCTCAAGACCGAGCACACTTCCATACTGGCTCACCTCTTCTACATATTCCATTGCTTGCTTATATGTCATCTGCTAACCACCTTTTCTATCCCGCATCTCCTATTTCCATGTCTCCTACATCTTGTTCTCTTCTCATAAGAATCGTATAAGAGATAATTAAATAGATCGCAGTTACCAACCATGTGATTCCATTCGCAAGACAAACTCCTGTAAAGCTCATGAGCCTTGCTGCAATAATAGCAACTACCATTCTAGATACTAATTCCACTACCCCTCCAAACATAGGAACCATTGCAAACCCGCACCCCTGTAAAACATTACGGTACACAAAAATCCCTACTAGCGGTATGTAAAATAAACTAGACAAAGTAATGTATGTAGTTGCATAAGGTAAAATCAACTCATAATCTTCTCTTATAAATAGTTGTAAGAGAACTGGCATTGTTGCAATGGCAAAGATTGCTGCAATTACAGCATAGATGGAGGTGATGAGGAATGTAATCTTCACACCTTGCCTAATTCTCTTAATCTGATTAACCCCTTTATTCTGACCACCGTAGGTAGCCATGGTAAATCCTGCCGCAAAAAACGGTTGCGTAATCAATTGTTCAATCTTAGACGCTGCCGTATATGCAGCCACTGCTGTGGAGCCAAGCATATTTAATACGCTCTGTACCATAATCGTTCCCACTGCCGTAATGGAAAATTGCAAAGCCATAGGAATGCCAATGCGAAGCTGGATTCGTACAATCTTTTGGCTAATCTGGAAATCTTCTTGGGTCAATTTTAGAATTGGAACCTTTTTCCATATGTAGATAATACAAGATAATCCAGAGATTCCTTGTGCTAGCACAGTTGCCCAACCAGCTCCTGCCACTCCCATAGCAAAGTATTTAATAAACAAAATATCAAGCCCAATATTTAAAACTGCTGACATAATCAGAAAGTATAATGGAACCTTGCTATTTCCAATGGCACGTAAAACACTAGCCGACATATTATACAGTACGCTGGCCACAATTCCATAGCAAATAATAATAATATACGTTCTTGCATCATCATAAATATCTTCAGGTGTATTCATTAAGTGCAATAGCCAGTCCATTCCCATTACGCTTATAATGGTAAAAATTACAATAATAATGGCAGATAGGATCATACCATTCCCTACGCTTTTGCGCATAGCCTCATAGTCACCAGCTCCATATCGCTGAGAAGTAAGTACTGTGAATCCAGTGGTTAAGCCTTGTATAAAACCTAGAATTAAGAACATAATCGTACCAGTAGCCCCCACAGCTGCAAGTGCATTCACTCCTACAAAATTACCAACTAAAATGGTATCTGTCATACTATAAAATTGTTGAAATACATTACCTATTACAAGTGGAATCATAAACTTAATGATTAATTTTAAGGGTGCTCCTTTGGTCATATCTAGTTCCATATTAATACCCTGCCTCTCTCATCTAGTAATTAGGGCTCATAGAATGTAATTACTCTAGTATATAATATCACTTGTCTTCTCTATACCCGTACATGGAAAAAGTATCATCTCTGATACTTTCCCATGGTAATCTCTATAGAGCGAATAATAATCTATGCAATATCAAGGGCTATCTTCATCATTGCTTGTAAGCTTGTCTGACGTTCCTGTGATGTAGTAGTTTCTCCTGTCACTAAGTTGTCAGAAATAGTACAAATTGCAAGTGCCTTCTTACCTGCTCGTGCAGCAGTCATATAAAGAGCCGCTGCTTCCATTTCCACTGCTAAAACCCCCATTTTGCTCCAAACAGTGCCCGAATTATTATCATCATAGAACGTGTCAGAAGAGATTAAGTTTCCTACATGGTAAGTAACTTCTGGCATGGAATCTGCCACGGTAATTGCTTCTCTCAATAGGTCATAGGAACAAATAGGTGCATAGTGACCTGGTAATTGATATTGATTCACATAGTTCGAATTGGTACAAGCGCCCATTCCAAATACAATATCTCGGATTTTCGCTTCCTCAGTAAGGCCACCTGCAGTTCCAATTCTTATGATTTGCTCCACGTTATATGCATGATACAATTCATAAGAATAAATTCCTATGGATGGCATCCCCATTCCACTTGCCATAACGGATACTTCTTTTCCACCGTAAGTTCCCGTGTAACCATGAATTCCTCGCACATTATTCACAAGTCTCGGATTTTCTAAAAATGTTTCCGCTAGAAACTTGGCTCGTAAAGGATCTCCTGGCATTAATACTGTTCGTGCAAAGTCACCTGCTTTTGATTCAATATGTGGTGTTGGTATTGTCATCTTTATCTCCATTTCTTTCTTGTTTCCCTAAGTGCTCTCATTATATCTTATTGCTTACTTGCTTGCAAGATAAATACCCGCAAATCTTATGATTTTTTTATTATGGCACTTTCATTTTAATTGACAGATTTCTAATATTTACGATTTAGAGATTGAATCTAAGAGTTCATTATGGTATGCTTTTTGAAAAAGGAAAGGAGTCTATTATATGAAACATTTAATGAGTCCATTGGACTTTACAACGAAGGAGTTAGATGACTTATTTAATCTTGCTACTAAGATTGAAGCCAACCCACAACAGTATGCTCACATATGTGCTGGCAAGCAACTGGCCACCTGTTTCTATGAACCTAGTA
Source organism: Eubacteriales bacterium (assembly GCA_044425575.1). Classification (GTDB taxonomy): domain Bacteria; phylum Bacillota; class Clostridia; order Lachnospirales; family Lachnospiraceae; genus JAWXVE01. Next base: position 21,499 of record JAWXVE010000007.1, on the reverse strand, counting down.
CGCGAACAAGGTTAAGCTTTGAATCTGCCATGTACCAATTAGGAGGGACTGTTCTTGGCTTTTCAGATGCATTGTCCTCTTCTGCCTCAAAAGGCGAAAGTGTTTCTGATACCATTCGTATGATTTCTTGCTACGCTGATATTTGTGCCATGCGCCATTCCAAAGAAGGTGCTCCCATGGTGGCTTCTACCAAATCATCTATTCCTGTTATAAATGCAGGTGATGGCGGTCACCAACACCCCACCCAGACTCTTACCGATTTATTAACAATCCGCGCTTTAAAGGGACGTCTTCATGATTTTACCATTGGACTCTGTGGGGATTTAAAGTTTGGACGAACCGTGCACTCACTGATTCATGCACTCATTCGTTATCCTAATATTAACTTTATCTTTATTTCACCTGAGGAATTACGAATTCCTGGATATATTCGAGAAGATATTTTAAAGAAAAATAATATACCATATAAGGAAGTAATCAGTTTAGATGAAGTTATGCCAGAGCTTGATTTACTTTATATGACTCGTGTACAAAAAGAGCGTTTCTTTAATGAGGAAGATTACGTTCGATTGAAAGATTTCTATATCTTAAATAGTGAAAAAATGGCTCTTGCCAAGGATGATATGTTGGTGCTTCATCCACTCCCTCGTGTAAATGAAATTGCAGTGGAAGTAGACGATGACCCTAGAGCTGCTTACTTTAAACAAGTTCAGTATGGTGTCTATGTTCGAATGGCACTTATTCTTACCTTATTAAATCTCGCACCTTAGAAAGGATAATAGATTATATGTTAAATGTTGGACAGATTGAAGAAGGATTTGTATTAGACCATATTAAGGCTGGAACAAGCTTAACCGTCTTTCACCAATTACAACTAGATAAATCAAAGTGTACTAGCGCCATTATTCAATATGCAAGAAGCAATGCCATGGGACGTAAAGATATCTTAAAAGTAGAGTGTCCTATTGATTTATTAAATATGGATGTTCTTGGTTATATTGATCATACCATTACCGTTAATGTAATTCAAAACGGGGAGATTGTTGAAAAACGCCAACTTTCTCTCCCCAAAGAAATTACCGATATTATTAAGTGTAGCAATCCTCGTTGCATTACTTCTATTGAACAAGAACTTCCTCATATTTTCCAATTGACGGATAAAGGAAAAGAAGTCTATCGTTGCAAGTATTGTGAAGAAAAATATACTACGAAAAAATAACCCATATTCCATAGAGGAACAAAATGTGAGCCGGATAGAAGAAATAGAAGAAATACTTCAAGCTCCATCCTCTCTTACCATTATAAAAATGGAATAAAATGGTAGTCGGATATGCATATGCTTCAAGCAAATCCATAACAGCTAATACACTACACCCTGCAAACCCTTGCAGGGTATATTTGCCCCTTAAGAAATACATGACTGCAATGGTTAAGACTCCATATGCACCATAATCAGTTTCCGTGAACCATGCAAGAATCATAGCAAGTGCCACAATGGCCATCATAGATAAGACTTTCATGATTTGATTCAAGTGCTTGAGTTCCCTAACTTGTTCCATAAGTGCAATGGCACAGGCTCCTATGAATAGTGTAAAGAATACATTCTGGAAGGAAGAACCCCATACGGAATCTAAAAATCCTAAATTAAATGGAATTTCAGAAATCAGTGCGAATATAAACAATCGCCCTAAATACTTCATCTTATTGCGGGTATATCCCATTCCTTCTACTAACAAAAAGCAAAAAATCGGAAAGGCAGCTCTTCCAATACAGCGCATTGCCACATTTATATCATAAATTCTATAACTCACCTCAATAAATCGATCTACTTGTTCCGTTGTATACATAGACAAATCTACAGCATTCCTCATTGCAAGAACACGATTTAAGATAATTGCAGCAAAATGATCAATAAACATTGTAATAATTGCAATTAACTTTAGTGTACTTCCAGAAATACCTTTTTTTATTGATTGTTCCTGATCTCTCTCCATCATTAATTCCCACATTCTATACTAATTTCATTAAAGACTGTCATAATCTCATCTACTGCAATAGTTTGCTTATCTTGGTCTCGTTTATCCATAATAATATTGCCCTGATGCATCATTAAGAGGCGATTGCCATATTCTACTGCATATCGTAAGTTGTGGGTCACCATAATGGTAGTCAACTTCTTTTCTTTTACAATTTGGTCAGTTAATTGCATGATAATTTCTGCCGTCTTAGGATCCAATGCTGCCGTGTGTTCATCTAAGATTAAAAAGTCAATTGGTGTCATGGTAGACATTAATAGGGATAAAGCTTGTCGTTGTCCTCCAGATAGTAGCCCTACTTGCGTATGCATCTTATCTTCTAACCCGAGATTTAATGGACGAAGCATCTCCTTATAATGAGCAATTCTTTTCTTATCAACACCTCTTGTTAAGAGGAATGATTTACCTTTATGGTCTGCAATTGCCATATTCTCTAAAATAGTCATAGTCGGGCAAGTTCCCTTGCTAGGATCTTGATATACACGTCCAATAAACCGTTGACGTTGAAAGTCTTGTGTCCTTGTAATATCATTTCCATGAATGAATATGGTTCCTCCATCTACTGGTATAGTTCCACATATAATATTTAAAATGGAAGTCTTTCCTGACCCATTGCTTCCTATTACGGAAACAAATTCACCTTGTTCAATTTCTAGATGAAAATCTTCAAATAAACAGATTTCATTTACCGTTCCCGCATTATAATGTTTCTGGATATGATCTAATATTAGCATATGTTATCTCTCTTTCTTCTTATTCATCCCCATGGTTAGAATACATAAGAATAGTGCTGCGGTAACGAATTTCAACCAGTTAGATGGCAGTCCGATCCGTACTGCTAAGGCAACACAAGCCTTATATAAAATAGCTCCAATTACTACATTGGTCGTAATACGAAGGAAGGATATCTTATGTAATAAACTAGTTCCAATAATAACACTTGCTAACCCAATCACTGCTGTTCCAGTTCCTATGGAGATATCAAAAAACCTCTGTTGTTGTGCAAATAAACAACCACTTAATGCTACTAGACCGTTGGCAATAGAAAGGCCTAATATTTTCACACTGCCTTTGTCTTTTCCAAGAGATGTAACAATGGTCTCGTTGTCTCCCACCGCTCGGAGTAAGAATCCAGATTTTGTGCCCATATAGCAATCCAGTAATAATTTAATGCAAATTGCAATTACAATAATTACAATCATAGTCTGATACGGCTTCATAGCTTCTGGAAAAAATCCATCTAGTATATCATTATCAAATATGGTTTGCGCCGTATAAAATGGAAGATTTGCCTTGCCTGCAATAGCTAAATTTACTGAATACAATGCAGTCATCATAATAATACCAGACAGTAAATCTCGCACCTTTAACTTCACATGAATGAAACCTGTTAAGATGCCTACTATTGCGCCTGCTAAAAAGGAAATTGGCAGTGTAATAATTGCATTCACTTCATTGACTAGCAAAATAGCCGTAATGGCAGCTCCCAATGGGAAACTGCCGTCTACAGTTAAATCTGGAAAGTCTAATATTTTGTAGGTGATATACATTCCTAGTGCCATAATGGCATAGATAAATCCTTGTTCAAATACACTAATTAATAAGGTCATGGCTTATCTTCCTTCTTATTCTACTACGATTTCATCAAATACCTCTGCCGCTGCTTCCACATACCCATCCGGGAAAGAGAATGATATCTTCTCTGCTGCTGCTGTATTCACATAAAGTTGTGCTTCCGTAATTACTTCAAATGGAATCTCACTTGCAGGTGTTCCATCTAATACCTTGGCTGCCATAAGACCTGTTTGAATACCAAGATCATAATAATCCAATCCTTGGGCTGCAATGCAACCTGCCTTTACTTGTTCAATTTCACTCCCAAATACAGGAATATTCTTTGCGTTTGCAGTTTCAATTACTGTTTGAAGAGCTGATACTACTGTATTATCTGTTAGATTCGTAATACAATCTACTTTATCTACCATATCGGCTGCTGCTAGTGGCACATCTGCAATGGTATTAATTCCAGTTGCTACAATTTCAAATCCATAATCTGGTGCCAATGCTTGATAAGATTCAATTGCACTGACTGAATTAGCCTCACTTGTGGTATAAATAATGCCAATAGTAGTTGCTTCTGGCATTACTTCACGAATCATCTCTAACTGTAAGCTAATTGGAAGTTCATCCGATGTTCCTGTTACATTTCCCACGTTAGAACCGTCCTCATTTGTAAGTCCCGCTGCAAGTGTATCTGTAACTGCTGAATAAATAACCGGAATATCTGTATTCATAGTTGCATTATATGCACTCATTGCACTTGGTGTTGCAATGGCACAGATTAAATTTACGTTACGCGATACAAAATTATCTGCAATGGTGCTTGCTGTACCCGTATCTGATTGAGCATTATCTAGAACAATCTCTAAATTCTCTCCTTCTACATAGCCACCTTGTGACAATCCTTCTACAAAGCCTTCCATACAATTATCAAGTGAACCATGTACTGCAAATTGTGAAATACCTACGGTTATCATATCACTACTAGAACTACATCCTGTTACTGCTGTGGCTACCATTACCACCATCATTGCCATTGCCATTAATCTCTTCATTTTCTTCTTCTCCTCTTCTTTTCACTATCCTTATTACTACTTTACTATTAAAGGGTACAAACTTATCCATATACCACTGAGCGTGATTTGTCAACTATTTTTTACAAGATCACAAGGATAAACTACACCCCACTCCTTACGTAGCTGATCCATCATCTCCATGACAAATATAATTTCATCATGAGGCATTTCATCACATTCTACTTTCCCTTTCCTAATAGCTTTCATACAAGCTCGCACCTCATATTCAAATCCCGTGATCTGTTCAGGCACTTCTATCACTTCCGCAATCTGGTAATCTAAGTCATAGCGAGTAATCTTCTCACAATTATTAATATTAGTAATCTCTAAAAACCCTTTATCACCATAAATCATACCTCTTCTATCTGATAACGCCATAAAATTGCTATGTAACATTGCCATACGACCATCTTCATATTCTAAAGTAATACTATTTTGAATATCTACCCCTTGCTCCGACAGAATTGCAGCACTAGTTACCTTACGTATCTTATTCCCAAACACCATACATGCAAAATTAATCGTATAGACACCAAGATCTAATAATGCCCCACCTGATAATGCAGGATTTTGCATACGTTCTACATGAGGCAATACATAATCAAGACTTGCACTCAAAGCATTTACAGTACCTATTGCCCCGCTTGCAATCACTTCATTCACCATCCTTCTAGATGGCATATACCTCGTCCATATGGCTTCCGCTAATAATAAATTACGCTCCTTCGCTAATGCAATTACTTCTTTCGCCTGAGGGGCATTACTCATAAAAGCTTTCTCACACAATACATGTTTGCCGTATTCTAAACACATTTTCACACATTCATAATGGTGAGAATGTGGTACTGCCACATATACAAGCTCAACTAACTCATCCTCTAACATTTCCAAATAGGATCCATACGCTTTTTCAAATCCATATTCTAATGCAAATGCTTCGGCTCTAGACAATTCTCTTGCAGCCACTGCATAACTTTCTACTTCCTCCATTTCCTTCCATGTTCGTGCCATTACTCGAGCAATATTACCAGCTCCTAAAATTGCCATTTTCATATTATTCATCCGCCCTTTCCTACTATCTATTATTCTAGTAATATTCTATATATTCAACTTCTATATATTCATAAGATAATGATGCACTTTCCATTTCATATCCACCAACTAACATCCCCACATATGCTCCCGTTTCGTCAAACACTCCTGAACCTGACATTCCTGGTTCTACCGTAGCATATTGATGAATTAAAAATGAATTAAATTCTGGGAAAAACAAACTTGGGTCTAATACAGTACAGACTAACAAATCCATCTCTTCTGGTATTTTCTTGGAAGCAATGACTAAATACGTTCCATATGTAACAAAATTGGCTTCTGGTATTGTTACTGCCTGTAGCTCAAGCCCTTCTACATCTGACAACTCCACCTTCACAAATCCAAAATCGTATTGTTCTGATAAATAAACTACTTGTCCGACAGATGTACTACCATCATCAAATGTAACACTTACCTCTTGTGCATATTGTAACAAATGCTTAGCAGACACAATATAAATTCCATCTTCTTCTATTCTATAGATGCTACCCTCTCCACGATAAATATCTGCATTAATCGCAACATGCGTACGAATGACTTCCTCATAAACTTCCAACATTTGTGCTTCACTACCTAGCATGGTATTGGATATGGTACCCTCATATCTATCTAATTCATACTCTGCATTATTCTCTAGAATATAATCTTCTGCAATTTGACTCTGCTCCTCTTCTGCATCCGAATCTCGCACTACCTTGGAATGCCCTTGAAAAACTGCAAGTACACCAAGCAAGATAAGGATGCAACATATCATTGGCATTCTTGTGTTATTCATCTTGCTCTCCTCTACACATATATGTTTTTATAGAAAATACGAAGCATAGTTGCTTCGCATTTTCTATCAATAAGCAAATCGATAAGCCGGATCCTGTCATTGAGTGATCATCTATCTAGAGCTACTGTTACCAATAGCTTCAAGCAACCTACCTGAAAGTACGACGGGCAGCCGTATCACTTTCTATTTGGTCTTGCTTCGGATGGGGTTTACATATGCCCTCATTGTTACCAATAAGGCGGCAGTCTCTTACACTGCCATTCCACCCTTACCAACGAATGTTGGCGGTATATTTCTATTGCACTAGCCTTGGAGTCACCTCCACCGGACGTTATCCGGCATCCCGCCCTACGAAGTCCGGACTTTCCTCACCTGTTGTTTATATAACAGCTGCGATCACTTGACTTACTTATTCTCCCTACATTTAACCATAGATACCCTTAAAAATCAACTAGAGAAATCTATTTTCCCTTTGTCTGGAACCTTTTTTTCCCTGTTCCATATAATATCCATATAGAAAGGGAGGTATTTATGAAAAAGAAAATTTACTATCAAGTATGCGCACTTGCGCTAAGTCTTTCCATGCTTACTGGATGTAGCACCAGCACTTCTACCACAGAAGAATTAACTCACGTTACGTTAAACGAAGTAGCCCATTCCATCTTCTATGCACCTCAATATGTAGCAATTGAGCTAGGGTATTTTGAAGAGGAAGGCATCAATTTAGAACTAGTAACAGGATTTGGTGCAGACAATACCATGGTAGCCTTACTTACTGACGAAGCTGATATTGGTTTTATGGGACCAGAAGCTTCCATTTACACCTATGCAAATGGTGCAACAGAATATCCCATTAACTTTGCTCAATTAACACAACGTGCCGGTAACTTTGTTGTTGCTAGAGAACCCATAGAAGACTTTGATTGGTCTATGCTCATAGGTAGTACAGTACTTGCAGGGCGTGCAGGTGGAATGCCACAAATGGTATTCGAGTATATTCTGGCAAAAAATGGAATTGACCCTAGTTCCGATTTAAATATGGATCAAAGTATTGATTTTGGTTCTACTGCTGCTGCTTTTTCCGGTGGTCAAGGAGACTACACCATAGAGTTTGAACCTTATGCTACATCTCTTGCATTAAAAGGCGACGGTTATGTAGTTGCATCTCTTGGAGAAGAATCTGGATACGTTCCATACACTGCTTATTGTGCTATGAGTGATTATATGGAAGAAAACGAAGATATTATACTTGCCTTTATTCGTGCCATTAAAAAGGGTGTGGAATATGTGAATGAGCATACAGCCGAAGAAATTGCAGAAGTAATCCAGCCACAATTTGAAGAAACCGATTTAGAAAGTATTGCAACAATTGTGGAACGCTATCAAGAACAAGATACTTGGAAAGAATCTCTTATATTTGAAGAAGAAAGCTTCACTTTATTGCAAGATATTCTAATCCAATGCAATGAGTTAGAAACTGCTGTGCCATACGAAGACCTTGTTACCACAACCTACGCGGAAAGCCTCCTTAACTAAAATACTCCTCCATGAAATAAGTGGTGCTACCCCATTCAGGAAACACCACTTATTGCATTCTATACTTCACCTTTATCTTTGTTCTCTTCTTCCTTTAAATAAATATCTGTAAAACGTTCAATCATCAGCTTCTTAAAGTATACATCAAATCCAATTAAACTAATAAAAGAAAATAATTGAAGAAATTCTGCCTGCTCATCTGGCAATTCTGTAAACATCTCGCTAGCTAGTGATAATTTCTGCTCAATATCTTTCTTCATACCTTCTGCTTGTATCTTTTGCGCCTCTAAAATCTCTCCATAAATCGTTGATAAATCTACGCCTTCTTTTACATCAAAAAATTGCTCTGTAAGAGGTTTTATGAGCGCCTGAATATCAGATATGGATAAAAACCCTTTATAATAATAGATAAAAGTTAAGATTAAAATATGGTCTTTTGAATATTTCTTCTTCTCTGGTGGTGGTAAAAGTCGATTCTTTGCATAATTATTAATCATGGTTTTTGTGAGAATCTTATCTTCACCTGGATATCGTGCTGTTGTTTTAAGCTTCTGCTCCATTAAAGTAGTCACTTGATCCATATACAAATCGATATCAGGAATTTCATCCACTTTCATATAGTCAAATTCATCCAATGCATTTATAATACTTGCTAATACTTTATCTTTCTCTATGCTCATACCGTTTCCCAACCCTCCTTAATCTCTTATCCCTATTATATAGTATTGAAAACTATATGACAAGTCATAATCATTTTTCTTGTACTTTTTTTCATGACTATGGTATGCTATCTATAAATAAATAATAGTTGAGAATCGAGGTTAATGTCTTATGAAATACGTATTAGATGCGCACACACACACAATCGCTTCTGGTCATGCCTATAGTACCATACGAGAAATGGCCACCATGGCAAAACACAAAGGATTGGAATTGCTTTGCATCACAGAACATGCTCCTGGCATACCTAGTGGTCCTCATGAATTTTATTTTTATAATCTAGCCGTAGTTGATCGCAACGCTTACGATACTCCTCTTCTCCTTGGAGCAGAAGTAAACATTCTAGATGCACATGGGCGGATTGATATGCCACCAGACTTGCTAGAACAAATGGATCTTGTTATTGCAAGTATTCATCCGCCATGTGTACCTTTCATGACAAAAGCAGAAACAACGTCTTGCCTTTTAACCATCATGGAAAACCCACACGTTCACATTATCGGCCATCCCGATGATGGTCGCTACCCTATGGATTATCAAGAGCTTGCTCGTGCCGCACGAGATACTAGAACCTTATTAGAGGTGAATAATTCTTCTCTTCTGCCAACTAGCTTTCGAACCAACGCTCGGGAGAATTACATTGCCATGCTACAAGCTTGCGAACAACATGGTACCCATATTATACTTGATTCAGATGCCCATGTGGATACCGGCGTGGGTAGACGAGATATGTCAACTGCACTCATTGAGGAAATGAATTTTCCGGAAGAATTAATTGTGAACCAAAGTGTTCCTTTATTTCAAACTTTTTTGCAATAATCCATGGCTTTTTCTTTTCATTTAATTCACAAATATTTAAGATTTCTCTGTCACTCTTCTTCTTTACTTCATCGAAGTCCTGTGTTATGATGTGACTAGTTAAACTGTTAATGCGTTAGAGTGTGAAAGTACATCAAGAGGAAGAAAGGTGCAAATAATAGGATGAATAAGAAAATTAGAACAGATGCAGTGAACCAGTTATTTCATGCAATTATGACATTAGAAAATCAAGAAGAATGTTACAATTTTTTTGAAGATCTTTGTACTATTAATGAATTATTATCTCTTTCCCAACGTTTTGAAGTTGCCACTATGCTACGCAACCATAAAACTTATCTTGAGATTGCAGAGAAAACTGGTGCATCCACAGCCACAATTAGTCGAGTAAATCGTTCTCTTAATTATGGCATGGATGGTTATGAGCTTGTATTTGATCGCATGAATCAAGACACCCTTGATTCACCACAATAAATCTTTATTCTTTCGGCAATTCCGTAACAGCAGGGTCTACTTGTTCTTTTGCCACAGTTTTGGGCTGACCTTTTGATTTTACAATTAATTCTTGATTAATATTACAATTTCCTTGGAAGATAACATTTTCATCTACCAAAAGGGATTTCGCACTAATATTTCCATAAATCTGTGCTTTATCAAAAGCTTCCACTTTATTCTTCACAGCAATATTTCCATTTACAATTCCACTAATCACAATATTCTCTGCTTGGATATCCCCAGTAATACTAGCACTCTTTGCAACTACAAGAGTTCCTATTACCCTAATATTCCCCTTTACAAGGCCCTCAATGCTAACGCTCTCTTCCGAGCTAATATTGCCCTCTAGAACACTCTTACTTCCAATGATTGTCTTCACTACTTTACTTGCTTTTTTCATATTTCCTCCATTCTAAGGTATTGACACTATACTATCCAGCTATTTCCATAATCTCTAATGGATTTACATAAGCTCCATTCTCTTTTATCTGATAGACCATAATCATACTTTCTTCCATGGTATATAATATGGCACCTCGATTCACATAGGCACCCACACTAACTGCAGCATCTGCTGATGCACGATAAATAGATACGTACCCTTCCTCATGGGTAACTTCTATGCAATATCCATACTCCTCGTCTTCTCCTACATATGTCACTTCACCAGCACCTGATGCAATAACGCTGACCCCCTCTCCCACTTGGAAAATAGTAGCATCTACTGTATCTTCTGCAATAGTTGCTGCACCGTTTAACGGAAATCCTGTTGGAATACTCAAATCAATTGCCTCTTGAATTTCAGCTGCCTCATCTAGTGCTTGTTGATTGATTGTATCATTAAGTTCTTGCACTTGTTCTTCTAAGTCTGCCGTATACGAAGTAAGTGTAGCATTAGCCTCTGTAAGAGAACGAACTGCTTCACTAGAAGATTCATACTCTCCATATCCATAATAGATTACACCTATAGCGCTGGTTATAACTAGCACAGATACTATCCAAAGAAATATAATAACTCTCTTGGATATATGCATTTGCATACTTCTCTTAGAAGGCATAGTTGGAATTAATATAAGTGTATACTGGTTCTTCAGTTTTCGCTTTCTCTTATTAAACACGTCTATCTATCACCTCCACTAATGAGATATGATTCTCATGTACTCTCAAACATACCACATATCGCATTGAATTTCAAGCACGCAACTCACCTCTACCTGATAAATTAACTTTTTTCTTGTGTTTTTATAATATATTGATAGTTTATTTATAAACATTTCAGAATTTTAATAATATAGACAGAAATAACTTTACATTTGTTCAAGAGTGTGGTATTATTTGTGTGTTGCAATAGTGCAATAATTTTATATTTTTATTTTGGAGGTTTTCACAATGAACAAAGGTACAGTAAAATGGTTTAACAACCAAAAAGGTTATGGTTTTATCTCTGACGAGCAAGGAAATGATGTATTTGTACATTACTCAGGATTAAACATGGATGGTTTCAAGTCTTTAGAAGAAGGCGCATCTGTTGAATTCGAAGTAATTAACGGAGAAAAAGGCCCACAAGCAGTTAACGTTGTTAAATGCTAATTTAACCTGATTTACCCATTAATCAGTTTTTCGATGTGCCTTTTCTATGATATATTTTATATTTTGAAATTGCAGAATTGTTTTAACGGATTAAGAAAAGAGCCAATCGTCATGATTGGCTTTTTTGTTACTCTTATCTTTTATTTGTACTTACTTACACTTATTTGCACCAGTTCCATGCACAGCTCCCATTACTGCCTCTAAAGACAAATTTCCACCGAATAGCTTAAGTGCACTTCCTACTGTAACATGAATCTTTTCATTTCCATATTCTCTCAACTTCGCAATGTCTGCTAGGCTGTGAACTCCTCCTGCATATGTAATTGGCACTCCATCCCACTTTCCTAAATACTGTACCAGTTCTTCTTCAATACCTTCTGCTTTCCCTTCTACATCTACTGCATGAATTAAGAATTCATCGCATCGCTCACTTAATTGATCTAACAAATCATAAGTCAGTACTTCCTGGGTATACGTTTGCCATCGATTGGTCATGATATAATACTTACCATCTTTCTTACGACAGCTTAAATCTAAAACAATGCGATTCTTTCCAATTATTTTAGTAAGCTTTTCCAATCGTTCGCTATGAATGATTCCATCTTGGAACACATAGGATGTAATAATTACATGACTAGCACCTGCATTTAAATATTCTTTTGCATTCTGATCATGTATTCCCCCGCCAATTTGCATGCCCTGCGGATACACAGCCAATGCATCTAATGCCTGATTTTTCGTTGCTTCATAATATGGGCTTCCTACTGGGTTCAACAGAATAATATGTCCATTCGTCAATTGAAGTTTCTGATAAAGTTCCGCATAATAAGAAGCGTCATAACAAGATACATAGTTCTCAAGCGCACCATTCCCTACATCCGATAAGCTACTTCCCACAATTTGCTTGACTGCTCCATTATGAATATCAATACATGGTCTAAATTCCATTATTTGCATCTTCCTCGTTCTAATCGTAATATCCTATCACTGCTTATTGATTCCGCTCCACAAGGCTACCACTTTGATAAGCCGCTAATAAAGCCTGTAACTGTTCAATGGATTCTGTTAACTCTACTCCAATATCCGTATTTGCAACATTTAATCTTACAATAGGGCGCTCAATCTCAATGGTATCCGAAAAAATATCCGATTCTTTCTCAATTGCATCCTCTGCCGATTCAAATTGCTCGTGAGCAACTAGGCGCATCCCCCTAGAACTAGAAACTAAGGTATATCCTGCAATCCCAGTTTTGTCGTGATAAGCTCTAGCAAATCCACCATCAATAATTAACAGTTTCCCTCCACATTTAATGGGAGTTTCTCCCTTTTTCTGTTCCACGGGAACATGTCCATTAATAATATGTGACTTCTCAACATTCAATCCGAATTCTTCTAAAATTGCATTAATTGTAACTTCATTTTCCGTATGAGCATAGTAGTGATTTTTATTTTCTTTGTGCGCCTTTTTATCTTTAATAAAATACCGTTCAAATGTAGTCATTCTATCTTTTCCGAAAACTGGTGAAATGGGTCCATTCCAGATATACCACAAGATATCTTGGCCTTTTAATTTCTCTACTGGATCCGTATTAGAATAAAATCCCTTGCGCGCATAATGTTCCAATACATCATATAACTCTCTTCCACTACATATTTTCCCATATATATCTGCTGACAAAAATCCTCCCTTTTCATCAATGGGAACGCATCCATGATATAGCAAATTGGAATTGTATACTTTGTACAATCCTCCATTGGTAAACAAGAATCGAACATGAGCTTGTAACTTTTCACATCGCAAGAACGCCTGGCGTAGCCTCTCCATCACTTGCTCTTCTTCTACAGTTAATTCGTATGGGTGTTCTGGATTAATTGTAGGGAAATCAGCATCTTGCAATGCATAGGTCACACCATCAATGATAATCGTCTGGTCTTCATAATTAATCTTGTCCAATAATAATCGGTCATCCATATCAAATTCTGGGTGTCTATGAATCAATTGGCCCTCTAGCTTAAATTGTAAAATTGCCATCGCCTTATGCATCTTCATATCAAGACTTAAATCCTTGGTATTATAATCCGTATTATACTTAATCTGAAAAGCATCACAGTTGGTATCTGCATATTGATCCATAACAAAGGTGACTAATGGAATAAGATTAATTCCATATCCTTCTTCTAAGGTATCTAGGTTGCCATATCTTGCAGCCATACGAATGACATTAGCAATGCACGCTAGTTGTCCACTGGCTGCACCCATCCACACAATATCATGATTCCCCCACTGTATATCAACTGAATGGTACCGAATTAGCGTATCCATAATAATATGTGGTCCAACCCCTCTATCATAGATATCTCCCACAATATGTAAATGATCAATGACCATTCTCTGTATTAAATTGCCAAGTGCTATAATAAATTCAGGAGCTCTCCCTATTTGAATAATAGTTCGAATGATTTCGTTATAGTATCCTTCCTTATTCTGGATTTCAGCCTTTTCTGTAATTAATTCTTCTATAATATATGCAAAATCTTTTGGCAATGCCTTTCTAACTTTCGACCTTGTATACTTAGAAGATACTCTCTTTGTAATCTGCACCAATCGATGCAATGTAATCTTATACCAATCTTCAATAGCATCGGCTTCTTGTTCATTTACAATCTCCAACTTTTCCACTGGGTAATAGATTAAGGTAGCTAGACTTTGCTTGTCCTTATTGCTTAAAGTATGACCAAATTCCTCGTCTATTTTACGACGTACCGAACCCGATCCATTTTTCAGTACGTGATTAAATTGTTCACTTTCCCCATGTATATCAGACAGAAAATGTTCCGTTCCCTTAGGCAAGCTAAGAATTGCCTGTAGATTAATAATCTCTGTGGATGCTAATGCAATGGTTGGAAATTGATTCGCCAAACTCTTTAGGTACTTTAACTCTAACGTTTCCACTGTTATTCCTCCCTAATGTATCATAACTTCCTTATCCTAACCGATCACATGACTCATATCGTAGAATCCTGCCTCTTTCCCACTTAAAAACTTCGCTGCCTGAATGGCACCTTTTCCAAATACTGCTTTAGAATATGCCGTGTGAGAAAAGGTAATCACCTCATCTACACCTGCAAAGATTACATCGTGTTCTCCTACAATAGTTCCTCCACGAATTGCACTAATCCCGATTTCCATCTTTTCTCTTGGTTGTCTTACTTGGCTACGATCATATACATATTCATATGGCTCTTTGATTTCTTCCTTAATGACATCTGCCATTGCAAGAGCTGTGCCACTTGGTGCATCTACTTTTAGATTATGATGTTTCTCCACAATTTCAATATCATATCCTGCTGGTTGTAGAGTATGTGTGGCTTCTTTTAATAATTTCAATAACATATTAATACCAAGAGACATGTTAGCCGACTTCAAAATGGCAACCGACTTAGAGGCTAATTCCACTTTCTGTAATTGCTCCTCACTAAGTCCAGTGGTACAAAGTACACATGGTACTTGGTGATTTACTGCATAATCAAGTAAGCCATCCACTGCTCCTGCTGCTGCAAAATCAATAATCACGTCTGCTTCTACCTTACACTGACTAATGTCTTCATAAACAGGAAAAGATTGAGCTTGCTGTGTATATACATCAACTCCTGCTACTATCTCAACTTCCAAATCCGATGCAATAAGTTCCGTAATCACACGTCCCATTTTGCCATTGCAACCGTGCATAATCACTCGTACCATAATAATAACCATGCCTTTCTTATAGTAAACCGTAAGTTTCCATTGCAGCTCGTAACTGTTCTTCATGTGCTGGTTCCATTTGCGTTAATGGTCTTCTAAGAACCCCTTGATCCATGCCCATTAATTCCAATGCTTTTTTCACTGGAATTGGATTCACTTCACAAAATAAAGCGTCAATTAGTTCAATGGCTTCTAATTGTAACTTGCGACTAGCCTCCACGTCACCTGCTGCATAGGTAGCACATAAGTCGTGGGTATTCTGAGGTGCAATATTAGATAGAACCGAGATTACACCAATTCCACCTAATGATAAAAGTGGTACAATTTGATCGTCATTACCTGAATACAAATCAACGGTACCATTGGCAATGGACATTAACTTCGCAACTTGAGAAATATTGCCTGTTGCGTCCTTTACCCCCACAATATTGTCTACATCTGCGCATAAGCGCACCATGGTCTCTGGTAAAATATTCACCCCGCCGGTACGACCTGGAATATTATATAGAATAATTGGCAATGTCACTGATTCTGCCACCAATTTAAAATGTTCATACAAACCTTGTTGCGTTGCTTTATTATAGTAAGGAGTCACGACTAACAATCCATCTACACCAACTGCCTCCGCTTCTTTCGATAGAAAAATTGCCGTATCGGTACAATTGGAACCTGTTCCTGCCACTACTGGAATTCTACCAGCTACAGTTTTCACACAAAATGTAATGACTTCTATATGTTCTTCATGAGTTAATGTAGAAGATTCTCCCGTTGTACCACATACAATAATTGCATCCGTTCCATTTGCAATTTGAAATTCTATTTGCTTGGCAAACTGCTCATAATGAACCTCGCCACTTTTTGTAAACGGTGTTACGATTGCAGTTCCTGAACCATGAAATATAGCCATACTCTCCTCATTTCCGAATTGCTTTTCTATAACAATTCTCACTTTTCTAATTGTAAATCAGTTCCTTCTTATGGAACCATTCTTTCGTCTAATCTTTCTCTACCATACTTTGTACTTAACAGTATCTATATTAGAAATGCCATCTACCAAAGCACATATTTCGTCCTTCATATGAATACCAGTCAAAACTACATCCACATGTTCCATGCGAGCATCTAAAATGACTTTCAGATCTTCTATGGCAATAATATCATGTTCTAATAATAGAAGCACTTCATCAAGAATAAGCAGCTCACACTCCCCTGTTGTTAAAACTTTCTTGGCAAAATTCAATGCATTTTTAATATTTTTGATTTCTTCTGCCTGCTCTTCTTTCGATAAGTCTGCAAAATTACCTTCCGTTTTTTCAAAACGGAATATTTTAATTGCTGGCGCTAATTGCTTTAAGAACTCTGTGTCCTTTAACCCTTTTAAAAATTGGATAATCACCACATTCTTAGATTCATTCGCAGCTTGTAGTGCTCTTCCTAGTGCGGCCGATGTCTTACCTTGCCCATCTCCACAATATACATGAACCATTCCACGCTCCATAAATCACCTCAACTATGTACTTTCTATCTTCTATTTCTTCATACAATGATGACTTAATCATACCACACGATTTCTTTTTTCGCAATTAATTCTATTCATAATCTGGTTCTATTATCTCAATTTTACTCACCGATACTTCGTAAGCAACTCGCTTTTCCACTTCCTCTTCCCCTACTTTTTTCATATACTCTCTACTTTGAATTCTACCAAAGATCCCACATCTCTCTCCTACCTCAAACCCAGATACATATCTTGCATTTCTCCCCCAGCAAATGCACGGAATATAATCAGACTTTCCATAAGGACGATTTACCGCCAATAAAATATCTGCTATTTCTCTTCCAAGAGGTGTTTTACGGTAAATTGGTTCTTTGCATACGTACCCATCTAAATAGATTTGATTCGTCTTCAAAGTATCGCTAAATTCATCCACAAATTCAATCTCTCTTGCAAATACCGATAATACTAACCTATTTTTACGTTCTTCATGTCGATTATAGGAGCGAAACTGCCCATTTACTACGATTTTCTGCCCTTTATAATCATGATCTACTTGAATTAGTCGCTCTGAAACCATAAGTGGTATGATGTCACTTGAATCACTTAGACGGATTACTGCCACATCTACCATATAAAAGCCCTCTCCAAATATTTCATGACTGTACACAAAATCACTTACAATCTCCCCCATAATCATTACTTGATTGTTTTCAATTACCTTATCAACCATTTCCTTGTTCTCCCTTCTTACCATAAGAATTTTTTCTAATTGATGCTTATGCATGAATCAATAGTTCCATTTTTTATTGCTTTATTATGTTTATTCGCATAGGCTATACTTTAGACCAATCAATAGAAAAATGCACTCTTTTTTCATCGCAAAATAAGACAAGTATATTCTCTAATCCTCTCAAAAAGTACCCAAAACGACAATTTTAATAGGCAAATACCAATTTGATAAAAGAAAATCCTTGTATTCCCTAGAATATGTGATAGAATGATTAAGTTGTGGAGAAATAGGAAGAACATACAAGGAGTATCTATGAATCAATCAAGAGAAGATGTTAGAAATATTGCAATTATTGCCCATGTAGATCATGGTAAAACTACATTAGTAGATGAATTACTAAAACAAAGCGGTGTATTCCGTGCCAACCAAGAAGTAGCCGAACGCGTTATGGACTCCAATGATATTGAACGAGAACGCGGCATTACAATCTTAGCAAAGAATACTGCTGTTACTTACAAGGATGTGAAAATTAATATTATTGATACTCCTGGTCATGCTGATTTTGGTGGTGAGGTAGAACGTGTTTTAAAAATGGTAAATGGTGTTGTTTTAGTCGTGGATGCATTTGAAGGCGCTATGCCACAAACGAAATTTGTATTACGCAAGGCACTCGAACTTGATTTGCATGTAATTGTTTGTATTAACAAAATCGACCGTCCAGAAGCTCGTGTTAATGATGTAATGGATGAAGTACTAGAATTACTCCTTGACTTAGATGCCAGCGAAGAACAACTAGAGTGTCCATTTGTATTTGCTTCTGCTAAATCAGGTGTATCTAAACTTAATATGGAAGACACTGCCGAAAATATGGTTCCGCTATTTGAAACTATATTAGATTATATTCCTGCACCATCGGGTGATCCAGATGCAGGAACACAAGTTTTAATTAGTACCATTGATTATAATGAATATGTAGGTCGTATTGGTGTCGGTAAAGTTGATAACGGCTCTTTAAAAGTAAACCAAGAAGTTCTTCTTCTAAATGCACACGATGCAGCTACCAATAAAAAAGTAAAAATAGGAAAGTTATACGAATACGACGGACTTAATAAAATAGAAGTGACAGAAGCGAAAATTGGTTCCATCGTTGCTTTATCAGGTATTGCAGAAATCAATATTGGTGACACCTTATGCGATACAGAAAATCCTGTTCCAATTCCATTCCAAAAGATTTCCGAACCTACAATTGCAATGCAATTTATTGTAAATGACTCTCCTCTTGCTGGAAAAGAAGGGAAATACATTACAAGTCGTCATTTACGAGACCGCTTATTCAAGGAGTTAAATACAGATGTAAGCCTTCGCGTGGAAGAAACGGAAACCACAGAATCATTCAAAGTGTCTGGACGCGGTGAACTTCACCTTTCTGTTCTAATTGAAAATATGCGCCGTGAAGGATATGAATTTGCAGTAAGCAAAGCAGAAGTATTGTATCATGAAGACGAACAAGGTCAGAAGCTTGAACCAATGGAGTTAGCCTACATTGATGTGCCTGAAGAATTCTCTGGCAGTGTAATTGAAAAACTTAGCATTCGAAAAGGGGAGCTACGCAACATGACCCCTGCATCTGGTGGCTATACGCGCTTAGAATTTTCCATTCCGTCTCGCGGTCTAATCGGTTACCGTGGAGAATTCTTAACAGATACGAAAGGAAATGGTATTATTAATACTATATTCGATGATTATGGTCCTTACAAAGGAGACATTCAATACCGTAAGCAAGGCTCCCTTATTGCATTCGAAGCAGGGGAATCCATCACATACGGTCTCTATAATGCCCAAGAACGTGGTACTCTATTTATAGGTGCTGGTGAAAAAGTCTACTCTGGTATGATTATTGGGCAAAGTGGAAAACCAGAAGATATCGAGCTGAATGTATGCAAGAAAAAGCAACTAACCAATACACGTTCATCTGGAGCAGATGATGCACTTCGTCTATCTCCACCACGTATTCTTAGCTTGGAACAATCCCTAGAATTCATTGATGTGGATGAACTACTAGAAATTACACCTGTGAGCATCCGAATCCGAAAGAAGATTTTAGACCCCACTCTAAGAAAACGTGCCAAGAAATAGGATGTTATATCTATTGTCATAAAACAAAGAACCCCTTTTCGAATGATTGTACTCCATCATTTGAAAGGGGGTTTATGTCAGCTATCTAATAGCTTTGGCCACTTCTGTAAATATCACACCTAGTCCATGAGCTCCTGCATCTGGATAACCGATACTTCGTTCTCCTACTGTACCGGCACGTCCCATTCTTGCAACAATGCTTTCTGTTTTCTTCGCCCCATCTACTGCTGCTTTAGCACCTAATTCCATTAACGCCTTAAAGGATATACCTTCTGCAACACGTTCTGTCCAAACATCTGCACATGGTACCAATGCATCAATAAGCGTTTTATCTCCTACTACAGCACCCCTTCCAAACGAACGCTCTCCTGTAGATTGAATTCCTGCTACCGCCGCCTGCATCAGTTCTGCAAATTCTTTTGTTGTAGCACACGTCTTAGTACCAATGGACTTTCCAGCACTTCGGAAAGCCGAACCCCAAATCGGTCCACTAGCTCCACCACAGTATTCCATAATAATCATAGAGCATTCTTCAAGAAATTCACCAATGGTTGTAATCTCTCTTCTTGTTACATGTGCCCATTCACGTTTTAATTCACGAAACCCCTTAGCAACACTCATACCAAAATCACCATCTCCTGCATGAGAATCTAATTCACAGAAAGGCACTTCATTCTCAATAATAACTTGGCACATTTTATCTACTAAGTAATGCATATTCTCTAATGTTAGCACATTGTCCAGTACCACTGCATATGCTTCATTGGTTTCTACAGTAAAGTTAGCCTCATCTGCATGACCTAGTTCTGATAATGGCACATAAGTAGCGTCTTCTTCCTTACCACTTACTGAAAAAGCTGGTGCATTAGAATAAGCTGTTAAATACTGCTTCAACTCCTCATCTAACTTCATAATGGTCAAAGATGCACCTTGCATTTCAATACTTGTCATATAATTCCCAACAAATACACGGGAAGCCTTTACCTTATAATTAGCTAAAACTTTCATAACTGAATTGTTAAACAAGTATAATTCTTGTAAAGGTGTTCCACCAAAACCATTCACTAATACAGCGATTTCACCTTCCTCATCTTCTGTAATCGATTGTGCCTTTAAAAGAGAGTCCACCATTCTAGAAGCTAATTCATCAGCTGTTTTTACCGTTTCTCTGCGAATACCTGGTTCTCCATGAATTCCCACACCATATTCCATTTCATCTTCTGCCAAAGTAAAGATTGGTGTTCCTTTTGCAGGTACTGTACAAGATGAAAATGCAAATCCAATGCTACTCATATTCTCAATGGCTTTATTGGCAATACGCTTTACCTCTGATAAGTCTGCTCCTGTTTCCGCTACTGCACCAGCCACTTTATGAACAAACATAGTTCCTGCCACACCACGTTGCCCAACTGTATAAAGGCTATCTTCCACTGCAATATCGTCATCGACTTTTACATAATCTACTAGAATACCATCTTCTGTGGCTAAATGTGCAGCATTTTTAAAATTCATCATGTCGCCACTGTAATTTTTAATGACTAATAACGTTCCTTTATTAGATGCAGTTTCCTTAATTGCCTTATATACTTGAATCTGGGAAGGGGATGCAAATACATCTCCGCACACTGCTGCATCTAACATACCCGTTCCAATAAACCCCGCATGAGCCGGTTCATGGCCGCTGCCCCCTCCAC
>JAWXVE010000074.1:0-10723 GCA_044425575.1 Eubacteriales bacterium | reverse complement strand
ATTGGATAATAGCAGAATTAAGAGCATTTGCTTCGTCTTTTGGGAATTTAGCAAATTCCATAATAGTGGCAAGAGAGCGTTTAAATTGGGCGTAGTCTACGCTACTGGATGCTTTTAATGCTTCATGAGAAGCGATTTTGCGATTAATGACTTCCATCATCTCTTTAAATTGCAGAATGCGTTCTTCCATATGAGGATAGATTTCATACATATTTCTTAGTGTTTCTGCAAGTGTAGAAAATAATCCGTTGGATATACGGTCAAGTTGTTCCTTTAGTTGTGGTTGAGTTGCACTGTGACGATACAAATCCCCATAGAGACTCATTAGGTCAAATTCATCAGGGCTTATTAGAAAATGTACAATATTATCACGATGCTCGTGTAGTTCACAAGCGCGAGTGGTAATTTTCTGAATATAAATATCAGTGTTCATTAGATGGCCTAAGGTTAAGCCTAGATTATTTTGAAATATAATACGCAAATTATCAGGTGGAAGATTACGAATATCGTCAAAGTAATCATAAAGCCAAGGTTCTAAACAAGGCATATTATGGATTGCTTGTACTTCCTTAAGAGTAGGAAGAGCTTTTACAGGCAACCGATAGTCTTGGCATAATTTTCGATACTGAGCATATGCTTGCAACACAAATTGTGATAATTTGGAAAGCATAGAGTGTTGCGTGTGCTCTTGCTTAATTAATTCCAAGGCTTGATTAGTAATGGAGCTTACTAATAAAACAGGCCAATCTTTCTGTGTTTGTAGAAAGTTTGCAAGAGTTTCAGGACCCTCATAATCTACTGTAAGTATAGAACAATCTGTTTCTGCTATGTAAGTAAAAGAATGATCTTGGTTAGCAATATCAATTGCACCTATACAATCTCCTTTCTCTAATGTGATGGTATGATAGTCGTTATAAAGTGAAACGGTGCCCTTCATAACAATTCCTAGTGTAGATAGTGCTGATTGTGTTGCGAATAAATATTCCCCTTTGTTATAAGTATTAATAGCCATTCATTACTCCAATCTCGGTCTCGCCCGACTAGTCTGTGTAAGAATCCGTAGGTATCTGGGACAAAATACCTTTTGTCCCTAACATCATAAATATTATACTCTTAAAAATGGAGTAATGGAATAGAAAAGTGAAAAAAAGTATATAAAAATAAAAATAGAATAGTGCATATTATCGCAGATTGTGATAAAATAAGTTACACTCGTGTCAGATTAAAGGAAGGAATGGTTGTGGAAATGGAATATGCAAAGTTAAGTGCAGATGAAATGGTAGAACGCTATAAGCCCGAAGTTGTTAGATTGTCATCCTATATTCCATGGTTTGAAGCGAAGCGGAATACATACCAGCAAGAGTATTATCAACATACAGATAGTGGAAAGGCGACTATGGCTGTTCCTACTTATGAAAGCACGTTGTTACGATTTGTCAAAGAGGTTCAATTCAATCCATTATTAGATCGCAATTACCCATATGTATATTCTAGATATGGTTTACGTGGAGTTCCTGATGAATGGAAATTAATTCAACAGGCCAAGCTAGAACAAATGGATGTATTATACGCCATTTTATCTAGATATGTGTTAAAGGGACAGACAAAGGGAATTGTGTGGACGGAAGGTGTACAGCAAGAGATTTTCCTTAGAATTATCTTGAAAATGCAGGCGTTAATTGCATTTCACGAAGGATTAAAGGCGTCACAATAGAAACTGTATAATTATTAGTCGTAGGGGTGGTTATTGTAATGGGAGAGAAGTCGGAACAGAAGAAACAGATGATATTACAAGTAGCAAGGGGCGTGTTTGTAGCAAATGGTTATAAGAATGTTACCATGAAAGATATTGTAGATGCATGTGAGATTAGTAGAGGTGGTTTATATCTTTATTTTGGAAGTGTTAAGGAGATTTTTGAGTCTGTTTTGGAATTAGAATCACATGAAACAGATGATGCTTTTACAGAGAAGATTACAAGTGAAACTACAGCAGCAGATATATTGGCACTTTTTCTGAAGGAACAGAAAAAGGAGATTTTACGAAAAGAAGACACCTTGCTTGTGGCCATTTATGAATACTTTTTTGAGAATAAAGTAGATAAGAAGAATCATGCAATACGCAAGCAATTTGATTTGGCAGTTAAAGTAATTCAAACACTGATTCAGGATGGGGTAGATAATGAAGAATTTTACTGCGAAGATCCGCTAGGTATGGCGAGAACGATTATGTATCTCTTAGAAGGACTAAAGATATGTTCACAAACCATGGGGGTATCAGAAGCTGTTATTAATAAGCAACTCTTGTTTATTTTACAAGGGTTGGTAATTGAAATAGATTCCTAGGAGTAGGATAGTTGAAATGGTTAGAAAGGAATGGAGATTAATATGAGTCAGGTTACACGTATTTATGTGGAGAAGAAGGAGCAATATGCAGTTCGTGCGAAAGAATTACAGGAGGAAATTGAGCATTTTCTAGAAATTCAAGGCATTGACCACGTAAGAGTTTTCATTCGTTATGATATTGAGAATTTATCAGAGTCAACTTTTGAGAGAGCTTGTCATACTGTTTTTTCAGAACCACCAGTAGATGAACTATATCATGAAAATGTACCAATAGAAGGGGAAGCTTACATTTTTAGTGTGGAATATTTGCCGGGACAATTTGATCAGAGAGCAGATTCAGCATTGCAATGCGTACAGTTTTTACAAGAAGATGAACAACCTATTATTAAAACAGCAACAACTTATGTAATAGTAGGAACTATTACAGAAGAAGAATTTAATCGAATTAAATCATATTGTATTAATCCAGTGGATTCAAGAGAAACCACCATGGTAAAGCCGGAAACGTTAATTGCAGAGTATGAAGAAGCTGCTGACGTTTCTATTTTACGTGGATTTTGCCAGTGCTTAGAACAAGAATTGACGGCATTGTATGAATCTTTGGGATTAGCAATGACTTATGAAGATTTCCTGCACATACAGACATATTTTAAAGAGGAAGAACAGCGAGATCCTTCCATGACGGAGATTAAAGTATTAGATACGTATTGGTCTGATCACTGTCGTCATACCACCTTTTCTACCGAACTTAAAAATGTAACATTTGAAGATGGATATTATAGAACCCCATTAGAGACAACCTATCAGAGCTACCTTGATACACGAGAAGAAATCTTCCAAGGTAGGGAGGATAAATTCGTCTGTTTAATGGACTTGGCTCTCATGGCAATGCGCAAATTGAAAAAAGATGGCAAGTTACAAGATTTAGAAGAGTCGGAAGAAATTAATGCTTGTTCCATTGTGGTACCAGTGAAAATTGATTATGGAAATGGAATTATGGTAGAAGAGTGGCTTGTAAGTTTCAAAAATGAAACACACAATCATCCAACGGAAATTGAACCATTTGGTGGTGCAGCAACGTGCCTTGGAGGAGCTATTCGTGATCCTTTATCAGGACGCTCTTATGTATACCAAGCCATGCGAGTAACGGGGGCTGCAGACCCTACTTGTGCAGTGAATGAAACTTTAAAAGGAAAGTTGCCACAGAAGAAATTAGTAAGAGGTGCAGCTAACGGCTATTCTTCTTACGGTAACCAAATTGGACTTGCAACTGGATTAGTAAAAGAAATCTACCATCCAGATTATGTGGCTAAGCGTATGGAAATAGGTGCAGTTATGGGTGCGGCACCAAGAGCAAATGTAATTCGTGAAACTTCAGACCCGGGGGATTTTATTATATTACTAGGAGGACGTACAGGACGAGATGGTTGTGGGGGTGCTACAGGATCTTCCAAAGTACATACTCAGGAATCTATTGAGACTTGTGGAGCCGAGGTACAAAAGGGAAATGCACCAACGGAGCGAAAGATTCAGAGGTTATTCCGACGAGAAGAAGTGAGTAAATTAATTAAGAAATGCAATGATTTCGGTGCAGGTGGCGTATCAGTTGCCATTGGCGAATTAGCAGACGGATTAGTGATTGATCTTGATAAAGTTCCTAAGAAATACGCAGGTTTAGATGGTACAGAATTATCCATATCAGAATCTCAAGAGAGAATGGCAGTAGTCATTGATCCAAAAGATATGGATACATTCTTATTATATGCATCACAGGAGAATCTTGAGGCAGTACACGTAGCAGTGGTTACAGAAGAAAAACGCTTGATTCTTAAGTGGAGAAATAAAGAAATCGTAAATTTAAGTCGAGCATTTCTTGATACGAATGGAGCACATCAAGAAACAGACGTGTATGTCGAAGTTCCAGACGAAACTAAGAATTATTTTAAACGCCTAGCCTTAGAAGAGGTGGAAGTGGCTTTGCAAAATGATGATGTAGCAGGAGCTTGGCTAGCATCTTTACATGATTTAAATAGTTGCTCTCAAAAGGGACTTGTAGAAATGTTTGATGCATCCATTGGGGCAGGTAGTGTAGTGATGCCATATGGAGGTGTTCGTCAATTAACAGAAACTCAGACGATGATTGGAAAGTTACCGTTATTAGAAGGTACTACAGATGCCATCACTATGATGAGTTATGGATTTGACCCTTACTTGTCTTCGTGGAGCCCTTATCACGGAGCGGTTTATGCAGTTTTAGAGTCTATGAGCAAAATTGTAGCAAGTGGTGGAGATTACAAGAAGATTCGATTTACTTTCCAAGAATACTTTAGAAGAATGAGTGAAGATCCAAAGAGATGGAGTCAGCCATTTGCAGCACTTTTGGGTGCCTATGATGTACAGATGGGCTTTGGATTGCCATCCATAGGTGGAAAGGATAGTATGTCAGGTTCTTTCCATGAGATTGATGTACCACCTACCCTTGTATCTTTTGCAGTAGATGTAGCTACCCAAGATGTAGTAGTAACTCCTGAGTTAAAAGAACCTGAAAACCAACTGGCATTATTTGTAATTGAACGAGATGAATATCATATACCTCTATACAAAGAAGTAATGGAGTTGTATGAGATGATTGGCCAATTGTGTGCAGAGAAGGTCATTGTAGCAGCTTACGCACTTGACTCAAAGGGTCTAGCACCAGCTCTTAGCAAAATGGCATTTGGGAATCAATTAGGTGTAGTTGTTTCAGATGAATTACAGGAAAAAGAACTGTTTTCTAATGAAATTGGTAATTTATTGGTAGAAGTACCATCTCACTTACTGTCAAGAATAACGTTGCCATATAAATATGTAGGGCAAGTGACGAAGGAAGCACTTTTCCGATATAAAGATGTGGTAATTACCATGGAAGAAGCTTTAGAGGCATGGAATTCTAAGCTTGAAAAGGTGTTCCCAACGGTAGCACAACGAGATACCAGTGTGATTGAAAAACCTTGTTATGAGGCAAATTCTGTTTATGTGTGTAAGAATAAAGTGGCGAAACCTACTGTATTTATACCAGTATTTCCAGGAACTAATTGTGAATATGATAGTAAATTAGCCTTTGAACGGGCGGGTGCATCTGTGGCTACTCAAGTATTTAAGAATCTTACGCCGCAAGATATTCGAGAATCTGTGGAAGTATTTGAACAAGCAATAGCAAAATCACAAATTATTATGTTTCCGGGCGGTTTTAGCGCTGGTGATGAGCCAGATGGAAGTGCAAAATTCTTTGCAACTGCTTTTCAAAATGAGAAGTTAAAAGAAAGTGTAAGAAAGCTGCTAAGTGAACGAGATGGACTTGCATTAGGAATCTGTAATGGTTTCCAAGCATTAATTAAGCTAGGTCTTGTACCAACAGGAAGCATAGTAGGGCAGACGGCTGATTCACCAACTTTAACTTATAATACCATTAATCGTCATATTTCTAAAATGGTATACACAAAGGTTGCGTCCAATGTGTCGCCTTGGTTACAAGAAGCTACTTTAGGTCAAGTATATGTAAATCCTGCTTCTCATGGAGAAGGGCGTTTTGTAGCAAATAAAGAGTGGGTTGATCAATTGTTCGCAAATGGACAGGTGGCAACACAATACTGCGATGAGCACGGAACGGTATCTATGAACGAGGAATATAATGTAAATGGTTCTTACGCTGCTATCGAAGGAATTACATCACCAGATGGAAGGTGTTATGGGAAAATGGCTCACTCGGAACGACGAGGAGAAGGTGTGGCTATGAACATATATGGCAACCAAGATTTAAGAATATTTGAATCGGGAGTTCGTTATTTTACTTCATAAGATTATTGCTGTAGAGAAAAGATAAATAGCAAGTATAAAGTGTGAAAATAGTGTCAATTTATGTGGCACTATTTTTGCGTGAAGAAGAGTGAGGAGTTTTCAGAAATTTATTTTCAAACTCGTCTAAAGGAAGTGGCCTAGCAAATAAAAATCCTTGGCCAAAATTACAACCAGAATATTTTAAAAATTCAATTTGCTCATGGGATTCAATTCCTTCAAAGATTGTTTTGAATCCAAGTAGCGTAATCATATTAATAATATTCTCTACTATAATACGATCCTTTTGCATGGTATCATAGCTGGTGCCAGAACAGATATTGTCAATAAAGGATTTATCTAATTTCACAATATCTACATCAATATCTTTTAACATATTGAGTGATGAGTAGGCAGAGCCAAAGTCATCAATAGACACTTTAATACCAGTAGTGCGAATATCGGCAATAAATTCTTTTAATCGTTCAGTATTTTCTTCGAATACACTTTCTGTAATCTCTAGTTCAATCATCTGGGTAGGAATCTCATAATAGTCCATAAGATGCATAAATTTATTCAAGAAATCTGGATCATTAATATGGCCTCGTGACATGTTGAGAGAAATAGGTACCATACCATACCCTTTCGCCATACTTTCTTTGACGAATTGGAAGGTTTGCTCATAAATCTCAAAATCTAGCTGGGTAATAAATCCATTTCGCTCAAAGAGTGGAATGAATTCATGCGGTTGAATCATGCGATCTGCTGCATGCCAACGTGCTAATGCTTCTGCACCACAGATTTCATTGGTGGATAACATGAATTTAGGTTGTAGATAAGGAACAAATTCCTTGTTTTCTAATGCTGTTTTCGTACGCTTTTCTAGTTGTTTTTCGCGGTCACTTAAGTTTTCCATACTTTGATTGTATAGTTCGAAAGTAGTGCGATAAGAACCTTTTACCGTACTTCTAGCAAGATTTGCCTTATCTAGAACAATGTTAATACTCCTGTAATCGCGCACTTGGTAAGCACCGCCAATATAAGTAATCTTTACATCATGAAATTTTTCTGTCTGCATTTTGGATAAAGTAGCAGTAAGCTCTTGCAAACGATGCTTGCAAGTCGCATCACTTTCATATCGTGTTAATACTCCAAACTTATCATCATTAATACGGCAACAAAGGCCGTCTGTTCCCGCAAATTCCGTTAGAATCTTTGCGGTTTCAATGAGAATAGAATTCCCAGTGGTATAACTCCAGATATCATTAATATACTTGAATTTATCAATATCAAGATAGAGGAGTGCATAAGAAGAGTCTTTTTTTAGAATGCGATGAGCATCTTCTTTGAATTTATGTAATAAAGGTAATTCTGTTAAATGGTCGTAATCATTGAACGATTCTTCTTTTAGGAGCTGCTTAGCCGTTTCATCATTTTGAATACGCAGTAAAATAATAGCTAATAATTGCTTGATTTCAATAAAGTCATTATCTGATAACGCAGAGGCACTTTCAAACAGTTCGATAGTTATGTAGCCCATAACACCAGTTGTACGACTAATCATAGTGGCAATAATTGCCTCTCTTACACATTCGTTTGGAGTAGGAGTAAAGGCTAGTTCTCGAAGACCTTCTACGTATTGATCAAAAGTAAAGGTGTGAATGACAGGGTTATCCAATAAAGTGGGAAGGATATTTTTCTTCGTCTCAGTATCTTTTTGGTATAGTGATTTATGGAAGTCAAATCCATTGTCAACCGCATGACATAGGGGATTTCTGCCCACTCTGGCATCATCAATAGGAATAAAAATATCAGTATTTGGCATGCGTGCAAAGGTCCGGACGCGTCCCAATTCATATTCTTGGCAAAGTGCATTGAGTCCAATGCTATTTCCTGTAGGAACGAAGGAAACAGAAGATAGGGCAGCTAGTACTTTTGACATTTTATTGTTTGTTGAATTCATAAAGAGCTCCTTAATATTCAGACTTTAATCATTAATAATTAGATAATAACAAATAATGATAAATGGAGCAAGTAAAATATATTACTGTGCTAGGTTACATTTGGAGAAACTTAGGAATCTTGCTTGTAATATTTCCGGTAAATACTAGGGGATAGATTCTCGTATTTTTTGAATGTTTTCGTAAAGTAGCTGGTATTGCTGAACCCTAATTTTTCGCTAATGGAATCAATGTTATGTGAAGATAGAACAAGGAATTCCTTCGCCCAGAGAAGCTTGATCTCTGTTATATATTGTGTGTAGCTAATACTCATGACTTTCTTAAAAGACTTACTAAAATAGCTAGGGCTTACATTGCATAGAACAGATGCTTCCCCAGAAGTGGGGAAATTGTTGGGATGTTCTTCTATAAATTGTAATAATGGCTTAATTATTTCTTCTGCTGAATGAGTAGAAGGAGTCTGAGGTGTCAGTACCTTAGAAGGAATAACAGAACTAGAGCCATTAGATGTAAGCATAGTAGAACTTTGTGATAGCGAAACACTTAACTTGGCAGTAGATGTTATGGAATTGTGGAGCCTAATCTTTTCAATGGCTTCTGTAATAATATAGTTACTCATGTGACTGAGCATATTTGTATAGCCAATAAATAGTTCGTAGTCAATGTATGGGATGTCCTGATAGAGTTCTTCTACACCTTCTACAACTTTTAGTGCTGCTTCACAAGTAGATTTTGACACGATTTTTTCAATTTGATAACTAGGAGGAATATTATTCAAACGTACTTGGCCGGCCATAATAGCACCAATATACTTGTTGTCTACAATAATTGGTACTGCCAAATCAATTAAGTTATAGTGACACTCATAGAAGTAGGGTTGATTTAAACGTACTGCTTCTAGTCCGCCTCTGGAATCACATTTTTGGCAGTAGTTAGATGATAAAGGATTGCTACGGGCAAGTTTACAAAATGCACTACAATTACTATGTTTTGTAATGGGTACGCCTTTATAATCAATGGTGATAATCGCAAGGCTGGTGGCTTCTGCGATTGCATCTTGTAACTTTTGAAATTTATCTAAATCTAAGAGCTTAACAATATTAGTAGTAGAGTCCATGTGATCCCCCTTGCAAGAAAATTACTTGTAGTATAACATTTTTTCGTGGCAATAGTAATAAAAAGTGTAAAAATGAAAGGAAAATTCAAAAAAGTATAACTGAAAAGTGTAAATTTTAGAGCGAGTTGTATCTTGTATAGTTTGGCTAGAATGCTAAAATTAGACAATAACAAAAAACAATTAGGAATATGTATGGAGGTATTATCATGAGAAAAGCGTTTATCTGTCCAACAAAGTATGTACAAGGTGAAGATGAGATTTTAAATTTAGGGTATTTCGTAAAAACATTTGGAGAATCAGCATTATTGATTGCACATCAAGATGATGTTACAAGAGTAAAGGAAAAGCTAGATGCTACTACAGATAAATTCCAGATTACACTTGTAGAAAGTGGATTTAAGGGAGAGTGTTCTAGAGAAGAAGTGGCAAGATTACAAGAAGTTGCCAAAGCAAATAATTGCTCGTGTACCATAGGCTTAGGTGGCGGAAAAGCCATTG
The DNA here is from genome assembly GCA_044425575.1 of Eubacteriales bacterium. Classification (GTDB taxonomy): domain Bacteria; phylum Bacillota; class Clostridia; order Lachnospirales; family Lachnospiraceae; genus JAWXVE01. The sequence continues at coordinate 991 of JAWXVE010000074.1, read as the reverse complement.
ATACTGCAAAGTGTGTAGCAGAAGGAGAAGCCCTTATTATTGTTCCAACCATTGCAGCAACAGATGCACCAACTAGCCATTCAGCAGTACTTTATACTCCAGAAGGTGCCTTTGACGATTATGCATACTTTAAGCAAAGTCCAAGCGTGGTTATGGTAGATACCACTGTTATTGCAAATGCGCCTACACGATTCCTAGTGTCAGGCATTGGAGATGCTATTTCAACATATTTTGAAGCACGTGCAACAGCAGCATCTTATTCCAATGTAAATGCAGGTTTGCCATGTGGATTCCGTGAAGGATTATGTGGACCAGCAAAAGGAACGAATACTTCATTGGCATTAGCCAAACTTTGCTTTGAAACCTTATTAGAGGATGGTGTGAAGGCGAAACAAGCTTGTGATTGCAATATGGTAACACAAGCCTTGGAAAATATTGTGGAAGCAAATATCTTGTTATCAGGGTTAGGATTTGAAAGTGGCGGACTTGGTGGAGCTCATGCCATTCACGATGGTTTAACCATACTAGAAGGTTCACATGCTTACTTCCACGGTGAAAAAGTTGCCTTTGGAACACTTTGTCAATTAGTACTTGAAAATGCACCACAAGAAGAAATTAATACAGTATTAGAGTTCTTATATACTATTGGTTTACCAATTTGTCTAGAAGATATTGGAGTTACTTCCATTACGAGAGATGAGTTGATTGCAGTTGCGCAAAAAGCATGTATACCGGAAGAATCCATTCATGCGATGCCATTCCCAATTGAAGTAGAAGCAGTGGCAGCAGCAATTATTACAGCAGATGCAGTAGGTAAAGCCTTTAAAGCATCGAAAGAATAGAAGGGTGAGCATATTATGAAGAAAATAATAAATAGTCCAGAAACAGTGGTATTAGAAATGTGTAATGGAATTGCAGCAGCACATCCCGAAATCCAACTTATTGAAAAGTATAAAATATTAAAGAAAAAAGAACTTAATAAAGAGAAGGT
>JAWXVE010000073.1:0-10977 GCA_044425575.1 Eubacteriales bacterium | reverse complement strand
TAGGTCGAGGTGGTGGAAGTTCGCCTAGATGTTTAGCTGTTGCTTGCATGACAAGTGTGTTTTCCCACTGTGTGGAGGTTGTAGACAGAGGTATCTACTTCTTTCTGAACCTTTGCGGTAAGGTATGTGTATTTTCTGGCGAATGCAGGGAAGGAAAACCAATTGTTTGAGCGGAGCGAGTTTTGGTTTTTCTTCCCAAATAATGCTGAGCCAGAAAATACACATACCAGCAGGTACAGAAAGAAGTAGATACCTCTGTCTACAATGTTGATACAGTGGTTTTCCTTCCCAAATAATGCTGAGCAAGAAAATACACATACCAGCAGGTACAGAAAGAAGTAGATGCCTCTGGCTACAATGTTGATATAGTGATTTTCCTACCTTAAAAAGCCACCTGCATAAAAAGCGCAACTAAGCATAAAATAACTGCAAATGGCACATACACATAACGTCCTAGATTATACCAACTCATTCCATGCTTCTTAACAGTCCCCTTATTGATTTCTTGCAACAAATCATCCTTTTTCATAATCCAGAACCAGGAAATTGCACCAATAGTAGCACCGATTGGAATGATGTAAATCGATACATAGTCCATCCAAGGTCCCCAACTAGTAATGGCTTCCATGTTACAACCAACTCCTAAGCATAAGATACACAAGAGAACAAGTACCATTTTACGACTAAGACTTGGAAACTTATGCAATAGTGATTCAGCTACAGCTTCTAACATATTTTGAAGGGAGCTAATACCGGCAAATGTCATGGCAACGTATAAGATAATTGCAAATACTCGTCCAAATGGAATATCTTGTAGGATAGTTGGAAGAGTTACAAAGAGTAATCCTGGACCAGACCCCACATCTAACTGATAAGAGAAACAAGCTGGAATAATAACAGCTGCTGCCACTAAGGCTGCAATGGTGTCGCAAACTGCAGTTTTCTTGGCAACTGACACCACATCTTCTTCTTCGTCAAGGTAAGAACCATACACAATCATTCCACTACCAGTAATGGACAGCGAGAAGAAAGCTTGTCCCATAGCCCAAAGCCATACCATAGGATTTAGCAATTCCTCCCAACGAGGAATGAACATAAATGCATATCCTTCTATTACATTTGGTAACATAGCCACACGAATGGCTAATACTACAAATATAACGAAAAAGATAGGCATCATAATCTTGTTGGTCTTTTCAATACTTTTCGCCCCTAGAAATAGAGATAAAAGAGTAATAACAACAATAAAAACATGATAAGGAACAACAGAATAAGCGCTCATAGAAAATGATTCAAACCAGGTATTCGTGTCCACACTCATGAGTGTTCCATCTAAAGAATTTACCAAGGCTTTTAATACATAAGAGATAATGACTGCATAACCAATGGCAATACATAGGGACCCAAGTAGGGGCAACCAACCGACTAATCCGCCGATTTTCCCCATTTTATCACTTCTTGAGCTCCACGCTTTTTCATAAGAACCTAGTGTTCCAGTTCTAGAACCACGCCCAATGGCAAATTCTGCTGGCAATCCAACATAGCTAAAGATAAAAATAAAGAATAGATAAAGCAGAAGAAATGCACCACCACCGTTGCTCCCTAATTTATTAGGAAATCCCCATACATTAGCCATTCCAACTGCTGAACCTACGGAAGCAAGAATAAATCCCCACCTAGTTGCGAATCTTTTGTTGTGTTCTCCATTCCTTTTATCTGTTGTCGTCATTTTAACATTCTCCAATGTGTTCTTATAAAATATCTTGTTGTAGCATAAATCTTGTTCCATGCATAAAATATGTGCATGCACACTTCAAATTAACACAAGGAAGTGTAGAAGTCAATCACGTTGCTCAAAAAAGCAGATAATTTCATACAAAAAATAGGCAATAATGCACAAAATTACAATTGCTAGAATAAGTTGATCTAATTGGAATACTTGAGAAGAATAAATGATTAAATAACCAAGTCCATTTCGTGCCGCAAGAAATTCACCAATAATTACACCAACTAGGCATAATCCGATATTTACTTTCATGTTACTCAATATAATTGGAATTGTACCAGGAATCATAATCTTTGTTAAAATATCAAACCGATTACCCCCTAACGTGTAGATGAGCTTTTCTTGCTCTGCATCCATTTGCATAAAACCCGTATATAGAGTCATGATAGAGCCAAAAATAGCCACTGATACACCAGCCACAATAATTGTTTTCATCCCAGTTCCTAGCCATACAATTAAGAGTGGTGCAAGAGCAGACTTGGGAAGAGAATTCAACATAATAAAGTAAGGTTCTACAATATGGGATAACTGCTTGCAATACCATAATAACATAGCAACAAGCAGGCTGATTACTGTTACAAGAGCAAAGCTTATAAGTGTTTCCCATAAGGTGATTCCAGTGTGAATAAATATGGAATAATCTTGAGCCATTTTCCAAAAAGTAGTCACTAATTTAGAAGGACTACTATAGAAGAAAGAATCAATCCATTTATAATAAGTGGCACATTCCCAAAGACCTAAGAATGCAATTAATATCAACACTCTTGCAAGTATTACAATGTGATGTTGTTTCTTTACTTTGGCTACATATGCTTGTTGGTTCATTGATAAATTCGGTGATTCATGATTTGTTTGATTCATGATTTAATTCCTTCCATAATAAATTAAAGTATTGCTTAAACTCAGGTGCATTTCGTTTGGCGAGTGGAGTGTGTGAATCATCGGACATAACAATGTTTACTTCTTTTATAATAGTAGAGGGGCGTTTGCTTAATACATATACGGTATCTCCTAGACTAATTGCTTCTGATAAATCATGTGTCACTAGAATTGCTGTTTTGCCTTCCCTTCGAATAATTTGATAAATATCGTCGGATACACTAAGTCTTGTTTGGTAATCAAGAGCACTAAATGGTTCATCTAATAGGAGTACATCTGGATTCAATACTAAGGTACGGATCAGTGCAACTCTTTGTCGCATACCGCCAGATAGACTAGATGGTTTTTGGTTGCGAAAGCTCGCCAATCCATACTTTTCAAGCATAAGATCTGCACGTTCCAGATTCGCTTTTGTTTTCATGTGATTGATTTCAAGTCCAAGCAATACATTCTCGTAGACACTACGCCATTCTAGTAGGTGATCTTTTTGCAACATATAACCGATTTGTATCTTAGGTGCATCTTTTGTATGTACATGATAGTCAATTTCTCCTATTTCTGGTTGAATGAGTGCTGCAATAATAGATAGTAAAGTGGATTTTCCACATCCACTAGGACCCACTATAGCAATGAATTCATTGGCGGACACTGATAATTGTATATGACTTAATGCTGGGATTTCTCCGTCCATGGTGTGGTAGGAATAGGAAATATCTTTGAGTGTTAAGAGTGGTTTCATAGTTTACTCCCTAAGAAAGGTTACTTTATTATATGTAGAGAAAGGCTTTTTGTGCTTGCGACTCTGTAATAGATATGGTACTATTACAGAAATAATAAGGAGGGTAACATATGACATTTCAAGAAGTATTTAATACGGTAACAGAACTTATGAAAGATGCAGATGTAAGTACCATTGAAGGAAAACTTGCTTTTCAATTTAATATTACTGGAGAAGAAGGCGGAACCTTTTATGCAGAAGTAAAAGACAAACAATTATCCATCGAACCTTATGACTATCATGATAGGGATGCACTTTTTATTGCAAAACCTGAGGTATTCTTGGCTATTTTAAGTGGTAAGCAAGATCCTGTAGTTGCCTTTACTCTTGGTAAATTAAAAATCGAAGGTAGCCTAGAAAAGGCATTGTTATTAAAAAGTATTATTAAAGGGAAGTAAATGAATTGCGTTATACAATCCCAGAATAGGAGAGAAACATGGCACAATTATGGGGAGGTCGTTTTACAAAAGAAACGCAACAACTGGTGTATGAGTTTAATGCGTCTATTGGATTCGACCAAGTACTGTACAAGCAGGATATCGAGGGAAGCATTGCCCATGTGGTAATGTTAGAGAAGCGTGGTATTCTTACCTTAGAAGAAAAGGATGCCATTGTAAAGGAACTTGCCACAATACGTGACCAAATAGCATCAAATGAATTGGTGATTACATCAGAATATGAAGATATTCATAGCTTTGTAGAAGCAACTCTAATTGACCGCATTGGAGAAGTAGGCAAGAAGTTACATACTGGTAGAAGTCGTAATGATCAAGTTGCTCTTGATATGAAGCTTTATACAAGGCAAGAGATTGTAATGATTGATGAACTGTTGAAAGAATTACTTGGTGTATTGTTAGGCATTATGAAAGAACATACCATGACTTATATGCCTGGATTTACTCATTTACAAAAAGCACAGCCTATTACATTGGCTCACCATATAGGTGCTTATTTCGAAATGTTTAAGCGTGACCGTGGTCGTTTACAAGATATTTATAATCGCATGAACTTCTGTCCTTTAGGAGCAGGAGCGTTGGCAGGAACAACATATCCATTGGATCGTAGTTATACTGCATCTATGCTAGGTTTTGAAGGACCTACTTTAAATAGTATGGACTCTGTGTCAGACCGAGATTATTTAATTGAACTTTTGTCAGGATTGTCTACGATTATGATGCATTTAAGTCGTTTTAGTGAAGAGATTATTATATGGAATTCTAATGAATACCAATTTATCGAACTAGATGATGCCTATTCCACAGGGAGTAGCATTATGCCTCAGAAGAAGAATCCTGATATTGCAGAACTAGTTCGTGGTAAGACTGGACGTGTCTATGGTTCTCTAATGGCACTTTTAACTACTATGAAGGGACTTCCGCTAGCCTACAATAAGGATATGCAAGAAGATAAAGAAGTTGCCTTTGATGCGATTAATACAGTTAAGTCTTGTTTGCCGCTTTTTACTGGCATGATGGAAACCATGACTTTCAATCAAGATATTATGGCAAAAAGTGCTATGAATGGCTTTACCAATGCAACAGATGCAGCAGACTATTTAGTAAATCATGGTATGCCATTTCGTGATGCTCATGGAGTGATTGGTGAGCTAGTCTTATATTGCCTAGAACAAGGTAAGTCGCTAGATGAATTAACCATGGAAGAGTATACTTCCATTAGTGTGGTTTTTGAACCAGATATTTATCAGGCAATTTCACTTGAAACTTGTGTTCAGAAGAGGCTTACTATTGGTGCTCCTTCACAGCAGGTAATGGAAGAAGTAATTGGAATATATGAGTCTTATTTAACGAATGAATAAAAAGAGGAGAATCAGTATGGAAAAATTAAAAGTTGGTATTTTAGGTGGAACAGGTATGGTAGGACAGAGATTTATTTCTCTACTAGAGAATCATCCGTGGTTTGAAGTGACTACCATTGCAGCAAGCTCTCGTTCGGCAGGTCTTACTTATGAAGAAGCAGTGGGAGAACGTTGGAAGTTAGATACAAGCATGCCTGAGGCAGTTAAAAAGTTAGTCGTTATGAATGTAAATGAAGTAGCTAAAGTTGCAGCTCAAGTGGATTTTGTTTTTAGCGCGGTCGACATGAGCAAAGATGAGATTAAGGCCATTGAAGACGCTTATGCAAAGGAAGAAATTCCAGTAGTATCCAATAATAGTGCACATAGATGGACACCAGATGTGCCGATGGTAGTACCTGAAATTAACCCAGAACACATGAAAGTCATTGAATTCCAAAAGAAACGTCTTGGAACTACAAGAGGATTTGTAGCTGTAAAACCAAATTGTTCCATTCAAAGTTATGCTCCAGTTTTAACAGCTTGGGCAGAATTTGAACCTGTAGAAGTAGTTGCTACTACTTATCAAGCTATTTCAGGAGCAGGTAAGAATTTTCAAGATTGGCCAGAAATGGTAGGAAACATTATTCCGTTTATCGGAGGAGAAGAGGAGAAGTCAGAGAAAGAACCTCTTAGAATTTGGGGCGAATTAAAGGATGGCGTTATTGTTCCTGCAACATCACCTCAGATTACTTGTCAGTGTATTCGTGTTCCTGTTTTAAATGGACATACTGCAGCAGTATTTGTTCGTTTTAACAAGAAACCAACCAAAGAACAATTAATTGAGAAATTACTTGCATTTAAAGGTGTTCCACAAGAACTGAAGTTGCCAAGTGCACCAGAACAATTCATCCAATATCTTACAGAAGATAACAGACCACAAATTACTTCTGATGTAGATTATGAAAATGGTATGGGTGTTTCTGTTGGTCGTATTCGAGAAGATCATATTTATGATTTTAAGTTCGTTGGATTATCTCACAATACAGTGAGAGGTGCCGCTGGTGGTGCAGTGTTATGCGCTGAATTACTAAAAGCACAAGGATATATTGCAAAGAAGTAAGATTGTGAACAACATAAACTCTTTTGAAAACGAATCTACCATCAAATAGGTTCGTTTTCTATATGATAATTAGGTGATGATAAATGGTTCAATTTATGAATAAACCAACTATAATAAAATCTTTAAAAGAGTATTCCACTAAAAAGTTATTACAAGATATTTTTGCTGGTATATTGGTAGCTATTGTTGCGTTGCCACTGTCCATTGCCTTAGCTATTGCCTCTGGTGTCAGTCCAGAGATTGGACTGTATACAGGCATTGTAGGTGGAATACTAGTGGCAATATTTAGCGGAAGTCGTGTGCAAATTGGCGGAATTACTGCTGCAACTGTTATGTCGGTGAATATGGTAGTGGCAGAATATGGTCTAGTTGGTCTTAGTATTACAACAATTATGGCCGGAATTATTCTACTTATCATGGGAATGTGTCGTTTAGGTGCCTTATTAAAATACATTCCTGTTTCAATTACCACTGGTTTTACAGCAGGAATTGCTCTTGGTATTTTTACAAGCCAAATTAAGGAGTTTTTTGGATTAACAGTAGAAACTATGCCCATTAATATGATTGAAAAGTGGATAGTACTTCTACAAGCTTGTAAGAGTGTTACGCCACTTGCCTTAATAGTAGGTTGTATTTCCCTAGGCATCCTGTTTGTATTACCACGAATTACCACTAAAATACCACCATTTATTGGAATGCTCGTTCTTGTAACGGGAGGTGTATGGGTGTTGCGTCTTCCTGTGCACACCATTTCAAGTGTATATGGAGCGCTACCCTCTACATTACCAGTGATAGAATTACCACAATTTTCTTTTCATATGATACAAGAATTAGGACTACAATCCTTTACCCTTGCATTTTTAATTGCCATAGTTTCTCTTTTATCTTGTGCGGTAACAGATGGTATGATTGGAGAAAAGCATGATTCTAATACGGAGTTAATGGCACAAGGTCTTGCCAACATTGTCTGTGGATTATTTGGTGCCGCACCCATAGCAGGAGCAGTGGCTAGAAGCAAAACTTCTGTAGATAATGGTGGAAAATCTCAGGTGGTAGGAATTGTACATTGTATTGTTTTAGTGCTGTTTGTATTATTTTGTATGCCAATTATTGGATATATACCCATGCCAGCTCTATCAGCTATGTTAATGTATTTATCATATCATATGATTAATTGGAGCGAGATTGGTTACACCATTAAGTATGCACCTAAGTCAGAAATTCTTGTGCTATTTGCAACCATTATTACAGCAGTGGCATTCAACTTAATGATTGCCATAATTGCTGGATTTATTCTATCCAACATTTTATTTATGAAACGCATGAGCGATGTGTCTAGTGTATTTAGTTGGCGTTATGTAGAGGAAGATCCAAGTGAAGCAGTACAGTTAGATTGGATTTCCCTACCAAGACATACAGAAGTCTTCGAAATGAGTGGCCCCATGTTCTTTGCTGCATCGGAGAAAATCCTTCATATTAAGCCAAAGCAAGATTGTAAGTATGTAATCTTGCGTATGCGCAGTGTAACTGCAATTGATGTAACAGCTATGCATCGTTTAGAACATATTATTGTACAATGTAAAAAGCAAAATATTCGTGTAATGCTAACGCATCTTAATGCACAACCAAGACAAGTCTTGCAAAAAGCAGGTGTAATTATGATGGTGGGCGAAGAAAATATTTGTCCCCATTTACAAGATGCTATAGATTTAATTAGTGATTGCGAAGGATAGTCATTCACTTTTTCTTGTGTTATGATATTGCATAGTGTAATGGAGATGGAGTCCATAGAGAGGACAAAGGATAGGTTAATGATATATTTACGTAAAATGGAAGAGAAAGATACGGATTTAATTATTACTTGGAGAAATAGTGATGCGGTTCGTCCATATTTTATCTACCAAGAGCCTTTTACTAGAGAAGGTCATAAGCAATGGGTAGAAACGATGATTGATACAGGTCGTGCTTTTCAATTTATGGTGTGTGACTGTGATACAGATGAACCCATTGGGTGCACTTATTTAAGAGATTATGATAAAGTTCATAATAAAATCGAGTATGGCATGTTTCTTGGTAGTCATACTCCAAAAGGAAAAGGGATAGGAACGCAAATGGTTCGTTTGACCTTTGAGTATGCATTTCACACTTTACAAGTACATAAAGTAGTCGGTCGTGTTCTTGCCACTAATGAAGCGTCCAATAGAAGTGCTAAAAAGGCAGGATTTCTACAAGAAGCTTATTTACGAGAGGAAGTGCTAATAAAAGGCATCTATGAAGATGTTATTTTATATGGCATATTAGAGGAGGAATTCAAACGCTAATGGCTACTTTTACACCAATGATGCAACAATATTTAGACCTTAAGAAAGAGTATGAAGACTGTATTCTTTTTTATCGTCTTGGTGATTTTTATGAAATGTTTTTTGAGGATGCGCTGATTGTTTCTAAGGAATTAGAGATTACTTTAACAGGTAAGAATTGCGGACAGGAAGAACGTGCACCTATGTGTGGCGTACCCCATCACGCAGTAGATACGTACTTAAATCGATTAGTGGAAAAGGGTTATAAAGTAGCCCTATGTGAACAAGTAGAGGATCCAGCCCAGTCAAAAGGAATTGTAAAGCGTGAAGTAGTTCGTATTGTTACACCAGGTACCAACTTTAATGTGCAGGCAATCGATCGGGAGAAGAACAATTACCTTATGTGCATTTATTATTCCACCAATCAGATTGGCATTGCAACTTGCGATATTACAACGGGGGAATTCCGTACTACACAAGTGACTACCATTAAGCAATTGTTAGATGAGATCCATAAATATACTCCCGCTGAAATTATATGTAATGAGGATTTGTTTACAAGTTCTATTAATGAGAAAGAATTGGAAGACCGATTAGGTATTTCAATCTTTGCATTAGATACCTCATATTTTCAGGAAAGTCGTGGAAGAGACATTATATTTTCTCATTTTAAGGTGCAGTCTTATGTAAGCCTTGGTTTGGAAGGTTTTGAAATGGGATGCATAGCTACAGGGGCATTACTTTCTTATCTCTATCATACCCAAAAAACTTCCCTAGCTCATATTGCACAGATCAAACCGTACGTAACGTCCTCTTTTATGCTGTTAGATCATGCTACTAGGCGCAATTTAGAACTTACTATGACATTGAGAGATAAGTCGAAGAAAGGATCTTTATTAGGTGTGCTAGATCGTACCAAAACAGCTATGGGAGCTAGATTACTAAGACAATATTTGGAACAACCCTTAGTAGAGCAACATGAAATTCAACGTCGTTTGTGTGCAGTAGAGTCTCTCGTATTAGATGGATTAGTCCGTGAAGAACTAAGAGAGTATCTGCATCCCATTTATGATTTAGAACGTCTTCTGGGAAAGATTAGCTATAAAAGTGCTAACCCTAGAGACTTAATCGCCTTTGGCAATTCCATTGCCATGATTCCTCATATTAAAACAATCTTAATAGATGTAAAAACCCCATTATTAGAAGAAGTATGGGAACAAATGGATGATTTATTAGACTTAAAAGAGATTATTGATTGCTCCATTGAAGAAGAGCCTCCCATTACTTTAAAAGATGGTGGCGTAATACGTACAGGCTACTCCAAAGAAATTGATGAGCTACGTCTTGCGAAAAAGGATGGAAAGAATTGGATTGCTCAGTTAGAACAAGAGGATAGGGAACGTACTGGTATTAGAAATATGAAGATTAAGTATAACCGTGTATTTGGTTATTATTATGAAGTGAGTCATGCTTATACTTCCTTAGTTCCCGAAGATTATATACGAAAGCAAACCCTTGCTAATGCAGAGCGATACACCAATCAACGATTAAAAGAATTAGAAGATATTATCTTAAATGCAGAAGATAAATTATACTACCTAGAACAACAATTATTCCACCAAGTAAGAGATACAATTGGACAACAAATTAGACGCATCCAATCAAGTGCCCATGCCATTGCAACTATTGATGTATTTGCCTCATTAGCACATGTGGCTTGTAAGAATGGATATGTAAAACCAATCATATCAACAGAAGGAGTTTTAGAGATTCGAGAAGGAAGACATCCTGTAGTAGAACAGGTGTTAGATTCCAATCGGTTCGTATCCAATGATACCTTGTTAGATGAGTGCGAACATTCCATTTGTGTCATTACAGGGCCTAACATGGCTGGAAAATCAACGTATATGAGACAAGTTGCCTTAATTGTATTAATGGCACAAATTGGTTCTTATGTACCAGCATCAAGTGCTACCATTAGCCTAACGGACCGTATCTTTACAAGAGTTGGTGCATCCGATGATTTAGCAAGTGGTCAAAGTACCTTTATGGTGGAGATGAATGAAGTGGCCAATATTCTGCGAAATGCTACTTCAAAGAGCTTATTGATTTTAGATGAAATTGGTAGAGGTACCTCAACTTTTGATGGTCTTAGCATTGCTTGGGCAGTTATTGAACATATTAGTGATAAGACAATTCTGGTTTAGGTGTCAAAACTTAATGATCACCTACTAAATTCCTCGCATCAGTGTTATAATAGAGACATATTAGAAGCGAGGTGCAAACATATGTCTTTCAAATCAAACCAACATCAACAAC
>JAWXVE010000072.1:0-11056 GCA_044425575.1 Eubacteriales bacterium | reverse complement strand
GTGTTAATAAAATAAAAGTAATCAAACGTATTATGTATGGTCGCAATAGCTTTTCACTGTTAAAAGGAAAAGTATTGCGACTTGAATTAAAAAAGAAAACCAACTAACTTAGGAAAGAACCAAAAAAGTATTGACTTTCATTTTCGATAATGCTATAACTGTTATTAACAAACAGCAACGGCGCTGAGGAACATACCCTCAGTGCCCTTTTTGTTATTCAAGCAAACTAAGCAATTCAAAATTTAAAATGTAGCGATGGAAAGGCAATAGGTGAAAACAATGAAAGAAGTTCCACAAATCTTTGGAAGTATGGTATTCAATGACTCTGTAATGAAAGCAAGATTACCAAAAGATACTTACAAGGCACTTAAGAAAACTATGGAGCAAGGTAAGCATTTAGAATTAAATGTTGCCAATGTAGTTGCAACAGCTATGAAAGATTGGGCAGTTGAAAAAGGTGCTACACACTTTACACACTGGTTCCAACCAATGACCGGTATTACAGCCGAGAAACATGACAGCTTTATTAATCCAGAACCAAATGGAACAATTATTATGGAATTCTCTGGTAAAGAACTTGTCCAAGGAGAACCAGATGCATCTAGCTTCCCTTCTGGTGGACTTCGTGCCACATTTGAAGCAAGAGGATACACTGCGTGGGATCCTACTTCATATGCATTTATTAAAGATGGTACTTTATGCATTCCTACAGCTTTTTGTTCTTATAGTGGAGAGGCACTTGATAAGAAGACTCCTCTTCTTCGCTCTATGGAAGCAATTGATACACAAGCACTTAGAATTCTTAAATTATTTGGCAATACATCAGCGAAACGTGTTAATACTACAGTTGGCCCAGAACAAGAATACTTCTTAATTGACCGTGAGTTGTATGCAAAGCGTCCTGACCTTATTAGCTGTGGCAGAACTTTATTTGGTGCCCGTCCTTCCAAAGGACAAGAATTAGAAGACCACTACTTCGGTGCTATTAAGCAACGAGTATCCAATTATATGAAGGAATTAGATGAAGAGTTATGGAAGTTAGGCATCTTGGCTAAGACAAAACATAACGAAGTAGCTCCTGCTCAACATGAGCTAGCTCCAATCTTCACTACTACTAATATTGCAACAGACCACAACCAATTAACTATGGAACTTATGAAATCAATTGCAAGAAAACACGGTCTTGCTTGTCTCCTTCATGAGAAACCATTTGCTGGTGTAAACGGTAGCGGAAAGCACAATAACTGGTCACTTTCAACTGACACAGGTGTGAATTTATTAGAACCAGGTGAAACACCTCACGATAACGCACAATTCCTTGTATTCTTAGCTGCTATTATTAAAGCCGTAGATGAACACCAAGATTTACTTCGTGTTTCTGTAGCAAGTGCAGCCAATGATCATAGATTAGGAGCCAACGAAGCGCCTCCTGCTATTGTTTCTATGTTTGTAGGGGAAGAATTGGAAGACATATTAAACGCACTTGAAAATGATGCTGATTACGACAATAGAGAAAAAGTATTAATGGATATTGGTGCAACTGTATTGCCTCACTTCCCAAAAGATACAACAGACCGTAATCGTACTTCTCCATTTGCCTTTACCGGTAACAAATTTGAATTCCGTATGTTAGGTTCTACTTTCTCAATTTCAGGACCAAACATTGTACTTAACACCATTGTTGCAGATGCATTAGAACAATTTGCAACTGAGTTAGAAGGTGCAAGTGACTTTAAAGCAGCATTAAACAGCTTGATTAAAACTACTATTAAAAAACACAAACGAATTGTATTTAATGGTAATAATTACTCAGATGATTGGGTTGTAGAGGCTGAAAAACGTGGCCTTTCAAACCTTAAGACAACACCAGAAGCTTTGCCTGCATTTATTGCACCTAAGAGTATTGCTCTTTTTACAAAACACCATGTATTTACAGAAGGCGAATGCCATGCACGTTATGAGATTCTTGTAGAGAACTACTGTAAGACCATTAACATTGAAGCACTTACTACAGTTGATCTTGCAAAACAAGCAATTATCCCTTCTGTGATTGCTTATGAAAATGACCTTGCCATGTTATTAAAGAATAAGCAAGGAACTTCTATTTCAACTGTTTTAGAAACTACCTTATTAACTAAGATTTCTACTATGGCAGAATCTATGTACAACCGATTAGAAGATTTAGAAACTGCAATGATTGCAGTGAAAGATATTGAAGATTCTACTACTCTAGCAATTGCTTACCGTGAAGATGTTTTTGCAGCAATGAATGAATTACGATGTGTAGTAGACGAATTAGAATTAATGGTTGGTAAGAAGTACTGGGCATTACCAAGTTACTCTGATTTGTTATATAGTGTAAACTAACCACATAAGTTTATATTACAACGATAAAACACAATGGTGTGTCAATTAATACTTGATATGCCATTGTTTTTTATACAATATTTTATTTTGAGGAGGAGATATTATGTTTTCAGCAGTTGACACAATTTGGGTGCTCTTAGGAGCGGCACTGGTATTCTTTATGCAAGCAGGGTTTGCTATGGTAGAGACGGGGTTCACAAGAGCCAAGAATGCCGGTAATATCATTATGAAGAATCTCATGGACTTTTCACTTGGAACACTTGTATTTTGGATAATCGGATTTGGCCTTATGTTTGCAGGCGATGGTCCACTTATTGGTGGATTCGACTTCTTAATCCAAGGGGATTATAGCTCTACTATCCCTACTTATGCTCTTGTTATCTTTCACACAGTATTCTGTGCAACAGCAGCTACTATTGTATCTGGTGCAATGGCAGAGAGAACGAAGTTCTCATCTTATTGTATCTATAGCGTACTACTTAGCGCTATTATTTATCCAATCTCTGGTCACTGGATATGGGGTGGCGGTTGGTTAGCCGAGTTAGGATTCCACGATTTTGCTGGTTCTACTGCCGTACATATGGTAGGTGGTGTTGCTGCACTAATTGGTGCCAAAGTACTAGGCCCAAGAATTGGTAAATTCGACCAAAACGGAAAACCCCGTGCTATTCCTGGTCACAGCTTAACACTTGGCGCACTTGGCGTATTTATTCTATGGTTCTGTTGGTTTGGATTTAATGGCTGTTCTACTGTTTCTATGACTGGAGATAATGTCATTAATTCAGCAGCTACGATTTTTGTAACAACAAATCTTTCTGCAGCTACTGCTGCTACTACTGTAATGGCCATTACTTGGATTAAATACAGGAAACCAGACGTATCTATGACGTTAAACGGTGCACTTGGAGGTCTTGTAGCCATTACTGCTGGTTGTGATATGGTTTCTCCAATTGGTGCATTTTTCATTGGACTAATTGCTGCATTCCTTGTATTCTTTGGTGTAGAATTTGTAGAAAAAGTATTAAAGATTGACGATCCTGTTGGTGCTGTAGGTGTTCATGGATTTTGTGGAGCAGGTGGTACTTTATTAACTGGATTATTCGCACTAGATGGCGGTTTGTTCTATGGTGGTGGATTCCACTTCTTCCTAGTACAATTGCTAGGTGTGGTAGCAGTCATTGCTTGGGTTAGTGTAACTATGACAATCATATTTAATGTAATTAAAATGACTGTAGGACTTCGTGTTAGTGAAGAAGAAGAAATCAAAGGTCTTGATATTGAAGAACATGGGCTTGCAAGCAGTTATGCAGACTTTATGCCTACACCTGTCAATAGCGTATTTGGTAGTGTTAGCACAACACCTGTAGAAGATATTCCTGTTGTATATGAAACGACTAAAGAAGTCGCGAGTGGTGATTTACCATCTACTATGACCAAGATTGTAATCTTAACAAAACAAAGTAAATTTGAACCATTGAAATTAACACTGGATTCTCTTGGTATTACTGGTATGACCGTTACCAATGTATTAGGTTGTGGTATGCAAAAAGGCAGCCATGAATATTATCGTGGTGTAGAAGTAGAGACTACTCTGTTACCTAAGGTGAAAATCGAAATTGTGGTATGCAAAGTACCAGTGGAATCTATCATTTCTGCTGTGAAAAAGGTATTATATACTGGCAATATTGGCGATGGTAAAATATTTGTCTATCGTGTAGATAATGTAATCAAGGTTCGTACTGGAGAAGAAGGTTATTTAGCATTACAAGATGAGTAAAAATTCTCTGCATTAACATAGTTCTAGCAAGAAAGACCGTGAAAATCCACGGTCTTTTCCTATACAACAAAATACCCTTGCCACTCCAAATCTGGAAAGCAAGGGTATTCTATACGCTTTAAAATCCTATGGTAATATTCTCTTCATAGTATACGGTTCTCTGTAATATAGGTTAGAAATACGAATTCCAGTAGATGGATTACTTGCATGCACTACTTGTCCATTTCCTATATAAATTGCAACGTGATTAACCGAACCACCCTGAGCATAGAATATTAAATCTCCTGCCATTAGTTCACTGGCACTAATAGTTGTACCTACACTAGATTGAGAAGCGGAAGTACGTGGTAGTGAAACACCAAAATTCTTAAATACACTCTGTACAAATCCGGAACAATCTGCTCCATTTGTTAGGCTTGTGCCCCCATATACATATGGATTCCCAAGAAATTGTTTGGCATAATTTACAAGGTCTACACGAACATCTGAGACACCTACTCCATATAATAACTCGGTCATGGTATATGCAGTTTGTAACTGATCATTAACAGATACAAATTCTGCTGATACATAGACTTCTTCATTGTCTAGTCGAATCTTGACCCATCCTTCTAGGCTAGCATCCACTACTTCTAGTTGCTCACCGTTGGCAACTGTGGTCACGATTGCACATTCTGTATTGGGTTCTTCTCTGACCTTTAACGCGTCTGTGGTTACAGTTGCAATGGTTGCTACTACTTCATTAGCGCGCTCAATAGCATATTCTCCCATTAATAGATACTGGGTAGATACATATCCTTCTACTTCTCCTGATACAATTTGTACCCACTCTCCATCAAATGAAATAATCTCACATGCAGCATTATTGGCCAACTTACCTACAATGGATCCAGACTCTGATGCAGCGTCTCTAATATTTAAGTGATTGTCTACTACTGCAATCCCTAAATTCGTATAACCCCATGTTTGATCATCTGCTATTTGCTGCTCTACTTCCTTGTCTGCAATTACAGCAACTTCATTTAAAACAGAACCAACTCCTACATTCTTAGCAATGCTTACATCTTCTACTACATCCACAGTTTCTTCTATTAAAACTTCGCTAGTCACTGAAACACTACTAGTAGAATTCAATATACTCGCAACGCCTATTTCACTTGCTAGAGATTTGGTACTTTGAGCTAAGGTTGCAGTGGTTAGCACCATGGCACCTACTACTACTATTTTATAATTCATAGAATATTCCTCTTTTTATAATTATTACGTTTTTGTTACATTTATTACATACATATTATATGAATTTCTCATACATATGTCAAGCACTCTTGCATTATTTCCATAAACTTCCCATTTATAAACAAAAAAAGCCTTCTTACAGGCCTTTTAAATTTGTGCAAAATACACTGTTGCATCTTGCTTATCTTGCTGAATCGTCTCAGTTAATTGAACAAAAGAAGTGAATTTATATTCAGGTCTCTTATATTCTAACAGAAATACTTCCAATACTTCTCCATACAAATCCTCTGCGAAATCGAACAAATAAGTTTCGATTAATAATTTCTGTTCAATCGTAACGGTAGGTTTATATCCTACATTACTAATAGCATTATAAAACATTCCATTCCGTAAGACTTTGGAATAATACACTCCGCAGGGTGGTATCAACTTACACTCATCCGGTATAAGATTTGCCGTAGGCATATCAATGGTGCGTCCTAGCTGCTTCCCTGGAATAATGTTCCCCACAAAAGAGTAAGGACGTCCTAACAACTTTGTCACAAGGTTCATGTTACCATCTAATATTTTACTACGAATATAAGTAGAACTAATAATATGTTCTTCATAAGATACCTTGTCTACAATAGCCATATTGTACTGATAAACACTCTCTAACTCTTGTAATAATAATGCATTTCCTTTTCCTTTGTAACCAAAGGATACATCTGCTCCAGCCACTAGATATTTCATGTTCATTTGGTTGCACAACACATTCCATACGAATAACTGTGGCTCCATATGAGCTGTTTCCTCATCAAGTGGATATTCTATTAAATAATCAACTCCAATTTCTCGAAACAAATCTCTCTTTTCTTCCCTTGTGGCAATATCCTTACAAATATTGTCCCCTTTCTGAAAAAAGGTAGTGGCCGGTGGGTCAAAAGTGAAAATTGCTGTTTGCAATCCCATGGATTTCTTTCTAAGAAGTTCCGCAAGCAATGCTTGATGACCTTTATGAATTCCATCGAATTTTCCAATGGCAACGGCTGTCTCTTCTTGAATTTGAAATACCTTTGTATCTTTTATTATCTTCATATAGACGCTCCACTTTGAAACATTTGAAAGGGGCTATAGCACTTCTTCTCTCCCGACCATTCATAAACTGCGCGAAAATCTCCCCCTTGACCTACTACTCGTACTTGTTCTTTCTCGTAAGGAATTCGTTCTTCCATAATTTGATTGGGGTAAAGTCGGTTCCCATTGTCTAACATACGTGCGAATTCTTCTCTTGGCATAATCTGTGGCAAATGAGCATAGAAAGATTCCACTGTAATAACCTTAGAATCTATAGCCTTGTTAGACACCAATTCTCCCACTTCCTGTAAAGTAATGGCATCTTGTAGTTCAAAGCCGCCCACTCTCGTACGTGTTAATTGACACATCATGGCTCCACACCCTAATTGCTGTCCAATATCATGGCACAATGTTCGAATATACGTGCCTTTGGAACAAGCAATATTCATAGTAATATGAGGAAGTGTAATATCTTCTATGACAATACTGGTAATGGTAATAGGTCTTGGTTTACGCTCTACCACCTTCCCCTGTCTTGCCAGATCACAAAGCTTCTGTCCATTCACCTTAAGTGCCGAATACATAGGTGGTATCTGCATAGAATCGCCCACATATGAATTAATCACTTGTTCTACTTGTGCTTTAGTTACACACACCTTACGTTCTGCGAGAATCGTTCCACTACTATCTTGGGTATCCGTCTCAAATCCCAGACAAAAAGTAGTATGATATTCTTTACTTTTATCCGTTAAAAGATCGCATAACTTCGTAGCATGTCCAAGACAAACTGGTAATACACCAGTGGCATCTGGGTCTAATGTACCTGTATGTCCAATTTTTTTCTGCTTTAAAATACCTCTCAATTTAGCAACTACATCATGAGAGGTATATCCTTTTTCTTTCTTTATATTGATGATACCATTAATCACAGGTATTCTCCTTTAATTGTAGTTCTATTTCTCTTAGTAGATTCGTCATTACATCATGGCTTGTTCCGTGCATGGAAACACCTGCTGCTTTTTTATGGCCACCTCCACCAAAGTAAACTGCCACCTTGGATACGTCTACTAAGTCTGAAGAGCGCATACTTACCTTGTATTCCATTAGACCATGTTCTACTAGTAATATTCCGCATTCCACTCCTCGGATTTGCTTAAGCTGATTGACAATACCATCTAGCTCACTTTTGGATACTTGATAAAATTGCATCATCCTTAGGCTAATACAAGTAACTGCACATCGCTTATCTAGAACAAGCATGGATTCTAATAAGGCTCTTCCTAGTATTTCCGTTTGCCCATAGGTTCTCTCGTAAAAGGTTTCCTCAATAATACGTGAAAAATCAAATCCACAACTTAGTAAATGCGAGGCAATGGCCATGGTTCTAGGGGATGTATTGGAATATTGAAAAACTCCTGTATCATGAATGATTCCAATGTAAAGTGCCTGTGCAATATCCACATCTAAATAAGTAGTATCTAATAATTCATACACAATCTCACTTGTAGAACTAGCAGTAGGAATAATATGATCTAAATCTGAACCACCTTGGTTGCTAATATGGTGGTCTATATTAATCCTACGCTTTGCTCTATTCGCATCTTCTGTTGCAAATCCTATGCGATCAAAAGCTGTATCTAGGGCAAAAAACAGATCGTAACATTCCTTCTGTGAATGATTCTTAATGGTATCTACTCCTGGTATGACACATAAGGAATCATTTATGGTTTCTAACAGAACATCCACTCTTGAATCTGGTTGTGTTTTACGTAAATACATGGCTAGTGCCATACAAGAACCAACACAATCTCCGTCAGGTCGTACGTGTCCCGCTATTCCAATTGTCTTTGCACCACTACACTCTTTCATAAGGTCAAGCATATTCTCACTAATCTCCATTCTTATAACGCCTACAATATTGGGACATAAGCACAAATTTGCAGTTGAAAATTTTAGTTTTCATCCTACTCCTCGCTGCTTATTCCTTGATTCATTTTGTCAATTAAGTTAGACATGGTGACTCCATATGCAATGGAATCATCCATAATGAATTCGATCTGCGGTGTATTCCTTAAATTAATTGCTTTTGCAATTCGATTCTTAATAAATCCATGGGCACTTTGCAAACCTACCAAAGTGTTCTTGCACTCTTCTTCACTGCCAAGAACACTAATCCAAGCTTTACATGTCTTAAGATCAGGTGCCACCTCGACTGCTACAACGGTAGTCATGGTGTGGATTCTAGGATCTTTAATTTCTCCACGTATGATTTCGGCAAGTACCTTTTGTACTTCCATATTCACACGTGTATTTTTAATGCTATTTTTTCGCATATTCTACTTCCCCATCTGGATATCTATCCTACTATACTGCCAATCTATCTAGGAACTTCTACCATAATGTACGCTTCCACAATATCAAGTTCCTCAAATTGGTCATATCCTTCGAATAATAGACCACACTCGTAACCGGCTTTTACTTCCTTCACATCGTCCTTAAATCTCTTAAGTGAATCTAATGGTCCTTCAAAGACTTGCTCGCCAGCTCTAGTAATGCGTACCTTGCAACCACGTTCAAAGTGTCCATCTAGCACATAAGAACCTGCAATATTACCAATGGCTGAAGCTTTAAAGATTTGACGAATCTCTGCATGACCAATAATCTTCTCTTCAAAGATTGGATCAAGCATACCTTTCATAGCTGCTTGCACATCTTCAATTGCTTGATAGATGACTTTATACAACTTCACTTCTACATTTTCTCGCTCTGATGTAATTTTAGCTGTTGCATCTGGTCGTACATTAAATCCAATGACAATAGCTTGTGATGCACTTGCTAGAATCACATCTGATTCATTAATGGCACCTACACCACTATGAATAATCTTAACCACGACTTCCTCGTTGGATAATTTTAATAAGCTTTGTTTTACAGCTTCCACAGAACCTTGTACGTCAGCTTTTACAATTAAGTTTAATTCTTTTAAGCTACCTGCTTGAATCTGAGTAAATAAATCATCAAGAGACATTTTTGCTTTCGTATCTTCTAGCATACGTTCTCTATTTTGAGAAATAAACGTTGCCGCAAATTGTTTTGCTTCTTTATCATTAGCAGGAGCAACGAATACATCACCTGCTGCTGGAACTTCATTTAATCCAAGAATTTCCACTGGAGTAGAAGGAGTTGCCTCTTTAACTCGCTTGCCCTTATCGTCAATCATGGCTCTTACTTTACCGCTACAAGAACCTGCTGCAATAAAGTCTCCTACATTTAGCGTTCCCTTTTGTACTAGAATCGTAGCTACTGGTCCGCGTCCCTTATCAAGTTGAGCTTCAATTACTAGACCTCTAGCCGCTCTCTTTGCATTAGCTTTTAATTCTAGGATTTCAGCAGTTAGAAGAATCATTTCCAATAATTGTTCAATTCCTTCTCCTGACTTAGCAGATACTGGTGCAAACACAGTACTTCCGCCCCAATCTTCTGGAATTAATTCATGCTCTGTTAACTCTTGCTTTACACGTTCCATATTGGCATTTGGCTTATCGATTTTATTAATGGCTACAATAATCTCAATACCTGCTGCCTTTGCATGACTAATAGCTTCTACTGTTTGTGGCATGACACCATCATCAGCAGCCACTACTAAGATTGCAATATCGGTAGACGTTGCTCCACGCATACGCATAGAAGTAAATGCTTCATGTCCTGGTGTATCGAGGAATGTAATCTTCTCCCCTTTTGCTTTTACCGTGTACGCACCTATGTGTTGTGTAATACCACCTGCTTCACGATCAGTTACATTCGTCTTACGAATAGCATCTAAGAGCGATGTTTTACCATGGTCAACGTGACCCATAACACAGATAACTGGTGGGCGCTTTGTCATATCATCTGGACTTTCTTCTTCTTCTTTGAGAAGTTCTTCGATGACATTTACTTTTACTTCTGCTTCACACATAATCTCATATTCAATAGCAATTTCTTCTGCCTGTTCATATGATATTTCTTGATTCACTGTTACCACTTGACCTTGTAAGAATAACTTCTTTACAATAACAGATGGTTGAATTCTCATCTTATCTGCCAGTTCTTTAATGGTTAAGATTTCTGGAAGTGTAATCACTTTGATTTCTTCTACTACCTCAACCTTCTTCTCTGGCTTAATGAACATTCCTACTCTTTTTGTTACAGTTGATCCATCTTCATAGATTTTATCACGTTTGTTTCTATTATCTTTATCATGACTTAATTTGCGTTTTGAATCGCTTCTACGATCTTGTTGAATCATTGGTCCATCTGAGAATGATTTGCGATCTCGATCATTATTACCATTATTGCCATATGGACGGTTGCCACCACCATTGTTGTTATATCCTCCTGGTCGGTTTCCTTGGTAATTCCCTCCAGTTCTGTTATTATTATAGCCTCCGCTATTATTATGGTAGCCTCCACCATTAGGTCGGCTATTATTATAACCGCCACCTTGACGATTGTTATTGTACCCTCCGCCATTGTTGTTATTGTTATATGGACGATCACCGCTTGGGCGATTATTATTATAGCCTCCGCCATTGTTATTGTTGTATGGACGGTCGCCTCCTTGACGGTTATTATTATAGC
>JAWXVE010000071.1:0-11121 GCA_044425575.1 Eubacteriales bacterium | reverse complement strand
ATTTTGTTGAGTCGTATTGGCGAAGCATGTATTTACAAAACAGAAGCAGAATTTTTCAAGGCATAGATTGTCAGAAGAAACAAGGATTGAAAGTAATCTTGAACAGATAGAAAGAGGAACAGGAATGAGTGGAAGATTAGAAAATAAGGTAGCAATTGTAACTGGTGCTGGAAAAGGAATTGGGAAAGAAACAGCACTCATGCTAGCAGAAGATGGAGCTACAGTCATTGCGGTATCAAGAACCAAGGCAGATTTAGATCAAGTGGTTTGTGAGATTGAAGCAGCGGGAGGAGCAGCATTAGCAGTTCCGACGGATTTGACAGAAGGTGAACAAGTACAAGCAATGGTAGATACGGTGATGTCGGCATATGGACGCATTGATATTTTGATTAATAACGCAGGTGGCTACCCAAAAGAAATCTACAATAATATAGAACATCAAGCAATACGCATTTGGGAATGGACGGAAGAGCAGTGGGATCAAATTATAAAAACTAACTTGAAATCAATATTTCTTTGCATTAATAAAGTTGTTCCAATTATGATTGCACAACAATCTGGAGACATTGTGAGTGTTTCGTCTCGTATGGGGAGAATTGCATCACAAATGGGTGGATATGCAGTAGCAAAAGGTGGAATTGTAACATTGACGAAGACTTGCGGAATTCAACTACAAGAGTATGGAATCAAGGTTAATTGTGTAGCACCAGGTATCGTAGACACACCAGGACAACGCGTATACAATCACTCGGTAGGAGCAGATGATGTGAAAATGGGAGATGCGAAAGATGTACCAAAAGCAATCCGTTACTTACTTTTAGATTCGCCGGCGAATATGACGGGCCAGACAATGGATTTATTTACAACAGTGTAAATGAAAGATAGGCATTGACGATAGGGGGGAGAAACTATGTACAAAGTCTATGTGGTAGATGATGATAAATTATTATTGGATGAAATCGTAAATGCAGTACCATGGATGGATAATGGATTTGAAGTTGTTGGGTTTAGTCATTCACCTGTCACAGCGATTAAAGAAATTCCAGAATTAGCTCCAGATTTGGTATTTAGTGATCTGAAAATGCCAGGAATGGATGGAATAGAGATGATTCAGGAACTGAAAGACGTAGGTGTTGAAAGTGAATATGTACTCTTAAGTGCGCATTCTAGTTTTGAAGATTCTAGACGCTTTTTTAGAACCAGTGGATTTGACTATTTGCTCAAACCGTTGCAACATGACGAAGTGCAGATTACATTAGAGAGACTTTCAGAGAATTTGGCTAAAAAGAATCCCATACCTGTTTTGGCAGATAATATTAGTCCATCGTTTTCAGAGCTTATCAAGTTTGTGAATGAGAAATTCGATCAGAAACATACGTTAGAATCATTGAGTAAGCGGTTCGGTATTAATCCGAATTATATATGTAATTTATTTTCAAAAAACTACAATACAACATTAACACGCTATATAACAGATCTTCGAATGGCTGCAGTTGTACAAGCAATGCGGGTGCCTGGAAGGTCATTTAAAGAGATAGCAGTTGACAGTGGATATACAGATTATTATTACTTCTGTAAGGTGTTCAAAAGTTACTACGGAGTATCACCGTCAAATTACAAGAAGAATTTAGACCAAATAAATATAGGGAAATCTTAAGATTTTACAAATCTATACTAAGATAGTACAACAAAAGGAGGATGCATATTTTATGCATCCTCCTTTATAATATACATATAGAAAAGAGACGGAAAGTTAGTGGAAAGATGGTGAGAAGATGGTTAGATGCATGGGATGTATGAAAGAGATAGAAGAAGGATTATTGGCTTGTCCACACTGTGGGTATATAGAGAATGTGGTGAGTAGAAGTAGCATGCATTTACCACCATCGAGCATATTACAAGGGCGATATATTGTTGGAGAAGTAAAATCAGAAACAACCGATTTAATAAGATACATAGGATTTGATGCATTACTAGAAAGACGCATTTCTATCAATGAAATATTGAACTTGTCGCATTCGATTGTATTCAATGATAAGGATGTTATTGATGAATTTAATGATGAAGGTACTATTTATATAATCACAGATTACAAAGAAGCATATACGAGTGGGAATATTGTAGGGCATACGCTTGAGTGGCCTAGTGAGATAGATGTGAGTGAACCGGTGGGTGATAGAAGGCAGAATAATAAAGTCATAATTATTCCTATGATTGTAGCTGTTTGCCTACTACTTATTTTAGTGGGAGTGGTAAATAATACTTCCTTAGAAGAATCAGCAGAAGAATATACAGAAGAAATAACGGAAGAATCAACAGAAGAATATACAGAAGAAATGGCGGAAGAATCAGCAGAAGAAATAATGGGAGAATCAGTAGAAGAAGTAACAGAAGAAATAACAGAAGAAATAACAGAAGAAATAACAGAAGCTGAACTAGAAAATATAATGACGACCTTAGAGTCTATGAGCGAACAGGAAGCAATCGAATTATTAATGACATCGCTCTGGAAAGAAGTAAATTATGGTGTAGGTGTGTTAACAGGTGATTTCTATGAGATGGAGGCTACATTTTTTGCCGATAATAGTAATGCTATGGTGGTAGCTAATATTTTAGAAGAATCATATGTAGATGAAGTGGTGATATGTGAAGGGATTATTTCTGTGATCCAATCAAAATATGAAGGCGAGTATATCACAGTACCATATTGGTTTGTAATAGAATTAAATCAAGAGGGTGAGTATACAGCACGATATGAGGAAATAATCAATGATTTTTCAGAAGTGATACCTTCTTATGAACTAACAGATAGTTATGGAAGTTACGTGATTGGAAATGCGTTAGATGGTGATGTGACCACTGCGTGGAGTGCGCCAAGTGATGTGATACAATCGGTAAAATTCAAGTATTCTGAGGAGAAGGAAATCTACGGAATCATGGTATTAAATGGATACTGGAAATCAGAAGAAACCTACACAAATAATGGAAGAGTAACGCAACTAGAAATCCACACTCAAGATGATTATCTAGGAGGATTTGATTTGAATACCGCAGGATATAATGAATCAGTTGCAGGGGATGGAATATACAATTACATGTTACTGTTTGATGAACCAATAACAGATGCAGAGTTAAATGTTATTGTATCTAATAGTATATCAGGGAATAAATATTCGGATGTATGTATCGGTGAAATTCTAGTGATCGCACGCTAAGAAAGAGAGAGGGATATATGAAAAAAAGACAATGTCTACAATATGCGTGTCTCGCCATACTTGTTATAGCATTATCAGGGTGTGATACCGTAGAAGATTTTGACGGTATGTTAGAAAATGAAATGCAAGATGTAATAGATAGTGATATAGAAGAAATAGTGGAAGAAGCAGCAGAAGAGATAATATCCGTATTTGATGCTGAATTTCAGTTAGATGATAGCGTGTGGAGTGTTGGTCACGCAGATGTCCCAGTTGCAGAAGCTACAAATGAAGAAATCGTGGAAGAAATTGCAGAAGAAATTGTAGAAGAAACTGCAGAAGATTCAACACAGAGTACAGAGCTAGCAAAAATTGTTTTGAATACAGAACTGTCTGCATGTGTGAAAGGTACTAATTTAACAACGAAGAGCATGTATGGTCATTTAGAGATAGAGTCATATTTAGGAAAGCAAGGCGTACCATTTGTCTATTATGCAGATTACGAACATTACATTTTCTACGATGTAACATTAAGTGATACCACAGGAAATGTATATGAAGAATGGGAGAACGCAACATATGTAGAAGGGGAAACATATCCACAATACAATTGTTTTTCCGATGATGACAAAGTAATGTCTATTCTGATATCAGGAACGAACTGTATCGAGACAGTATTTAGTCCATGGGAAGAAGGCGTAGAAATCACGACAGAATTACTTAATACAGAGCTTAATCAACCACAAGAAGCGCATGATGTTAAAGTGTTAGTTGATAATGGGGTAGATACCGTTACATATAAAGTTTTTACATATACGATTGATGGTTGTGTAATCGATTTGTATTACTATGATGACATGACATTATATTACATTAAAATCTATGAGCAATAGGAGAGATATCATGAAATATGAAGTGATGAGTAAAGCTGGTGATAGAGGTATCAATGAAGATTCACAGGGTATTGCACAAAGAGATGGAGAAATACTATTTGTGTTATGTGATGGACTTGGTGGGCATGGACAGGGCGAGGTTGCAAGTCAACTGGCTGTAGACATATCTAAGAAAATTTTTGTGGAGACAGAACTTTCCTATGAAGAATTGTTAGAGAGTTGTATCAAGGAATCCCATTCGACATTGAAGCAAATGCAGATAGAGACAAATAGTCCCAATGATTTGAAAACTACTATGACAGTAGTGTATTTCAATGAAGCAGACAATAAGATTCAATTTGCACATGTAGGGGATAGCCGTATTTATATATTTAAGAAGCATAAGATACAGACGCAATCATACGATCATAGTATTCCACAGATGCTTGTATATCAGGGAGAGATTAAACATAAAGATATACGGTTTCATGAAGATCGCAATCGACTTACTAGAGTGGTTGGAGGAATGGAAGATGAAGTAAAAAGTACGCTCAGTGAGAAGATAGAGATTAGTAAAGAAACTAATATATTGATGTGTAGTGACGGTTACTGGGAATGGATGGATGAAAGATTTATGAGTAGCACACTTAGAAAAAGCAAGAATCCTGAAGAATGGCTAGAGCGAATGGAAGCACAGATTATAAAAAAAGGAAGTAATCGAGATAACTATACAGCAATTGCAATTTTTAACAATTAGAAAAGTGGTAAAAGTTCATGCCAAATAGGAGGTGATTCCATGACGGAACTATTACAAGTCGGCGGGGTACTGAACAAACATTATATTATCGAATCCGTATTAGGCGTTGGAGGATTTGGAGTTACATATCTAGCTAGAGATATGACAGACGGGAAACAAGTGGCTATTAAAGAATATATGCCGTCATACTGGGCGATTCGTGCATCGAATGGCAAAGATGTAGCATCCAATAGCAGTGAGAATCAAGAACTGTTTGAACATGGGAGAGACGTATTCCAAAGAGAAGTAAGAATGCTTAGCCAGTTTCTTGGAAATGAACACGTAGTACAGATATATCATTCCTTTGAAGAGAATAATACATCGTACTTTGTGATGGAATATTTAGATGGAGTAACCTTAGGAACATTGGCAAAGAGTACGGATGGAAAAGTACCAGTTCAAACAGCTATTGAGGTACTAACGGTTGTCTCTAATACGTTGGCAGCAGTTCATGACAAAGGCTTATTGCACCGAGATATTAGCCCAGAAAATATTTTCATTACGAAAAAAGGTATTGTGAAATTAATCGATTTTGGAGCGACACGAGCGTATGTAGGAGAACAGAGTCAGAGCATGTCAGTGGTAATCAAACCAGGATTTGCACCACCAGAGCAGTATTCTCAAAAAGGAAGGTTAGGACCTTGGACTGATGTGTATGCACTATGTGCTACGTTTTATACCATAGTAATAGGAAAAAGACCACCAGATGCGCCAGATAGATTGGCGGGAGAACAGATACAGGATTTAAGGACGTATGGAGTATCAGCGGTGATATCAGATGCGATTCTAAAAGGAATGGATTTGGATTTTCGAAAAAGATATTCGAATCTAAGACAATTTGTAACAGAGATACATAAACCTTATGTACCGCAACCAGTCAAACAACAGGTACAAGGTAATATACCGAAACCGAATGAGGATAGGCCACATTCAAAGAAATATATGGAACAATGTGCACATCAAAAACAAGTGCAAGCAGCACCAGCGCAGGTAAGGCAGCAACAAGTAAATCGCACAATTCCACATGTGGTACTAATGCAAGGGGGCATAGTGAAAGCAAGATGGAATCTACCAACGAATACTCCAATCAAAATAGGACGTTCTTCCGATAAGTGCCATATTGTTTTGAATGATAAGAATCTTAGCAGAATCCATTGTGCACTTCAATATAACGATAAACAGAACAAGTTTTATATTCAAGACTTATCCAAAAACGGAACGTTTATTGCAAACGGACGATTGAATACTGGACAATCATATGTACTTTCTCCAGGAGAGCAATTCTACATAATATCAAGAGATTATACGATGGAGGTGAGGATATGATGTTGTTTAGAAAAAGAGATAAGCCAAAAAAAGAAAAAGCAGTACTTGAATTTATTGAAGAAGATACAATGACCATACAGATACAGAAAAATGAGATGGATCAAGTAGTACTTGATACTGCAATGGCAACTGATATTGGAACAAGAAGTTACCAACAAGATGCAGCGTATGTAGCAGACCCGCTTCCGGAAGAAGGCCCTGCCTTTGCAATACTGTGCGATGGAATGGGCGGAATGGAAAGTGGAGAACTAGCAAGTTCAGACGTAGTAGCATTTATGGCCAATCAATATATGGATTTAGACTCTGGGAAAGAACTAGGCGGATGTTTAGAGGAAATGGCACTACGTGCCAACGAGATGATTTACGAACGTTATGTCAAGCAAGGCATGCGTGTAGGGACAACATTAGTTAGTACCTATGTTCAGAATAATCAATTGTATTGGTTGTCGATAGGGGATAGTAGAATCTACATCATTCGAGATGGTGAAATTGCAAGGCTGACAAGAGATCATAATTATGCATTAGAGCTTCAAATTATGGTTGAAAATGGAAAAATTTCACAAGAAGAAGCAGATACGCATCCGAAAAAAGAAGCGCTAGTTAGTTATATAGGGATTGATTATCTGAATTATATTGATGTATCAAGGAGGCCACTAGAATTATTGCCGAACGATACGATTCTGCTATGTAGTGATGGTGTAACGAAATCTTTAAGCGATGACAGAATCCTAGAAATTTTGTTGGCACAAGGACAGAGTCTAAATGAAGAAGTGAATCGGCTGATAGCGACAGCAATTGATGAGAGCGGTGGAAGTCAAGATAATACTACCGCCATACTGATGAGGTATTTTGGCACTTAAAGGTGTGAAAATAAAGGGAAAATGAAAAACACGTGACAAAGGAAATCAAACAGGAAAAGGAGTGGAAGTATGAATTTAGTAAAATGTAATAATGGACATTTTTATGACCAAGACAGATTTGAAAGTTGCCCACATTGTGGGGGCGCAGCAGGTGGTAATGACAATGTTACCATGCCATTAGTAAGAAATGATGGGGAAGATGATGTAACAGTAGCACTTACTCAGCCAGGACAGGTGTCAAATACTCCAATAGCACCAGAACCAGTAGGATCAAGCTCCCTACAAGCTGCCGTAAATATTGCAGCGCAAGACATTAGTATCAATCCTCTTGAAGACGACAATAAAACAATTGGATTTTTCTCTTCGGCAATTGGGAAAGAGCCAGTAGTTGGTTGGCTTGTGTGTACGGAAGGTGAGCATTTCGGAGAAGATTTCCGATTAAAGAGCGGAAGAAACTTTGTGGGAAGATCGCCAGCAATGGATGTATCACTACAAAAAGACACAACAGTAAGCCGTGAAAAGCATGCAGTAGTTGTGTATGAACCAAGAGGCAATACATTTATTATTCAACCAGGAGATAGCAAAGAACTTTGCTACTTAAATGACAAAGTAGTATTAATGGCACAAGAATTAAAGACGAATGACAAACTAGGGTTAGGGAAAACAGAATTAATGTTTATACCTTGCTGTTCATCAGAATTTAATTGGGATAAAGAAGGAGGTAAATAGATATGAGTATGGATGCATTAGATATGTTAAGTGGAACTTCAGAAATGAGTTCAATGATTAGTTCAATAATGGGTGGGTTTAGTACTTTTATAATTATTGCAGTAGCTGGAATAGCTTGCTGGTGGGCGTTGTCAGGATATAAGTGGTTAATGATTGGTAAAAAAGCAGGGTTAGATACAGATTGGATGCCATTTGTACCATTTGCAAAGACGATTTATCGCTTGAAAATCCTTAGAGAAGAATGGTGGAAAATGTTTATATTCGAAGGTTGGATTTGGTATTCATTCTTATTGAAATGGATTATCCTAGCAATCAGTGCATACAAATGGACTACATTTTCAACCATCGTTGGCAATATCTATTTATTAGCTTGTGTCGCATACAATGTGTATTGGAGATATAAATATTATAAAGCATTTGATATTAAGCCATATCTTGCAATTGGAATTATCAATCCATTAGAAATGTGCTTTAGATGTGTAATAGATTATCAAATAGCATTTACAAATAATTTTGCATACGAGAAGAAAGTCAATGTAGGAAATGGTGCAGGAAGTGGCACGGCAGGGAAAAAGGCTGCAGGAGCATCTAAAACAGGTGTAGTAGAAGGATTAAGTGGAATGTATGCAGGTCAACAGATTCCATTAGCATCAGGAGATGAATTATTAATCGGTAGAGATAATGCAATGTGTAATTTGATTGTGGATCAACATGCGGAAAAAGTAAGTAGAAAACATTGTGGAATTACATATGATGCATCAAGAGGTGTATATATTGTAACTGATTATTCAAGCAATGGTACTTATATCGATGGTGGCAATAGACTTGCAGCAAATGTGCCAACACGTATGCAACGAGGAACTGTTTTAGCGCTTGGTAATCGTGAAAATAGATTTAGATTAGTATAGATGTATTGGTTAAATACCAGAGTAAGTAAAAAGTATGAGAGTAAAAGAACGGTACTGCATTAGTGCCGTTCTTGACAATGGAGGATGTATATGGCAGTTGTAAAATGTGAAAAAGGACATTTCTATGATAATAGCAAATTTGATACCTGTCCTCATTGTGAGAATCCAATGGAAAAAAGGCGAACAATCAGTGATGAATTCACTCAATATATGCCTAAACCATCAAGCGTGATCGGGATGAAATTGCCAGGTGCAGATGATGGGGATGAGAAAACCGTAGGCATTTTTCGTGCAGAGAGCGGTATAGAACCCGTAGTAGCTTGGCTGGTATGCGTGCAAGGCGTTGAGCGAGGCAGAGCATATTTACTATACGCTGGAAGGAATTTTGTAGGACGATCAGTAAAGTCCGATGTATGCATTGCGGATGATAGAGAAGTGAGTGGAGAAGACCACTGTTCCATCGTATTTGAACCAAGGCGTATTGTATACATGATAGCTAGAGGGAATGGAGAAAGTGTTTTAATAGATGGGAAACCGCTTCAAGATAGTTGTATGTTGCAAGGAGAGGAAGAGATTCAGATTGGATCGAGTAGATTTATATTTATTCCATATTGTAAGGAGGGGCGAACATGGTAAGAAGATTAGCGAAAATAGGCATTCACGTGTGTTTGTTCCTTATGTTAGGAATGACAGCGTTTGCAAGTGAGAATAATAGAGTAGAACAATTAAATGGAGAAATGCCGAATATAGAAGTGTATTTTTATTCGGAGGAGTCTCCTCAGGAGGCAACGTTAGAATTAAACAAAGAAATAATAACAGCTACATCTATTACTAGTGTTGAAGAATCTACTAACCATCATTTTTTCTTAGTTGATTGTTCAGGTTCGATTTCTTATACGCAGATGGAAGCAATTAAGACGGCGATTAGCACATTTATAATAGATAAGAATGCACAAGATACAGTTACCTTAATTAGTTTTGGAACAACAGTAGATGTACTTATAGATGCACAAACGGATGTTACCATGATTAACGAAACAGTAGCTAGTTTAGAGGCAAATCAAAACGACACTTTATTTTTTGATTCATTAGCAAAAGCAGCAACACTGTCTGAAGAATTACCAGAGATGGATCGTTGCTTATTGTATGTATTTTCGGATTCTGTAGATTATAACTTAGGTGGTTATACAGAAGACGAGGTGGAAAATCTGCTAAATAATGCGGGACTACCACTATATGGATTTGGTTTTGAAAGTGGAACGAAAGAAAGTTTAGATAATTTTGGTGCGTTAGCTAGAGCAACAGGTGGTGAGATTGCAATTATAAATGAAGATAATCTTATTACAACCTTTGAAGAAACGGTAGAAGAGATTCATAGTGCATATATTGCAAAATTTGTAGCAAGCACAAATATATTACCCACAAGAGGAGAAGCAGCAACATTAACGATAGATAATAACGTAGCATATGAAATGAATACGAATATAACGGAATATATATCCGATGAATTAGCACCAGAAATTATATCAGCAACACAATTAGAGAATGGTACCGTAGAAGTTGTATTTTCAGAAAATGTAAGTGGTGCGAATATAGCAGATAATTTTATAGTGAAAGATAGTGGTGGCACGGTAATTCCTGTTAGTGCATCGGTATATGAAGAGGAGAAACAGATGGCGACGCTTACATTTGTGGCGATGCCAGAGACAGGAACCATACAAATAGCGACCAATCATATAAATGATATATCACAAGATGAGAATCTTATAGCAAATACAATGGACCTAGAATATACCAATACAGCAGCTGAGAAAGAATCAATAAAAAATGAATCAACAGTTGAGGTAGTGGTGCAAGAGAGCATGACGGGAGCGTATATTGGCATGCTTATCTTAGTCATGATTCTTGCAGTCATTATTATTATCATTGTTACGCAAAAACGAAAAAAAATACAAGATGACATAGAAGCATGTGATGATCAAAGACGAAACACAGATTTACAACAACGACAGCTTGCAGGGGAAACGGGGAAGGCACATTTCCAAATGGAAGAAGGGAAACAGAAACTAGTCGTGCTAGAGGTGTCTAATATTAGTGGGGCATCAAATCGGGTTGAACTAGCGATTGCTCAGACCATGTTCATTGGAAGGAGCGATATCTGCGACGTAGTCTTTGATGATATAAAAATGAGTAGACAACATTTCGTAATTGAAGATACGGAAAATGGCTTTACGATTACGAATCTAAGCCAAGGGGGGACATTACTGAATGGAATTCAGATTAATAATACTCGACCATTAAGATATGGAGATGTAATAGAAGCAGGAAATCAAAGGATTGTATTTAAAATATAAGACGAGAGCATATGCGGATAAGCTTGAAGGGGGAAAGATAATGGCTGGTTATTGTTTTAATTGTTTCAGTAAAAATAGTGGC
>JAWXVE010000070.1:0-11454 GCA_044425575.1 Eubacteriales bacterium | reverse complement strand
CAGCAGGGCTGAGAGGGGTGGTTACACAGACCTTAGTGCCATTATCAGATGGTAGTGGAAGGTGTGCAGCCTTCGAGATTCTCTTAGTGAATGAAGCGGCAGCCAGCTTAATTCGAGAAAGCAAGTGCTTCCAGATTAACTCTCTGTTACAGACAAGCAGTCAAGAAGGGATGTGCTCTCTGAATAGTGATCTGGCAAGACTGGTACGAATGGGACATATTGAATTAGAAGAAGCAAGTCAACGTACCACTAATTACGAAGAGTTGATGCGATTCATTGGAGTATAAGCAAGCAATATTTATGATATTCTATTCTGGGACTTACTGAAATGAGAGTCTACGAATATAATATAAATGTTCAAACACTAATCATACTAATTAAGGAAGAGTTTGAATAGGCAGTTCTACCATGGGTGACAGGGCCGCTCATGAATATGGAACTCGCGTAACTAATCACACACAAGAAAAAAAGGAGATTTAAAATGATTAAAGCAATTAAAAGTAAATTGAACCAAAAAGGTTTCTCACTAATCGAGTTAATGGTAGTTATCGTTATTATGTTAATCCTAGCAGCTATCGCTATCCCAGCATTCATGGGCGTAATCCAAGATGCACGTGAGGCATCAGCACAATCAGAAGCGAAAACAGTTCTTATGTTAGCACAATTAGAGCAAAACAAAGAAGACGGTCTTGATATGAACGATGACTCTAATGACGCTGCGATTCTAGAAGAAGCAGGATTATTAGATGATGCAGACGCATATACAATTGATGTGGAAGATGATGGAACGGTAGTTGTAACATATGATGATAGTGGTCTGGACAAATCATATGACATCGTGTTCACCTTACCAGAACAATACACGCCTTAGTAATTAAGACGATTGCATTCATGTGGCAAGGTGACCCTGCACCTTGCTAGTTATGAATTGGTAGTGTAACAGATTAGAGGTAGGAATGGTAGACTAGATAGAAGGAATGGAAGAAACGCATGACATCATATTTAATTGTATTAATCTATTTATTTGTATTAGGGTGTTGCTTTGGGAGCTTTCTCAATGTGGTCATCTATCGCTTACCACTTCATAAGAGTCTTGTAACAGGACGCTCATCTTGTACTTCTTGTGGCACACAGATTAAAGCTTATGATTTAGTGCCTGTACTGAGCTATTTATTCTTAAGAGGAAAGTGCCGCAATTGCAAGGCACACATTTCCATTCGTTATGTATTAGTAGAAGTAACCATGGGATTATTATGTGTAGGAACAGTTTGGATGAAAGGCTTCACCTTTTTATCAGCCTGTTGGTGCATATATGGAGCGATTTTAATTGTAATTTCATTAATCGATTGGGACACTATGCTCATTCCTGATCCATTAAACGTTGCTATATTAATAGGTGCAATTCCAATCTGCCTGCTTGCTAATGACTTGACAATTTTAGAGCGACTCATTGGATTTTTTATTATCAGTATCCCGCTCTTTCTCTTCACCTTAGTAATTAATGGGGCATTTGGCGGTGGTGATATTAAGTTCATGGCAGTAAGTGGTTTACTCCTTGGGCCATACAACATTGCAGTAGCATTTTTCATTGCCGTATTATTTGGTGGATTTTATGCAATATACCTGTTATTTATTCGTAAGGTAGGACGTAAGGGTCATATGCCCTTTGGTCCATTTCTCTGCTTTGGATGTTATATGTCCTTGTTATTTGGAGAAGCCATTATAAAGTGGTATATACAATTTTTAATTATTTAATAGAGGAAACATGGAATAAGGAGACAGAAGATGCCAAAGTATCAATATAAGGCGGTTGACCGCAACAATAAGAATGTAAAGGGAACATTATTCGCACAATCAGAAGCAGACCTTTACCAACGATTAAAAGATACCAAGCTACTTGCCTATGAGATTAATGAAAGTGAAAAGAGTCTTAAGACCTATGCGAAACTTAAGACCAAGGACTTATGTGACTTTGCGAGGCAAATTGGAACTATGCAAGCATCCGGTATCTCCATTATGAAAGCAATTGATATTATGCGAGACCGCGATCTAAAGCCTAAAGTGCGAGAAGTTTACGATGCCATCTACCGGATGGTCAATCAAGGGAACTCCTTAACGCAAGGAATGGAAAGTTGCGAAGGAGCATTTCCAGCTCTGATTATTAATATGTTTAAGGCAGGAGAGGTTAGTGGGCGCTTAGAAGACGTGGCAGCTAAGATGGCACACCATTATGAGAGTGAGAATAAGATTAATCAGAAGATTAAGAATGCCATGGCATATCCTATGATTCTATGCTTTGTTATGGTTGCGGTGGTTGCAATTTTATTCTTATTTATCCTACCAACTTTCTTCGAGATGTACACAACAAGTGGTACAGACTTACCACTTCCAACGCAGATCTTAGTAGCAACAACAGATTATATACAAGCCAATTGGTACATAATAGCCATTGTATTAGCAGTTATTGGGTTTATAGGTAACATGATATCTAAGGTGCCAGTGGTCAAACGAGGGATTGATAAGGCGAAATTAGGATTACCACAGATTGGGCAACTACTAGGCGTTATCTATACCGCACGATTTGCAAGAACCATGAGTTCTGTATATAGCAGTGGTGTTCCTATGATTCAAGCAGTAGAAATTGCAGCTAGAACCATGGGGAATACATACATTGAACACCAATTTGGAGAAGTAATTCGCTTGGTGCAATCGGGACAATCCTTATCTACCGCTCTAAAGGGCGTAGAAGGAATAGAGAAGAAGTTAGTCTCTGCTATCTTTATCGGAGAAGAATCAGGTAAGTTAGATGACATGTTAACTTCCCTAGCAGATGAATATGAATTTGAAGCAAATTCGGCCATTGAACGACTCTTAACATTTATTGAGCCATGCTTAATTGTTGTAATGGCAGTAGTAATCGGCAGTATTATGATTGCCGTTATGTTACCGATGTTTAACATGTATGAAGTAGTGGCCTAATAAGGAGAGCGGAATGAAAGCAAGTATTTACTTGAACAATGACAAGATGCAGTTAGTATGGACTGTAGGTAAGCAAGTACGTCATGAGTGTGTAGAACTAGAAGAAGGAAGTGTTCTTAATGGTGTACCTATTCGCCCAGAGAATATTGTGGAGCAATTATTATTATGGCGTAGACAATATAAGATTCGTAAAGTGTCTTTAATTGTTGATAGCAACCATATTAATATGAAGAAGATGGTACTTCCACAGATTCCAAGGAAACAATTAATTCCAATTATACGAAACGAATTTGAAGTAGAGCGCAAGGAAGACTATATCTTCGACTATAGTGTATTAGAAAAAGGCAAGAAGGAAAGTACTGTGATTGCCAGTGCTACGCCAATTGAATTCGTTGAGAAGTACTTAAAGTGCTTTGATAAGGCTAAGATTCAAGTGCAGGTTATTGATATTGCTTTAATTGCCATTGTAAAGTATGTTATAGCATCTACAGAATTCCAAAAAGAAAATCTACTAATTAATGTAGTATTTGGTAATACCTTATTCACTGTGTTATTTAGACAAGGTGAGTATATCTTCTCTAACCGCAATCGTCTCTTAAATGAAAGCACAGATGAAGAATACATTGTAGAGCTATATGAAAAGCTAGCATCGATGTTACAATTTGCTAAATCCCAGAAAACCGATTTCGAGATTCAAAAGTGTCTCTATATTGGTATGGAATCAGATGTTTATGCAGAATTAAAAGAATACATTATGCAATTCCATCCAGTTCTTGGTGTTATTGAGAATGAAGATGATAATTGCCCATCGGAATGTTTCTATGCGTCTCTTATGCTAGCGAATAAGAAGGTGGATATTAACTTAAAGAAGGTACGTAAGACGAATCTTCAGAAGATGAAAGTCTTAATCAAACCAGCAATCATAGTGACCATGGTGATTCTGTGTATTACTCCAGTCTATATGTGGTATATGAAAATGACACTTGCCATAGAGGCCCTTGAAATGCAAATTACAGTATGTGATGCTTATATTAATGATGAGTCTATTCTAGCTCAAATAGACGAAATTGAAGGCTTAGAATCAGAAACAACAATGGTCGAGGCTGCGACTGCTCAATATACAGAAGCAATTACAGAACTAGAAGAACATGATCTTCTAACCGTAGCCACATTTCGAACGCTCTTTTCAATGGATACAGCTGTAATTACAGGAATTGAGTATGATTCAACTGATATGCTAGTTGAAGTAGAAGGAACAGCGGCCTCTCGTATTGATGCAGCATCATATGTGGCCAATGTAAGAACAGCAGAACATTTTGATTACTTATACTACACAATCTACTCAGTAGATAATGAAATCACAGATATAACGGCAGTGGAATGGTCGCTGCTTGGGTCTTGGACTGAGATTGTGCCTTTAACAGAAGAAGAACTTGCGGCACTAGAAGAAGGAGAGGCGACAGATGAATAAGATATCGAAAAAAGAGAAGAACTTATTAATATTTATGCTTATTATATTGCTTGGAGCTGCTGGATTTTATCTGATATATACTCCGATTACATCGGAATTAGAAGAGAAACAGGCAGAATTAGATACGAAAAGTTCGCAAATGACAATTATGCAAAGCACCATTGCCACTAAAGATACAGTAGTAGAATCCAATGAAGATGCTCATAGCACCTTAGCAGAATATACAGGCGTATTCGGAACATATGCCTATGACGAAGTATTAGACGACCGTATTGCTGAGATTATAGAAGCCAATAACCTAGTCATTGAAAGCGTAGGAGTTAATCATGATGCCGCGAAAGAATTAGATAGAGAACTAGAAGACCTCGTATTCAAGATTTACACACTAGAGGTTCTTGGATCATGGGAAGATTGTGCGAATTTCATGGATGAGATCTATGGAGAAAGCGATATGGGTATTGTTACCGTATCTTATGACTTGGAAGAGGAAGACGAGACCCAAAGTCAGATAGAAATCGAAATTGTAGTAGGAATGGAAGCAGAGGTTATTCAATAGCGAGTCACACAATTTACAAGTAACAAGAGTTAAGCAGTGAAGGGAAAGGTTTAGTATGAAGAAACAGATTAGGAATAATACGAGAGGATCAACGTTATCACTAGCGGTAATTGGCATGATGTTATTAGCAATTGGGTTAATTGCACTACAAACATCTGTATTAACATTTGCCGTGCGTACTGCAGTACGTCACTATGATATGCAAGCATATCTATCTGCAAGAAGTACAGCAACTGCACTTACAGAGGCAATCATTGATATGGCAGAGACCCACATCTTGTCGTACTCACAAGAAGATAGAGTACAGATAGGCACCTTGCCAACAGAGGAATTGACCAATGCTGCTCAAGGAGAACCACTAGAAGGTGCGGAGCTACAATTAATGGTAGACATGATGGCTTTGGAAGAGGGGCAGAGCATTACTTTAAGTGATGTTGCATTTGCAGATGTACCAGCCGGTATGAAAGCGGGTGATTTAACTGCTACTATCACATGCACAAGTACAAGTGCTTACGAAATATCTGTAACGGCAACAGTGGAGGATGAAGTAGAAACTGTTACGACGGAATTATCTTATACAAAATACACCCTTCCAGTAACTTATCCTGATTATTCTGAACCTGGAGAACCAGAAGAAGTCATTGGGAATGCTATGGTATTCTACTCGGATTATGGTTTTGGAATCCAAGCAAGTGCTACAGTGGAGAATCAGCTAATTGATGGTGATTCAGGTATTCCTTTTATTAGCAGTCTTCCTATTTATCTGTATGATATATATGATACAGGAAGCCAATTATATGATAGAATCCAATCGTATCAAGATATTTATATAGATGGGACCACTGAGAAAGCGCAAGGTAATCTACTAAGTCGCACCAATATAACTGTCGCGGATATTACGCTTAGCGGCTTATATATACATGCGGATGAACAAGTGACCATTCTAGACAATACAACGGTGAATGGAACAGGAATTTATGCGGATACCGTGTATATAAAGGGTGATAATATTACCATTTCTTCTCCAATTACAGCCAAAACTGTTATTATTGACGGGGATGTTACCATAGGTGGCAAGATTACAGCAGATTACATTCAATTCGTGGAGGGTTCAAATAGTTCTGGTGGTAGCATATCTTGTGCAGCTCTTAATGCTCACGTATGCTGGGTTTCCGCCCCAATCTACAATGATGAAACCACTACAGATGCAGACGGTAATCAAGTCATGCTATTGGAATACTACATAGCAGAAGCATTGGATAATTCTGTTGATATAAGCAATATTCTTCGGTTATATGAAGGAACTACAACTATAGAGATGTCAGGAATTAATCAGAGTGTAGCTATAGCTGTTGATGAAATTGCCGCAGAGAATTATGTGCAGTACTATACGGGAATTGCACCAAGATCTACGCCAGAATGGGCAGTCCTAGATGGTCTTGAAGGAGCTGACTATATAGGGAATTTCGAAGAATACTCAGAAGAAGAGCATAAGATTGACCTTAGTAATGAGGAATCCCCAGATTACTATATACTGAAAGCCGAGAATCTGGAGAATGGTACGTTAACACTTAATTATAATTGGAAGGATACAGCTTGGAATTCATTGTGTAATGACTCTAGTATTACAGAAGACACACCGCTTATATTTGTAATTCCAGCAGGAGAAACAATTACGTTACTCCATGATCAAACAGATATAGATCATGTTTACTTTATCTTACAAGGAAATGCACAACTAAAGATTGAACAAGCAACCAGTGAACCGCAGCTAAGAATTTACGGAGAATCCCCATCTGCTGCAGTGGACACGGCCATTCGAAGTGAAGTTGTAGCTCTAGCAGCACAGATGGAAGAAGATGGGAGTGGAGCAGGAGAAATTCAAAATGCAATTAACAGCTTAATACAGAGTAAATACCTTGATCAGATTGCATCAGTCGAACTTTTGTATGAACAAAATCCTATTATGGCAACAGT
Organism: Eubacteriales bacterium; assembly: GCA_044425575.1. Classification (GTDB taxonomy): domain Bacteria; phylum Bacillota; class Clostridia; order Lachnospirales; family Lachnospiraceae; genus JAWXVE01. The sequence continues at coordinate 4,471 of JAWXVE010000070.1, read as the reverse complement.
TGTAGTACCATACATATACTCAACATCAGATTACTTTGGATTGAAGGGATTTCCATATACAGAAGGAAATTATGATTCTAGTCTAGATGGAGATGATGAATACGGTGATACTACAACAGTGGTCGGCGACATAGTAGACATGATATATTTTAATTTTCACTCATATAAGGAGTAACGAGTATGAATAATCAAAGAGGAAGTACCTTAGTAGAAGGAGCAGTGACAGCATTAATTATTGGGATTGCCACACTTATGATTTGTAGTGCATTTTTAACATCTTTAGCCATTAATGAAAATACTCAGGAAGAGTATGATCGAGTATCTAACATCTATGACAATATAGAACTTGGAACAAGTGCCTATGATAGTAGTTGGGAAGCAGAACAATCAGGAAGCATAACGATTACGTATGCGGGGGGTGCTATTTCCATTCCAGGTACGTATACTTACGATAGTCAATCAGAGAAGCTGGGTGAATTTATAAGGAGTACAGAATGAAGAATGCAAAAGGCATGACATTAGTTGAACTGTCAGTTGCACTGGTGATCATGATGATTATTGGTGGAGTTATTATTCAATTCCTTCTCTCTGCTACACAGATGTTTAAAGAGAAGCAATTGTCGAATGAGCAGGTTATTATTATGGATCATATAATGGCAATAATGGAAGAGGAAGTGCGTTATATGGAATACATCTATCTTTCTAATGGTGCTGCATCTGGAGATATTACAAATTATGCTTATTACACTTTAACATGTGTAGACAATCAGTTAATATGCGATGGAGTAGTATTAACAAGTGCCAGCATTATGGACACGCATACGATGACCGTTGAATTTGAAAGTACAGCAGCAGCAGTATTGAAAGTAACTGTCTATCTTGATACAGCTGAATCGTATTCACGTAAGGAAAGTTTTAACATACGATTGTTAAATATGGAATTGTATAATAATACAATTGATGAAGCTAGTGGAGATGCAATTAGCCAGATATATTATAGCGAAGGCGAGTAGTTGCAAGGAGTGAAAGGAGTGTCTATTGACACTCTTTTTCATTGAAGAACTTTATTCAAAGAATTACATTCATAAAAGGGGGAAAGTATGGCACAATATATTATGGCATTTGATGCAGGAACCACAAGCATACGCTGTATTTTGTTCAATCATAAGGGAGAAATGGTTAGTGTAGCACAGACGGAATTAACCCAATACTTTCCTAAGCCAGGATGGGTAGAGCATGACGGCGATGAGATCTGGTCCAAACAGCTTGGCGTTGCAGTGGAGGCTATGAGTAAAATCGGTGCGACTGCAACAGATATAGCTGCCATTGGCATTACCAATCAGAGAGAAACAGTCATTGTATGGAATAAACATACAGGACAACCCATCTACCGTGGTATTGCATGGCAGTGCCGAAGAACGTCGGAATATTGCGATACGCTTAAGACAAAAGGATTGTCAGAAGTGTATAGTAGTAAGACAGGATTGCCCATTGATGCTTACTTTTCAGGTACAAAAGTCAAATGGATTCTAGACCATGTATCTGGTGCAAGAGAACAAGCCCAAAAAGGCGACCTGCTATTTGGTACAGTGGAAACATGGTTAATCTGGAAGCTAACCAAGGGAGAAGTTCACGTAACCGATTACTCCAATGCTTCTAGAACTTTACTATACAACATCGTCACCTTACAATGGGATAGAGACATTCTAAGAGAATTAGATATACCAGAATCCATGTTACCTGAAGTGAAACCATCTAGTTCCATCTATGGCCAATCTCATAAGAGTTATTTTGGGGAAGCCATTCCAATTGGCGGTGCGGCAGGTGACCAACAAGCGGCACTATTTGGACAGACTTGTTTTGCCACGGGAGAAGCTAAGAACACCTATGGAACAGGATGTTTCCTCTTAATGAATACAGGAGATACTCCAGTATTTTCACAGAATGGGTTAGTAACCACTATTGCATGGGGACTCGATGGCAAGGTTGAGTATGCATTAGAAGGTTCTATCTTCGTAGCAGGAGCAGCTATTCAGTGGTTGCGGGATGAATTACATTTGTTAGAATCGGCACAAGATGCAGAGTATATGGCACGAAAAGTGGAAGATACCAATGGATGTTATGTAGTCCCAGCTTTTACAGGATTAGGTGCACCTTATTGGGATCAATATGCAAGAGGAACCATTGTGGGATTAACAAGAGGAGTGAATAAGTACCATATCATTCGTGCAACTTTAGAGTCCATTGCTTATCAAGTTCATGACGTATTAGCTGCAATGAGAATGGATTCTGGAATTCAACTGACCACCTTAAAAGTGGATGGAGGAGCAAGTGAGAATAACTTCTTAATGCAATCTCAAGCAGATATGATTGGCGCACCAGTCATGCGACCACAGTGTATTGAAACAACAGCACTTGGTGCTGCTTATTTGGCAGGGTTAGCTGTGGGATATTGGTCAGATAAAGAAGAGATTAGTATGAATTCAAGAGTTCATGCAACTTTTGAACCAAACATTACCAGTGAAGAGCGAGATAAGAAGATTAAAGGATGGAAAAAGGCAGTTCGTTATGCATTCCACTGGGCAAAAGAAGAGGAATCCTAAGGAGTAGAGTAAGATGCAATATTATGTAACCCAACATCAAATGCAAGCAATTGAACAAGATACCATTACGAATACAGGAATTCCATCACTTGTTTTAATGGAACGTGCAGCCTTAGCAGTGGCAGATGTGGTGGAAGAATATATACATGACCAGAAGTTGGTGGAGAAGGAAGTCATACAGATTCTCTGTGGAAAAGGTAATAATGGAGCAGATGGCATAGCAATTGGTCGTTTACTCACTCAGAGGGGATACTTGGTAAGTATTATTACAATAGGTGACCCTACGAAAGCTACCAAAGAATACATCATTCAGGAAGACATTGCTCGTAAGCTTGAGATACCACTCATCTCATGGCAAGAGTGGCAACCAAATCCCAATGGATGTATTGTGGATGGAATCTTTGGGATTGGATTAACTCGAGAAATTACAGGAGAATACAAGGAATTAATTAAAATGGTGCAAGTACATGCATGTTCCCATATAATTGCCATTGATGTACCTTCTGGAATTCATGCCAATACAGGTAGTGTATTAGGATGCGCTATAAAAGTGGCAGTAACGGTTACTTTTGCATATGGGAAAGTAGGTCTTATCCTAGGGCAAGGGAAGGAATATGCAGGCAAGGTCATAATCGCTCAAATTGGGCTAGATGAGAACAGTATTGTGAGAGTTGGGTATACGGGGAAAGTATTAGAAGAGATAGATTTAACACAGATTCCCCAGAGGCGTGAGGATGCCAACAAGGGAACTTATGGTAAACTGCTCATGATTGCAGGTTCCAAAGGTATGAGCGGGGCAGCATACTTGTGTGCAAAAGCCGCATACCGTATGGGAGCAGGTCTAGTAAAACTCCTTACAGTAGAAGAGAATCGAGCAATATTACAGATGCAATTGCCAGAAGCAATTGTAGTTACGTATCATGAAAGTAATCTAGGAGTTGTCCTAGCGCAGGAATGTCAATGGGCCACCACTGTGTTAATTGGTTCAGGCATTGGGCAAGATTCTTACGTGAGACAGCTGGTAGAGATTACAATGAAATTGTGTGGGAATCGGATTCCTATGGTACTGGATTCCGATGCTTTGAATACAATTGCACATGATAAACAATTGGAACAATTATACAGTAAGAACATGGTCATAACACCTCATATGAAAGAGATGAGTCGCTTAAGGAAACAAGAGGTGGACGTAATTAAGTCAGATGCAGTTGCTATGTGCAAAGATTATAGTACCAAGCATGGCATCACGTGCTTGTTAAAAGATTCTACATCTGTTATTACTAATGAGATAGGGGAAACCTATCTGAATCTAAGCGGGAATAGTGCATTAGCCAAGGCTGGTACAGGAGATGTATTGGCAGGTATGGTAGCAGGCTTACTATGCTTAGGAATGTCACCTATTAAAGCAGCAGCATTTGCATCTTATTTACATGGGAAAGCAGGTGTGAAACAGTCTATGTTACATGGAAAACATGGGGTTATGGCAGGGGATTTATTAGAATAGGTGCTCTTTTATAGACATCTTACCCTTCTTACTAGATTGGGAAATGCCGTGTGGTCTTGCTATTACGCGTACATTGTATCCAGAGGCACCTACTTCTTCCTGCACCTGCTGGTATGTGCATTTTCTGTCTTCGCATTATTAGGGTAGGAAAACCAAAACTCGCTTCGCTCAAACAGTCGGTTTTCCTATCCTGCATTCGCCAGAAAATCACACATACCTTCACGAAAAGGTACAGGAAGAAGTGGGATGCCTCTAGCTACAACAGCCATATGGCGTTCCAAAACACCTTTTCATCCAACATACCTTCTCATACAAGCAATCTTCTGACTTATTCAACCTACCTCAAAGGTTTCTCCACTACTAT
>JAWXVE010000069.1:0-11830 GCA_044425575.1 Eubacteriales bacterium | reverse complement strand
TGTAAAAAGGCGATTCATTGCTATGTTATGTCAAGTGGAATTATGGTTTTGGTGCTAACAGTTATAAAGATAACACCAACGGGGTATATGCTACCAATAAGTTTACTTATATTACTTATATCGATCCCGATAATTCTAAAATTCGCCCCAATGGGGACGAAAAACAAACCACTGGATGAAGTGGAGAAACAACGTTATCGTAAAATAACAATTTTAAATTTAATAATTGAATGCTTAATAATTACTATACTAATCACCCTAAGATTATACAACCTTACTGTTATGGTAAATTGGGGGATTTTAGTTACGGCGTTTGGTTTATTATTGCAAAAAAAATTGGATGAAAGAAACGGTGGAAGTCATTATGTTTAAGATGAAAATGATTATGTCGCTAGCACTAGTTTGTTCTATGGTTTTTAGTATGAATGCGGTGGTTTTTGCAGAGGAACAAACTAGTTTAAATCAGGAGATGATAACGGATGAATTTTCTGGTCAATCTATGTATGAAATAACCGATGAATTTGTTGTTATAGATTACATTTCATACCCAATAAATAATAATTGTATTGTATATGAGGGTGTTACTTATGAAGTCGAAGGTTTTAATTTAGTTTCGCACGGCGAGGGTGATGCGATAACAGTACTACTTTTACCAGTTGAAGAAACACGAATTACAGATGAAAACCTAATAAAGTTATTAAATGAAGAATTATTAAGAAATTCTCTATTAAGAAGTAATGTCACATTACCATATTCTGCTAATGTTTCATCAGGACAGTGGTATACTGAAACTCCAGTTTTTAATATGATTACAGATCAGTATTATAGGTATACGAATTTAACATTGACCAATTTTTCTGCATTTGCAAATAAAGAGTTTTCTATAGGCTTTGTTTATGGTGACTCATACGGAAATTGGTATACTCATAGTACAAATACTTATTATAATTTTGGGCAAGATAGCAGCATAAAATATTTAAACTTTTCATCAATGAGATATGGGAAGTTTTACATAGCTAGCCTATATGGTGACCCTAGTCCATCCTATACTTATACTATTTCATTTTCACAATTATAATATACGTTTAGCTTAAAAGAAGAGGAGGTTATTAGCATGAAGAAAACGGTTAAAATCACAGCAGTTGTGGCCGTACTGGTCATAGTAGTATTCTTGGCAGGAATTGGCTATTACACATATCAATCCAATCATCCTTCGTATCTTCAACTTTATTTAGGAGGTGGCTCTAGAGGGGACGATTACTATGTTGAGCATATGAGTATTAGTTATTCTACCCGCTATAATATTCCACTTTCAACTACACTAGAGGAAAATATACTCACCTTGAGCGATTGGAATGATGAGGTGGTTACAGAACTGATGGCAGGTGATTATATAGCACCCACAAATATTACAGTATATGAAACCATTGAAAATAATAAGACAACATATACTTATACAGGTTACGTAACAACCCAAAATGGCGAAACCATTGAATATTTAAATGAGAAAACCTTTGACTTTGTGCTTCCTGTAACTGACAATAAAATAGCAGAATAAAGAGGAACTTAGGAGGTAAGTGTGGAAATTTATGGCTTCCACACTTTGCTTGGTTGAGATTTTACCGTTGGATAGCGAAACAGTAGGGTACGAAGTGCCTTCCATTGGAATGGAAATAGAGGCCAAAAGTAGCTTTTTCCGCCAATGGTAGGTGTTGTTAGAATAGACCAAATTACCAGGAGTACGCCAATAGTAAATCCCCATATTCCCAACAATCCTGTTAGTATAATTAGAAGAATACGATACATGCGAAGCCCCTCACTAAAATCAATACTTGCTATGGCATAGGAAGTAACTAAGGTAATAGCAGAGTAGAAGATTACTTCTAGAGATAACCAATTGAGTGTAATGGCAATTTCCCCAATAATAAGACCACCTACAATGGACATGGAGGTGTTAAAACGGCTTGCTGTATGGGAGCTGGCATATTGAAATAAACCTAGTCCAAATTCTGCAAATAGTACAAAGAAGAACAATTGAATAGGTCCCATAGGATCGCTTCCTAAGAGATGTAGCTTAGTGGCAAGTGTAGGCATATGAGCCCCAATTAGTAGAAAAAGTGGTAGAAGAAATAGAGAAATACCACTGGCAATAAAGCGTAGTAATCGCACATAATTGCCTACTAAGGGGCTTTTGTAGTAATCTTCTGGGCTTTGTGTGAATTGAAATATGGTACAGGGAACAATGAGCACAGAGGGAGTCGTATCTACCAATAACACAATATAACCTTCTAGTAAGTAACTGCATGCAACATCAGGACGCTGTGTCTGATGAACGCTTGGAAGGGGGTGCAAGAGGCTTTTAGGGATTAACAATTCTTCTAAACTTTTGCTTCCCATGGTAAGGGCTGTAATGGAGAGGGAGGAAATCTTTTGTTGGACCGTTGCTAGAAGAGAGAGATCCACAAGATGTTCAACATAGGCAATGGCAACATCCGTTTTACTATCTGCTCCTATTTCAACAAGCTCAAAAATCAAGTCGGGTGTGCGAATACGTCTGCGAATAAGATTGGTATTGAAGAGAAGAGTTTCTACAAACCCATCTTTGGCACCCATGGTTACTTGTTCTGTATCAGGCTCTGCAATGCCTCTTACAGGGTAATTTCTTGTGTCTAGTAAAATAGCTTCTTGAAATCCCTCGATAAATAGTACAGAGGGACCACTTAAGAGAGCCTTAGATATAGTATCCCATGAGGAACATAATTCCGCTTGGGAAAAACCAATTTTACCATTGAGATACTGTTTGATATCTACAATGGAACTATCCTTTGTAAAAACGGGATTTTGTAAGTTGCTAAATAAATCTTGTAGGAGGTCCACACGACAAAAACCGTTAATACCAATCCAATAAGCTCTTGTAGTACCAAGGCAGAGGTCTCTCGTGATAAAGTCGAAACTACGATTGACGGGAAATAAAGTAGTAAGATAAGAAATATTTTCATTGAGAGAAGTGGAAATGTGCATAAATGGTTATTCCTTCCAAAATTATTGTGATTAATGTTAAAAATTTGTAAAAAAAGATTGACAGAAATTATTCCTGTGGTATGATAGCTATACAGATAAATTGTCTGCAGTATTATTTTACCCATATATGAGTAGTTCTAAACAGATTCTTGATTCCATCGAATCATTATTATCAATTAACAATAGTAAAATCGATTTTTCTACCAAATTCTTGTGAAGGGAGAAAGCATGAAATTAAAGAAAAGAAAACTGTGGTATATACTGCTGTTCTTTATGACAGTCTTAAGTATATATACTTGTATTAGTGTTACACAAAATAGAAGAGTATATGCCGAAGAAGCGGATCTAGAGGACGATGAAGTAAGTGTGACTTCAAAAGTTAGTAGTGTATCCATTACTCATGTTCATAGTGGATCTAGCTCTAGTGGAGGAGGTTGTTATGGACAAAAGCATACGAGTACATCTGACCTAATATGTGGTCAAAGGAATACATTGTCAGATTGGTGTACCCTTGTGTGTGCAGGCGGGCATGTATCTACGAATACTGTCACTGGTGGGTATGAAACATGGGGATATTCAGAATTCTGTAGTATTGTAATTGGCAGTAATACTACTACTTATTACTCTCTAAATTGTGGACAAACAGGAGCGGTGGTAGGAAATCTTACTGTTACACAAACGCCAACAGAGTGGACAGACAAAGTACTTTTACAAGCATCCTATAGTACAACTAGTAGCCTTGTACCTCTTGCAAATCCCATTTTATTTACTGGAAATGGAACGAGTACAGCAACAGAGGAACTAGAGGTTACACAGAATGGTACATATACTTGTAAGTTTCAGACAAGTAGTAGCATGACATCTGCTAATACAAGTGTGGTAACCATGGTGGTAAATAATCTAGATTATACACCGCCTACCATAGAGGCGATTGAATACGATACCACACCATTTTTAGAAGAAATAACAGTTACAGTAGTGGCAAGAGATTTGCAAGAAGATGGAACAATAGGTGTTGGATTGGCGGAATTACCATATTCTTATGATGGGGGAATTACTTGGGTAGCAGAGGATACCTTTCAAATTATGAAAAACGGAACGTATGAAATACAAGTACGAGACGAATTTGAGCAAATATCCTACGAGAGTATTACCATTACACACTTAGATACCATGGGACCAACTATTGTATCTGTTGTACAGGATAAGCTAGATAGTAATACAAATACGGTGAAAGTTACCGTGTCCATGAATGATATCCAAGAAGACGGTAGTGAAGGTGTTGGAGTACCGGAGAAAGCTTATTCTTTTGATGGTGGAAAAACATGGCAAGGAAATAATTTCTATTCTTATCGGTCAAATGGGACGTATTATATCTGGGTAAGAGATTTATTGGATCATATAACAAAAACTCAAATTACCATTTCACAATTCCCTAATCCACCACAAGATACAGGTACTGAGGAGGAAGAGTACGAAGTACCACTTGTGGAAGAAGAGGAAGAAGAGGAAGAAGAGGAGGAAGAAGAGGAAGAAGAGGAAGAAGTATACGTAAATACCACGAACAGACAAGAAGAGGAGGTTACGATTACTGGTAGTGGTGAATTGGATGACCTGAATGTGAAGGAAATAGAATATGAAGTACCTGAATATGATACAGAACAGGAAGTGGAGGTGGAAGAATTAGAAAATGAAGCCGATTTATTCGCTCGTTTACAAGAGGAAGAGAGACTGCGAAGAATAGAAGTGATTAAGAAAATCATTCTACTTTCGACGGCTAGTATTGCTACAGCAACAGGCATTGCAGGTTTTGCATATCTTCTCATATTTGGAACAATGGTTTTTGGTAAAACCTCGGAAGAAAGATGGAGATTTCTAGGATTTGCAAGAATTAGAAGTAGAAAACGATTAGAGATTGTAGTGCCAGTACGTGTAATGGAAAGAAATCATACAACAGTTTACCGTATTTATTTGAATCCTATTCTGGCAAAACGGTATTTATTAGAACCAGTTATTATTAAGATTGGAGAAGAGGAGCTGCTTATGCAAATAGATACTATCATAGAATTCCATTTAGAATCATAGAAGGTTTTGGTTAGTCATTGCAAATAGAAGGAAAGTTTGATACTATGGAACACATAGTATATTTGCAAAGGAGACAAGCCGTGAGCTATCAAGATAATATTAGAATGGTGACTCCATATGTACCAGGGGAACAACCAAACCAGCTCCACATGATTAAATTAAATACAAATGAGTGTCCTTATCCACCCTCCAAAGGTGTACAGGAACTGTTAGGAAGTCAAGATGCAAGTAAGCTACGACTTTATCCAGATCCAACTTCGGAATCACTTGTTCAGGCCATTGCCCAGTCTTATAAGGTATCGCCCAAGCAAGTATTTGTAGGAGTGGGTTCGGATGAAGTATTAGCCCTTGCATTTCTTACGTTTTATAATGGTAAGAAACCTATTTTATTTCCAGATATTACATATTCATTCTATGATGTATGGGCACAATTATATAGAATTCCTTATACTACTGTACCTTTAGAAGAAGATTTTACCATCCATGGGGAAGCATATATAGAAAGTGGTCAACGTAGAGAAAATGGTGGCATTATCTTTCCGAATCCCAATGCACCTACAGGCGTATTAGAAAGCTTAGATACAATCGAAGGGATTGTGGCAGCCAACCAAGACGTGGTAGTCATAGTAGACGAAGCTTATATTGACTTTGGAGGTAGAAGTGCATTGCCACTTATTGAGAAGTACCACAATTTACTTGTAGTACAGACTTGTTCCAAGTCAAGAGCCTTGGCAGGCATGCGCATTGGGTATGCATTTGGTCATGAGACATTAATTCAATATTTATTAGATGTGAAATATTCCTTTAATTCTTATACGCTTAATCAAACATCTTTGCAAGGGGGACCGGCTGTTTTCCAAGATGATGTTTATTTTCGTGAGATAACGGGTAAGATTATGGCAACAAGAGAGCGTGTGGCCAAGCAATTAGGAGAATTAGGCTTTACTTTTCCTAAGTCCTATGGCAACTTTATCTTTGCCACACATCCTAGATACCAGGCGAAGGAATTGTATGAGGCACTGCGAAGGGAACATATTTATGTGCGTTATTTTAACAAAGAACGAATTGATAATTATTTACGCATTACCATAGGTACTGATGAAGAAATGGATGTGTTTATTGGATTTTTAGAAGAATATATAAAGGGAGGAAATAAGAATGATTAAGTTAATTGCAATTGGAGTGGTAATTGGAATTGCCAATGTAATACCAGGTGTTAGTGGAGGAACTATGGCTGTTTCCATGGGGATATATGATAAGTTAATTCATGCACTGACCCACATATTTAGTGAATTTAAGCAAACATTAAAGCTATTAATTCCCATTGCGATTGGAGCGGGAATTGCACTTGTGGGCTTGTCAAAGTTAATTATGATTGCATTGGAATACGTACCAGTTCCCACTAACTTATTTTTTATTGGGTTGATTATTGGAGGTATGCCTGCCATATGGAATCGTTTAAAAGCTACGGAGCAAAAAGTGGGAGTGGGCAATATGATTGCAACCCTTGTATTCTTCGCTTTAGTGGTGGGATTTGCCCTACTAGGAGAAGGAGAATCTCAAGATACTACCATTGTATTTAGTCTTGTAAATGTATTAAAATTATTTGGAGTAGGTGTCATTGCTAGTGCAACTATGGTGATTCCAGGAGTGAGTGGTTCCATGGTATTAATGCTAATGGGATATTATGAATCTATTCTTTCGAATATTAGTTTATTAGTAGATGGATTAACATCCTTTGATATTCCTGTGATGTTACAAGCCATTGGTGTATTAGCACCATTTGGAGTAGGTGTAGTCATTGGAATTGGTGTGATTGCCAAATTAGTAGAGATTGTATTTCTTCGTCTGCCTAATTATGCGTATTGTTCCATTATTGGGTTAATTGCAGCATCACCATTTGCCATTATTATTATGTCGGATTTTAGTCAATACACCATACTTTCTGTGGCAATCGGGATTGTTACACTCGTAGCTGGATTTGCCATAGCCATGAAATTAGGAGAGAAATAAATGGAATCCTACGGAGAATTTGCAAGGGTTTATGATACGTTTATGGAAGAAACACCTTATGAAACTTGGTGCAATTCCCTCATTACATTCCTTCATGAGTACCAGATTAAAGAGGGATTAGTTCTTGACTTGGGCTGTGGAAGCGGTACTATGACAGAGTTAATGGCTCAAGAAGGGTATGATATGATTGGTATTGACTGCTCTAGGGAAATGCTACAAGTTGCTATGGACAAGAAAGAGGAATCTAGAGCCGATATTCTTTATCTGAATCAAGATATGAGAAGTTTTGAATTATACGGAACAGTAAGAGCTGTTTATTCTGTATGTGATTCTATTAATTATATTGTAGATTTACAAGAACTAAGAGAAGTGTTTCGTTTGGTCAATAATTATCTTGAAACAGATGGAATGTTTATCTGTGATTTTAACACTATATATAAGTACGAAGAAGTAATTGGTAATACAACAATTGCAGAAAATCGAGAAGATTGTAGCTTTATTTGGGATAATTATTATGACCACAAGACACATCTGAATGAATATGACTTAACTCTATTTATTAGAGAAGGACAGTTGTTTCAGAGAGTTATGGAGACACATTATCAACGAGGTTACACTATAGAAGAAGTTACTTTACAAATGGAGTTGGCAGGACTAGAGGTGTGTAAGATATTAGACGCAGATACTCTAGGTGTACCCGTGGAAGAGACACAGCGAGTTTATGTAATAGCAAGAGAGCAAGGTAAATCCGAGAAATAGAGAGGGAATAGGAAGTAATGAAGGATTATATAGTAAGGGCGATGGCGGCAGATGGGCAGATACGAGCATTTGCAGCTACGACGAGAGACTTGGTAGAAGAGGCTAAGGTGGCACATGACACAAGTCCAGTAGTAACAGCAGCTTTAGGGCGCCTGTTAACAGCAGGTAGCATGATGGGAGTCATGTTAAAGGGCGAAAAGGACGTTCTAACACTTCAGATTCATGGAAATGGACCAGTGGAAGGTCTTCTTGTAACTGCCAATTCCAGAGGAATGGTTAAAGGATATGCCAAAGTGCCACAAGTAATCATTCCAGCCAATAGCCAAGGAAAGTTAGATGTAGCAGGTGCCATTGGCATTGGATTTATGAATGTGATTAAGGATATGGGATTAAAGGAACCTTACGTGGGGCAAACGGTATTGCAAACTAGTGAAATTGCAGAAGACTTAACGTATTACTTTGCAAGTTCGGAGCAAGTACCTTCTTCGGTAGGTCTTGGGGTCTTAATGGAACGAGATAATACGGTAAAAAGAGCAGGAGGATTTATTATTCAACTTATGCCTTTTGCCAGTGATGAAGTAATTGACCAACTAGAAGAAAATATTCTTAAGTTATCCTCTGTTACTACAATGTTAGATCAGGAAATGACTCCAGAACAAATATTAGAGGTGGTGCTTGCAGGGTTAGAAGTGCAAGTTCTAGACACTATACCAATTGGTTATGAATGCAATTGTTCCAAAGAACGAGTTGCCAAGGCAGTTATTAGTATTGGGAAGAAAGACATTCAAGAAATGATTGATGATAATAAGGATATTGAGGTGAATTGTCACTTCTGTAATACACATTATAATTTTTCACCAGAGGAATTAGGTGTATTATTAGAAGCAGCAAAATAAATACACAACCAAGGTAGATTCAGGAAGGATGGAGCATATATGAAACATGGATTTATTAAAGTAGCTGCTATTACGCCACAATTGCGTGTGGCAGATCCAGCGTATAATTCGAAGCAAATACAGGAAGAAATGTATCGTGCCTATGCAGAGGAAGCCAAGATTATTGTATTTCCAGAGTTGTGTATTACGGGATACACTTGTGGAGACTTATTCTTGCAAGAAGTACTTCTTGACCGTGCGCGTAAAGAATTAATTGAACTTGCAAATGCCACAGCAGGGAGACGTGCACTCGTATTTGTTGGATTACCACTAGAAGTGCAGGGAAAGTTATATAATGTGGCAGCAGTGTTATGTGATGGTAAGATTATAGGATTTGTTCCTAAGAAATATATGCCAAACTACGGTGAGTATTATGAAATGCGCCACTTTGAGGCGGGCAATGAGGTTCCTAGAATGATTTTGTTTCAAGGAGAAATGATTCCAATGGGGATGAATCTTCTATTTGAAAGTAAATCTACAAATGGATTCATCGTAGCATGTGAATTGTGTGAAGATCTTTGGAGCGTAAACCCGCCAAGTACTAACCATGCTATGCACGGGGCAACGGTTATCGTCAATCTTTCCGCTTCTAATGAAGTGGTAACGAAAGATGAATATCGTACTACTTTGGTAGCAACGACTTCAGCAAGGTTATTAGCAGGATATATTTATGCTAGTGCAGGAACGTGTGAATCCACCCAAGACCTGGTATATAGCGCACACAATATTATTGCAGAAAATGGGACTATATTGGCGGAATCAAAGCGATTTGATAATGATATGATTTATAGTGAAATTGATATACACCGCTTGCGCATGGAACGAAGAAAGAATACTAGTTTTTCAATGATGGAAGATGATACGTATATGACTGTTCCGTTTATACAAAATATGCGTAATATGACCTTAACAAGGCAGTTTTCTCCATTTCCTTTTGTGCCACAAGATGCAATACGAAAAGCAAAACGATGTGAAGATATTTTGCAGATACAAGCATGTGGATTAAAAAAACGTTTGGAACATACAAGGTGTGAAAAGGCAATTCTTGGAATATCAGGTGGTTTAGACTCTACCTTAGCACTTCTTGTTACAGTAAAAGCATTTGATATGCTAGGTTTAGAACGTCAGGGTATTTTAGCGGTTACCATGCCTTGTTTTGGAACAACCCTTCGTACTTATGAAAATGCTTGTTTCCTTGCACGTGAATTAGGCGTTACACTAGAGGAAATTAATATAAAAGCTGCAGTAAGACAACATTTTATAGATATTCAACAATCGGAAGACGAATATAACGTGACCTACGAAAATGGTCAGGCAAGAGAGCGCACACAAGTATTAATGGATTTGGCCAATCGAGAAAATGGACTTGTAATTGGTACAGGAGATCTGTCTGAATTAGCACTATGATGGGCAACGTACAATGGAGATCACATGTCTATGTATGGTGTAAACGTATCCATTCCTAAAACCTTGGTTAGACACTTGGTGGCTCACTACGCATCTACTTGTGAAAACAATGACCTTTCACAAATATTAGAAGATATTTTAGATACACCAGTAAGTCCGGAATTATTACCACCTACAGATGGCGAAATCTCCCAAAAAACCGAAGAATTAGTAGGACCATATGAATTACATGATTTCTTTCTTTATTATATGCTTCGTATGGGATTTGAGCCAAGTAAGGTATACCGCGTAGCCAAAGAAGCATTTGTAGGTCAGTATGAGGAAGATATTATTTTAAAGTGGTTGAAAGTATTTTACCAAAGGTTCTTCTCTCAACAATTTAAACGTTCTTGCTTGCCAGATGGCCCCAAGGTAGGTAGTGTAGCATTATCGCCTAGAGGTGATTTGCGCATGCCATCTGATGCAAGTGCACAAGCGTGGTTAGAGGAAATAGATCAGTTATCCTAGTAAGAGGAACTGACCAGTGCTTTATCAAGAGAAGTTTCAATGGCATCTAGTAGAAGTAAAGTGGTATATTTATTATCTTGCGAATAGGTAATGCCTTCTATGGATTGCTTGGTGTAGATTTGATTAATTAAACTGTCAAAGGATGGTTCGATCAGAGGATACATAGTAGTGACTACTTCATCTAAATTAACAAGCCGAATGGACTCAATAGTAGTGTCGGTTAACACTACTTCAACGTCTAGAGAATAATTCTGAAATGCCAGGGAGGTTGTGTAAATACCAGGCACATAGTTGGTGGTATCTTGTTGCAATTCCATAGATTCTTTGGAAGGAAGAAACATAAGGAATAATAATAGGAGAAAGAGAATACCAAGTAGAGTGAAGATACTGGTGTAAAGTACTTCTTTTTGGTGAAGGACAATAATTTTTGTTTTTGAACTCATAAGCAGCGGCCTCAATGGAATCTATTTGTATAACATATTAGGTGGTAGAGGTGATTATTACTAATTTTTTGGAAAGAGATGGTGATTCATATGAAATTCACAAAAATGCACGGATGTGGCAATGATTATATTTACGTAAATGGATTCGAAGAGCATGTTAAGAAAAGTGAATCTTGGATTAGACAAATGAGTGACCGAAATTTTGGCATTGGTGGAGACGGGGTTATCTTTATTAATCCATCTTCCATTGCAGATTTTGAAATGGAAATGTACAATGCAGATGGATCAAGAGGGGAAATGTGTGGCAATGGAATTCGCTGTGTTGCCAAGTACGTCTACGACCATGGTATGACGGAGAAGGAAGAAGTAACTATTGAAAGTTGTGGAAAGATTAAGATTGCAACTCTATACGTAGAAGATGGGAAAGTGGAAAAAGTACGCATTAATATGGGAGAGCCAGAATTACAAGCTTGCAAGATTCCTGTTTTAGCAGATACAGAACAAGTGATACAGACGTCAATTCTAGTGGAAGACCAAGAATATAAAATGACATGTGTGTCAATGGGGAATCCTCATGCAGTTGTTTTCGTAGATTCTATAGAAAGCCTTGATTTACCAACCATAGGACCTAAATTTGAGTGTCATAATCGATTTCCCAAT
>JAWXVE010000068.1:0-11847 GCA_044425575.1 Eubacteriales bacterium | reverse complement strand
AAGTTCGCTTTTGAACTAATAAATGCACTAATTCCGCCACCTGCAAAAATCACCTTAGAAGTAGAGGCAAATTGGTACACCATATTTTCATTACCTGCTGCTTTACACACCTCAAGGATATTCAAAATGTGATCTTGTTTATCTTCATATAAATGATGAACTGCATAAGCATTATCCCAGAATATGCGAAAATCCTCTGCTGCTGGCTTCAATGCTCCAAATCTTTGCACCGTTTCATCTGAGTAGGAAATCCCTTGAGGATTCGAATATTTGGGAACACACCAAATCCCCTTTATAGTTGGGTCATTTGATACGAGTTCTTCAACTAAATCCATATCCGGTCCTGATTCTGTCATTGGAATATTAATCATTTCAATGCCAAAATGCTCTGTAATTGCAAAATGACGATCATATCCAGGAACTGGGCACAAGAACTTCACCTGTTCTAATTTCCCCCATGGTGTTCCGCCTAAAATACCGTGTGTCATAGCTCTTGACACAGTGTCATACATAATTGTCAAACTAGCATTTCCACATATAATTACTTGGTCTTTTGTAGCGCCAACCATAGAAGCCATCAATTCTTTCGCCTCCTCAATTCCATCTAGTAATCCATAATTTCTACAATCAAATCCATTCTCTGCTGACATAGTATCACTTGAATCGTGGGTATCCATAAATCCCATTCCCATATCAAGTTGTGCAGAAGATGGTTTTCCTCTTGACATGTCTAGAGCTAAACCCTTACCTTTTGCCTCCTCATATTCAGCTTCTAATTGTTTCTTAAGCTCTTGTAGTTCTTCCTTTGTTAATTGATCGTACGCTTTCATAATCTTCTCCATTTCTATACCTGTAACACTTTTTCACTTGTCCGTGTATCAAGGACACTTGTTCATCTATCGAATACACTTTCGTTATTATACACTAATTTATACAGGATATCAAGTGAAAAATTAATTTTTCCACCTTTGTAGAGAGCGAATCATATAGTCTTTCATTGGATACTCGTAAATTCCATCTAACTGAGATAATTGAAATTCTTCTGTTCTACAATAAGCTTGTACCTTGCCCTGCTCTAACAAGAGTATGGTATCTGCAAAATCAAATGCTAAATTCAAATCATGGAATACACCCACTACACAGTGATCCTCAATTTCAGTCCAGTTTTTCAAGTAACGAATCAGTTCCATCTGATATTTAAAATCCAAATGATTCATCGGCTCATCAAGCAGAATAACACTGGGATTCTGGACGAATATTCTAGTTAAAAACACACGTTGTAGTTGTCCACCAGATAGCTGTGTAATGAGCGTATTCCGTAACTCGAATAAACCTGTTCTCTTTAGCGCCTCTAGTACAATTTCTTTGTCAATTTTAGAACTCTTTGATAGAAAATGTTCTTTCATATGAACATATCGACCAAGCATAACCGTTTCATATACTGTATAATTGAAGTAGTATGCATCTATTTGTTGCATCAAGGCAACTTTCTGTGCCACTTCTTTCCTCTTCTTATTCAATAAACTGCAATCATCAACCGTGACAGTTCCACTGTATGGTAAGATGCCCGATATAGCACGCAATAAAGTTGTTTTGCCACATCCATTAGCACCTATAATAGCAAGTTTTTCACTGTTTTGCAAGGAAAAGTTAATATTCTCCACCACCTTGTGTCCATGGTACCCAGCACTTAGATTCTTCACTTCTAACATGTTCTATTCCTCCCATTTTGCAGAAACATAAGGATAAAAAATGGTGCTCCCACAAGAGCTGTAATGGAGCCAATGGGTATTTCAGATGGAGAGATAAGGGTTCTTGCTAATAAATCTGCAATCACTAGAAAGCTTCCACCAAATAATGCGGAAAAAGGAATTACATATTTATGAGAATGTCCAAATATTCGTCGCACAATGTGAGGTGAAATCATATCAAGAAAACCGATAATACCCACAAAAGAAACTAAGGTTCCAATTAATGCAGATACTAAAAACAAAAAAATCCATGTAAAGCGTTTGTGATCTACACCCATGGATAAAGCTTGCTCTTCGCCAAAAGACAAGATATCTAACTCTCTTGTATATCGTAGGACAATCAATAGGGAAATTACTAGCATCACAAACAATATTATTACGTAGGACCATTTACGCAGAGAAAGGCTCCCTAATTGCCACAATAAGATGCGTTGTGAATACTCAGAAGAAGTTGATGCAACCATAGACATAACAGCGTTTGAAAAAAGCGATGCTACCATACCTGTTAATATAATCGTATGGCTAGAAAGATTAGGGTCAATTTTCTTTGAAATCATAATCACAGCTGTCACTGTAATAATACCTGATATCAGACCAATAATAGGTAGTGCGTATACACCTAAGATGCCACTTCCGATCCCACTAACCATTGCAAGGGCAACGCCTAATCCAGCGCCTGATGATACTCCTAATCCATAGGGAGATGCTAATGGATTTTTTAATAATGACTGCATGATAGCGCCTGTAACAGCAAGAATAGCACCTGCCACAAATGCAAGTAATACACGTGGCAGGCGCAACTCCCAAACAATTCCTACCAGAATCGTTCGAAACTCTTCTGGTAGAGGAATCTGAAATAGTTGGAGTGAAAATACAGCTATAATTTCTTTTGGTGAAACAAATACACTCCCAAAACTAATTCCTATTACAATACTAATAATTGCAACTATAAAAAATAAAATTCCTTTTAGCCTATAACTCATATTTAATAACTTTCTGGATAGATAGCTTCTGCCATTTCCCATAATGCTTTTACAATATTATGGTTGGGAACAGAGCTAGTATTTGTATCAATATAATAGACAAAGCTTTCTTGAATTGCAGTTACTTCCTCATACCCTGATCGTGTTAAGATCTCAAATACTGGATCTTCAATATAATTAACATTTGTAAGAATCACATCTGGATTAGCATTCACTTCTGATTCTGCCGATAAGGATATCCAACCTTCTTGATCACCTATGGCATTTGTAGCACCAACTAGTGTAATCATTTCATCAATAAAGGTTCCACTTCCCATAGAGTAGATATCTGGTGAAGATGCAATTTCAAATATTACAGTTTTCTTGTTTGTAATAGTACCTGCAATTTGGGTAATTGCATCTATATTGCTTTGCATCTCAAACACTATTTCCACAGCTCCCTCAGTGCATGATAATACATTACCCATAAAGAGAATATCATCTTGTATAGCACTAATACTTGAACTAGTCGGGATTTCAACTACGCATACGCCCATATCAAGCAATGGTTCAAAAAGTTCTGTTCCCTCCCAAGTAGTTAGTGTAGAGGCAAATAAAATATCCGGTTCTAAGATTGCCAACTGTTCCATATCTGGACTCATCATATCTACTTGTATGATTCCTTCAGGTAACCCTGATAACATGGCGGAGTTGGTATCCACTGCTACTAAGTAATCAGTTAACCCTAAATCAATAATAACTTCTGTAAAAGCAGGTGCAAGGGATATGATTGATGTAATATTCTCTGGAACTACAATATCATTGCCTGCACGGTCTTGTGTAAGCGAAACATCCTGTTCTTCCACTTCCACTTCTATTTCCTCTGGTGATTCTATCTGGGTGATTTCTACCACATCATCCTGTTCTACTATTGGTGAAACTTCCTTCGCTCCACATCCCATAACTAACATTACCATGAACAGTAATGCACACATTTTAATTCCTTGTTTTCTCATAATGCCTCTCATTCTGAAGTATTCTTCTCTTATTTTACAACATAACAATCATTATATTTCACCAAAGACACTTTACAGAGAAAATACCCTTAATCTAATAGGCAGACTAAGGGTAACGTATTAAACATTCCCAAAACTCCATATCCTGTGAAGTATCATTGGTTACTATTGGCAGGTCTTTCGACTTAGATGTATAAATCGTTCTTCTAACCTTCCCAAGAAAATCTTAGTGGCATTTTAGAAAAAACTTCATCTTCACGGCAGCAGGACTGTTTAGGATTTTCACCTAATTCCCTATTCTCAATCACTTTTGATTGCACCAATAATAATGCTATATTATGATGTTGTTTGGGTCAAAAGGTATTTTGACCCTGATATCATATTATTCTTACTTTTGACAGAATAACATAAAAAAAGAACTAAGTAAATAACAATTACCTAGTTCTTTCTTATAATCTTACGTTATGCAATTATTTTGCATAATCAGTTACGCGTGATTCTCTAATTAAATTAACTTTAATTTGGCCTGCATATTCGAGTTCATTTTCAATTTGTTTTGAAATATCTCTCGCTAACAATACCATTTCATCATCAGTAATTTGCTCAGGAACTATCATTACGCGAACCTCTCTACCCGCTTGAATAGCAAATGATTTGTCTACACCTTTAAAATTGTTGGTTATATCTTCTAATTGTTTTAATCTCGTTGTATAAGTTTGTAATGTTTCTCGTCTTGCACCTGGTCTAGCAGCTGAAATGGTATCTGCCGCTTGTACAATACATGCTATTAATGATTCCGCTTCTTCATTCCCGTGATGGGATGCAACCGTATTCAAAACAACTGCAGATTCTTTGTACTTCCTACATAATTCGATACCTTCTTCAATATGAGAACGTCCGGTTTCATGATTAATTGACTTGCCAATATCATGTAACAAACCAGCTCTCTTAGCCATGCGAACATCTAGTCCAAGTTCAGCAGCCAATAATCCCGAAAGCTGTGCAACTTCAATTGAATGTTTTAACGCATTTTGACCAAAACTTGAACGATATTTCATACGCCCTAGTAATTTAACAAGTTCTGGATGGATTCCATGAACACCAACTTCTAGTGTGCATGCCTCACCTTCTTCTTTCATTATTACTTCAACTTCTTTTTGAGCCTTCTCAACCATTTCCTCAATACGAGCTGGGTGAATACGACCATCAACAATTAACTTCTCTAATGCAATTCTTGCAATTTCTCTACGAATTGGGTCAAAACCAGACAATACTACTGCTTCTGGTGTATCATCAATAATCAAATCAACACCGGTCATAGTTTCAAGAGTTCTTATATTTCTTCCCTCTCGTCCGATAATTCTACCTTTCATCTCATCACTAGGAAGTTGTACAACTGAGATAGTAGTTTCTGATACATGGTCTGCAGCACATCTTTGAATAGCTGTCACAACATATTCTTTCGCTTTTTTCTCAGCTTCCTCTTTTGCTCTGCTATCAAGTTCCTTGATTAGCACAGCGGTTTCATGTTTCACTTCATCTTCAACAATTTTTAACAAATACTCTTTTGCTTGTGCGGAGGTTAATCCAGAGATTCTTTCTAGCTCCTGTACTCTTTCTTCATTTAACTTAGAAATTGCTTCTTTTTGCCTTGCGAGTTCTTCTTCTCTACTTGATAGGTTTGCTTCTTTCCGTTCAACTACATCTGATCTTTTTTCAATCGCCTCTTCTTTTTGCTGAATACGTCTTTCGAATCGTTGTGCATCTGCACGTCTTTCCTTGATTTCCTTATCTAATTCGTTCTTGGTACGAATAGATTCTTCTTTGATCTCAAGTAATCCTTCACGTTTCTTTGTTTCAGCAGTTTTAAGCGCATCATCAATAATCTCTCGTGCCTTATCTTGTGCATTTCCAATTTGCTTTTCCGTTACTTTTTTACGAAAAGTAATAGAAATGACAGCCGATAAAAATCCAACAACCACCAAGGTAGCGAACCATACAACTCCCATAATTATTGGGTCACTCATGTACAGGTTTCCTCCTTATTTAGTTTTCATTGTACACCATATTATTATAGAATATTTTCTATCCTAAGTATCGATTCACAACATATAAATTCTAAACTGAAATGACTTTAATGTCAAGCAAAAGTAACAATTTGTAATAAAATCTTTTTGAATATATCTATTTTTTTGTGATTTTCGACAATTTTTTATGTTTCTTCCAAAAAATCAGTATGATATATTACTTTTTTTATATTCGAAATAGAGAATCCCTTACATAGTAAAAAGCGAATTAATTTTTGCGTTTCTACGATAGTAGCTGCTTCTTGTGCATATCGTTTTTTTAACAACCATTTTTGAATCAATTCTATTTCTTGGTTCTCATAATCAACAATAGACGTAGACAAAGCTTCTTGTATCAAATCTTTTTCAATACCTCTTTTATATAAATCTGATTCCATTTGCATGCGGCTCTTTCGTTCCATGTGATAGGCAACATAATCTGTTGCATAACGCTTGTCGTCTAAATATCCATAGCTCTTCAAATACGCAATAGCTTCTTCTATATCAGAATCTTTATAATCATTTCGTAACTTTTCATGAAGTTTAAACTGTGTATAATCTTTTTTCATTAAAAGATTCATGCACCGTAATTTTGCTCTCCTAGGAATGATAACATTCGATATTTCCTCGTAATCTTCTACTGAAATTTCCTTTCCTTCTTCGATCTCAAAACGGCGTAGTTCTCCTTTGTATAAAACAAATGCAAATTCATCATTTAAGTAAACCTTTGACCTTGCTTTTGAAAGCTTCACCACTTTTGTGATTTGCATGATCATATCCATTCCTTCCTCAATGCAGTTTCAGTCTATTCTGGATTTTTAGTCGTCTTTTTGCTACCGCTACTCTTTTCTTCTAGTGGTGGTACTACATCGTTCGTACTTGAATCACTACAAAGTCCATAATGAACCCTTACCTTTTGCTCAATTTCTGCACAGAGAGCAGGATTTTCTTTTAAATGAGTTTTTGAATTTTCCCGACCTTGTCCAATTTTATTGCCTTCATATGCATACCATGCACCACTTTTATTTACTACATCACAATTGGCAGCCAGATCAAGAATATCCCCTTCTTTTGAAATTCCTTCACCAAACATAATATCGAATTCTGCTTCTTTAAATGGCGGTGCAATCTTATTTTTAACCACTTTGACGCGTGTACGATTCCCCATCACCTCACCACTTTGCTTTAATGCTTCGATTCTTCTTACATCAAGCCTGACGGACGAATAGAACTTTAACGCTCTACCACCTGTAGTAGTTTCAGGACTTCCAAACATCACTCCTACCTTTTCTCTTAATTGATTAATAAAAATTACAGTGCAATTAGATTTGCTAATTACAGCAGTTAATTTACGTAATGCTTGAGACATTAATCGTGCTTGTAATCCTACATGAGAATCCCCCATATCTCCATCAATTTCTGCTCTTGGTACAAGTGCTGCTACAGAATCAACGACTACAATATCAATGGCACCAGACCTTACCATTGTTTCAGTAATCTCTAAAGCTTGCTCTCCATTATCTGGCTGAGATATGTACAAATTATCAATGTCTACGCCAATTTTCTTTGCATATACAGGATCTAATGCATGTTCCGCATCAATAAAACCTGCTATCCCACCTCTCTTTTGCACTTCTGCAATCATGTGTAGTGTTACAGTTGTCTTACCGCTCGATTCTGGTCCATATATTTCAACAATTCTTCCTTTTGGAATACCGCCTAATCCCAAAGCTAAATCTAGACTTAATGATCCTGTTGGATAAGTTTCTACATTCATTTGTACAGATGGATCACCTAATTTCATAACTGCACCTTTACCATATTGTTTCTCAATTTGACCTAATGCTGCATCTAATGCTTTTAGTTTATCATTTTTATCCATTTCCTTCTCCTTCTAGAACGTTTGTTCTTTACATGATAAAACATACGTTCGTATTTGTCAATAGTTTTTGCTTAAATTAATAATTTTCTTAGCTCAAATGCTTCACCTGTTTCTCTTTCCGCAAGACTGGATTCTAAGTGCATCTATGTACTTCACTAAAATGTGGAAAAAGAAACGAATTCTTCACTCTACCATTCTTACTATTCTATTTTGGTTGTTTGGTAATAAAAGCATGGAATGATTCAGAGCTGATTTAGAATGGTAGAGCCTAGAGTGGCTGCTACCTCTTGGATATCTTTGAATTATTGCTTTGTGTTTACTATACTCTTATTGATACTAATTGTCAACGTAATTTTAAAAATATGGTATAAATGTTACTGCATATGAATTGTATCCCAGTCCGACATTTCCTATGAAAGTCCTTGGCAATCGTCAGCACTTACCACTTGTTCTGTAAGCGGTTAGTATTGCTACGATTGCCACGGAGCGAAAGCGCCCTTAAATATGAAATACTGGTTTTCTTCTTATATTAGCTGTACAATAACTTACATAATCGTCTTCACCCTCACAACAAAGTACCACATATGGAACACCCAAATACCACATAGAAGGATTCTGCCAATAGGTACGTCCCCCATCATGCAAAACCCAATTCCCATGAGTGTGGTGACGAGTAAGATAATGCGAAGTTTTGTTTTCTTAGTCATTCCTTTTCCTTTAACATAAGTATCTAAATTGTTCTGATATAGCTTTGTACCTCGAAACCAATGATCTAACGTAGTGCTACTTTTCCCAAAACAAAATGCAGCTAATAATAAGAAGGGAACCGTTGGTAGTAGCGGTAATGCAGCACCAATTGTGCCTAATCCCAATGTTAAGACTCCTACTATTATATAGATTATTTTACTAATATTCATTAACTAACCCTCTCTCCTGATACGTGAATCACTTGATCTGCTACTGCCATGGTTGATTTGCGATGTGATACGATTATAGTTGTTCTTTCTTGATCTTCTAGCAACGCCTTTAAAATAACTGCTTCATTGAGGCTGTCTAAGTTACTAGTTGGTTCATCTAAGAGCATACAAGCACCATTGTGTAGGAACGCTCTCGCAAGCCCTATGCGTTGACACTCTCCACCAGATAAAGTATCGCCTAGTTCTCCTACTTGTGTCTCATATTGATGTGGTAATGCCATGATAAATTCATGTATGGATGCTTTTTTACAAGCTTCTTCCACTTCTTGCCTTGTTGCATTTAACTTTCCTATTCTAACATTTGCTTCTATGGATTCATGAAATAAATGCGTCTCTTGTGTAACAAATCCTTGGTTCTTTCGCAAAGAATGTGTACTTAAATTTCTTACATCCTTTCCACCTAATAACACTTGCCCTGAATCCACATCCCAAAACCTCATAATTAATTTTAAAATAGTGGATTTACCTGAGCCAGACTGCCCCATAATCCCCGTTACTTTGCCTGCTTCTATGGATAACGATAACTGTTCTAGAATCTGTTCTTTCTCATAAGCAAAATCTACTTCTTGGAATTCTACATGGCTACCCGTAACATCTATAGGGTTCACTACTTCTTCTATATTAGATTCCTCTTCTAAAATAGCAAGGATTCGATTTCCAGATGCCACTGTTTGCGCCAAACCAGTTCCTAGATTAGCCAGTGCAATAACTGGTCCAAAGGAAGCAAAAAGGACGATTGTAGGTATTATAACTCCATCTAAATCTATTATCTGATTAACGTATAAGACCGTTCCTACGTGGAATATAACAAGGGAAAATCCCAATACACACGTATGAATGATACCCGTTGCAATTCCTGAATAACCTTTCAATTTGCGGGCTGTAATTTCCATTTCATCTGCCTGCTTGTTCATAAATGCAATGCGCTTATCACCCCAATGGAATTGCTTAATCTCTTTCATACCACGAATACTATCTAGATAACACGAGTTCATCTGCGCAAATGCCTCTCGTTGTCTAGTACCAATTTCTCTTGTCTGTTTTGCAGATACCAAAGGAAGAACGAATCCCACTACAAGGTAAGCAATCAATGCAATTCCGCCTAGAATTAGATGGTAATGACTAATGTATATCGTCATAGTCGTTACCATAATGATTCCAATACAAACTGGCGATATGGTATGTGCGAAAAAGATTTCTAACAATTCTATATCACTAGTTATAAGCGCAACTAAATTCCCTCTATCTGCTCCTTCTAACTTAGCTGGCGCCAATCGCCTTAATGCACCAAACACCTGATCTCGAATAGATGCCAATAATTTAAAAGCAATATAATGATTACAAGCATGTTCCAGATAATGAAGGAGTCCTCGCAAGATAGCTAGTATTCCTATTCCTATTAATACAGTTTTAATGGATAATTCTGGATAATAGCCTACAACATGTAGTAGTGCATACCCACCACCAATAGTAATAAAACTGGCACATAAAAATCCTGCAACTCCTGCAAAGACTGCTAATATCATATAAAATGTCAAAGGCTTCACTAATCGAAATAACTTTATAAAAAGTTCTAAGGTTGATCTAGATTCTTCTGAATTCATAGTTACCTCCTTCTCGCACACGCTCTAATTCTCTTTGTGCATTCCATAATCTAGCATACTTTCCCTTATGTGTTAATAATTCTTCATGGGAACCTTGTTCCTGTAATCGACCTTGCTCCAATACATAGATACAATCTGAATCTACCACATTTGCAAGACGATGAGAAATCAATAGAACGGTCTTATTCCTTCGCAATCCTTGAATCAATTCCATAATCTGATTCTCACTCTCCACATCAATATTACTGGTTGCTTCGTCAAAGATATATATCTTACTTTCACGTAATAAGGCTCTTGCAAGTGCAAGTCGTTGACATTGACCGCCTGAAAGGTTTTCACCTCGCTCTTTTAACGGAAAATCTAGCCCACCTTGTTCTTCTATAAATTCTTTTAAACGAACTTCTTCTAAGACATTCCACATCTGTTCTTCACTAGCATTTTCATTACCCATGATAAGATTATCTCGCACGGTTCCTTTGAATATATAACTGCCTAAACGAATAGTTGTAATCGTGTTGTATAGATTATCTTGCTTTATCTTAGACAATTCTTTGCCACCAATGGTTATCGTACCTGTATATCCGCGATTAACACCTGCAATAATACCTGCAATGGTAGATTTACCACATCCACTTTCTCCTACAATTGACACAAAGGAATTGGCAGGAAGTCCCATGTGTATATTCGTTAAAATTGGTTCTCCTTCCTCGTATTCATATGCAAGGTTCTGTATGAGAATATCTGTATTCTCCACCACCTCATGTTCCTCACTTTCTCCCTCCATTTCTAACCAAGTAAACATCTTCTTACTTGCTGCCATTCCGTTCATAGCAATGTGAAAGAAACTTCCAAGCATACGCATTGGCAAAAAGAACTCGGAACATAGAAGGATAATTACAACTGCCTCTGCTAATGTAATGTGCGATTGCATACACGCCATAACAGAACTAGCTACACCTAATGCAGTACCCCCATATGCAATAATATCCATAATAGATATGGAGTTTAACTGCATCGTTAACACACGCATAGTAATAGAACGAAATCGCTCTGCTTGTGCATTCATTTGTTCATGCTTATATTCATCTGCTCCATATATTTTTAAAGTAGTAAGTCCTTGGAGATTTTCTAGAAAACTATCTCCTAGCTGCACATATTCACCCCAATATTTTTGCAATAATTTCTTAGCAAATGTTTGCACTGCCATAATAGAAATAGGTATCATAGGTACACAGCAGAATAAAAGTACTGCAATTGGTATATCAATGGTTGCTACTACTACAAATAATATCACTGGTGCTATGATTGCATAGAAGAATTGCGGTAAATAACTAGCAAAATATACTTCTAATTGCTCCACACCCTCTACTGCTACTTGAACTACTTCGGCTGTAGACATTTTCTTCGTGTAACCACTTCCAATAGACAACATCTTTTCATAGATTTGATTACGAAGAATCTTCTTAACTGATTTTGCTGCTAAATGACTTTCTTTACTGGCTGTTAACGTAGCTAGAAAACGAATCAAAAGTGCAAGAAGAATAATTATTGCATTCCAACCAATGGCGGAAACCTCTAGCTTGTTTGTA
>JAWXVE010000067.1:0-12023 GCA_044425575.1 Eubacteriales bacterium | reverse complement strand
GGTTTTCCTACCCAAATAAAGCGAAGCCAGAAAATGCACATACCCGCAGGTTCTGGAAGTAGTAGGTGTCACTGACTACAAAGTTGATATAGTACTTTTCCAACCCAAATAAAGCTGAGCCAGAAAATGCTAAGAATAATTCATTACCCAAACGCCCTTTTATCTGATATAATGTCAGAGGAAGGGCTTTTGTAGTGATTAGAAGAAAAATTCTAATGAATTATAGGAAAAAAGTCGATATATAATAAGATGTGCCTCAACTCTAATTGGGGTATCGAGATGAATAAGCGAAACGGAATGCTAAATAGAGGTATTAAGTTGCCTGACTTTGAGAAAGGCATGGTTATTAGTATGGCACAAGTGATTAGTAGAACGAACATTTGGGCTCATCGTGGAGCATCAGGCTATGCACCTGAGAATACGTTAGAAGCATTTGAATTAGCCATTGCACAAGGTGCAGATGGAATTGAATTAGATGTACAGTTAACGAAAGACGGAATTGTAGTAGTGGCGCATGATGAAACTATTGATCGTGTAAGTAATGGAAGTGGAAGAATTGTTGATCATACATTTGCTCAATTAAGAAGCTATGTATTTCATAAGACAAAACCAGATTATAAACCCAATCATGGGTTTCATATACCAACCTTAGAAGAAGTGTATGAACTAGTACAAGATACGGAATTGATTATTAATGTAGAGTTAAAGACGGGAATTGTCAGATACGAAGGAATTGAAGAGAAAGTAGTAGCCATAACCAAACAGATGAATGATGAATATGGAAGGGAAGGTTCTATTTTCTTCCTTTAACCACCAAAGCATTAGTCGGATTAAGGACATTGATCCGAAATTGAGAACAGGCCTATTATATGGGAATGATACAAAATGCCCTGTTAAGAAAGCAAAGGAATTACAATTAGAAGCGGTGCATCTGTCAATGCATCAATTGCAATCGGAAACTATAGTGGCAGAGGCAAAGCTTAGTCATAGGGCAATACATGTGTGGAATGTAGATGCAGAGGAGCAAGTGATAGAGTGCATCAAGCGGAAAGTGGATGCAATCATTACGAATTATCCAGATCAAGCACGGAAGATGATTGACCATTATGAATACGATCTTATAGAGGAACACATAGAGGCAAGAATGGAGAATGGAATGAAGAAGGTAATTACATATGGAACATTTGACCTATTCCATGAAGGACATAAGAGAATTCTAGAGCGAGCAAAGGCGTTAGGGGATTATCTAATCGTAGGTGTTACCACAGAGTATTATGATGAAAGTAGAGGGAAGCTCAATGTTGTAGATTCCCTACTTAAGCGTATAGAGAATGTAAAAGCATGTGGGTTCGTAGATGAGATTATTATAGAAGATCATCAAGGGCAAAAGTTAGAAGATATCTTGAAGTACAATATAGATGTCTTTACCCTAGGGTCTGATTGGGTAGGAAAGTTCGATTACTTGAAGGATTACTGTGAAGTTACGTATCTAGAACGAACGAAAGATGTATCTAGTACAGAACTGCGAGGGGACAAGTACCAAGTTATTACAGTTGGAGTTGTGGGCACAGGAAGAATTGCATGGAGATTTGTAGAAGAATCAAAGTTTGTTAGTGGCATTACCCCAACCGTAGTGTATAACCCCAATGAAACAAGTGCTAAGAAATTCGCAAGCACGTATAACTTAGATTATACAATGTCCAAAGAGGCATTTTATGAAAGGGTAAGTGCAGTCTATGTGGCAGCACCCCATGAATATCATTATGAGTATGTGAAAGAAGCACTTTCACAAGGCAAGCACGTTCTGTGTGAAAAGCCATTTGTACTA
Source organism: Eubacteriales bacterium (assembly GCA_044425575.1). Taxonomy (GTDB): domain Bacteria; phylum Bacillota; class Clostridia; order Lachnospirales; family Lachnospiraceae; genus JAWXVE01. The sequence continues at coordinate 10,195 of JAWXVE010000067.1, read as the reverse complement.
CAGCTAGAGCAAGCCAAGGAGTTATATACATATGCCAGAGAACAAGGCTTGGTATTATTCGAGGGAATCAAGATTGCATATGCTCCAGGATTCTTACAGATGCTACGTATGATACGTAGTGGTGTCATTGGAAATGTACGAGATGTAGAAGCAGCTTTTACTAAGTTAGTAGATCCAACATTAAGAGAAATGACTACCGTATCTTGTGGAGGAAGCTTTACAGAGCTTGCTAGTTACACATTGCTTCCTATGGTAAAGCTATTAGGAACAGAGTATGAAGAAGTGCGATTCGAACAATTCACCAATGAACTTGGAATCGATATCTATGCAAAGGCATACTTCAAGTATAAGAACGCATTGGCAACTTCCAAGACAGGGTTAGGGGTAAAGTCTGATGGACAATTACTAATATCAGGTACCAAGGGATATATCCAAGCCAAATCCCCATGGTGGCTTATGAAGGAATTCGAAGTCTGCTATGAAGATAGTACTAAGAATGAACTATATAAGACAAAGTTCTTAGGTTCTGGACTTCGCTATGAAATTAGCGACTTTGTATCAAGAATCAATGGTTACAGCAAGGAACTAGAACGACTATCAGAAGAAGAATCTTGTGCAATTATTGGGATAATGGAGAAGTTCTTGGAGGCTAGGCATTGAACAGGGAGAACAATGAATACAGCAGAGCAAAAGCAAATTAATAAAAGATTAAGACGAGCAAACCTGCTTAGTATACCATATTATCTCATGAGAATCTTCCCGATACAACGGAAGAAAATTGTATTTACAACTTTTGAAGGTACGGGGGGATATAGTTGTAATCCTAGGTATATTGCGGAAGAACTCATAGCACGTGGGAGTGATTATCAATTATTGTGGCTTGTGGATGATTTGGATAAGAATTTTCCTGAGCCTATTCGAAAAGTAAAAAATACGTTTTTCAATAGAGTCTATCAATTATCAACGGCTAAAATATGGATTGATAATACGAGAAAACCACTTGGAACGAAGAAGCGAAAAGGCCAAATATATGTGCAGACATGGCATGGGATGATAGGTCCTAAGGCAGTTGGTAAGTATAGAGGCAAGCTATTTCCTAAAATTGCAGAAGTAATTAGTGAAAAAGATTCGCAAATGATTGACTATATGTTGTCCAATTCTGATTGGTGTACCAATGTGAGACCAATGATGTTGTTGTACGAGGGAGAGATTATAAGAACTGGTTCTCCAAGAAATGATATGTTACTGAATAAGCGAGATGTATTATATCAGAATTTACGTAAGAGATATGGAATACCACAAGATAGTAAAGTGATTTTATTCGCACCAACATTTAGAGGGGGAAGCCAACAAGGGAAACGATCCATTTATTCGGAAATCCCTTCCATTGAATTCAATGGATTATTAAAAGAATTACAGGAGAAGTTTGGTGGAGTGTGGTATCTATTTCTTAGAATGCATCCACAGTTGTCGGTTCAATTAGAGCATATGCCGTTAGACACCATGCCTAATAAATGCATTGATGTGAGTAGAGCAGACGATATGAATGAGTTGCTTGCAATGTGCGATGTATTCATTACAGATTATTCTAGTTCAGCTTACGATGCCATGATTATGAAGATTCCCATCTTCTTATATGCAGATGATTTGTCAGAGTATGAATATGAGCGTGGTGAATTAATGTTTGATATGCGGAAACTACCGTTTCCATGTGCAGAACATCATGAAGAATTAGTGAGCAATATTAGAAGTTATAAGCATGCTGAGTATGTACAAGCAGTAGATGAATCTATTAAGGAATTCGGGATTATGGAAGATGGATGTGCAGCAAAGCGAGTTGCTGATTTACTAGAACAGATAGAGTAAGAGGATTGATTATGAGAAAGGGAGCAATTATCTTGGCAGCCGGTCAAGGTACTAGGTGTAATAGGAAAAAGCAATTTCTTGAATTAGACCACAAGACCTTGTGGAAACATGTGTATGATAAGACTCGTGAGATACTTGATAACGACAATATTATTGTAGTGGGTGTTGATATAGAGGGTGGCAATACGAGAACGCAGTCAGTGATGAAAGGCCTACAGAATCTAGATGTATTAACGGAACGAGTGATCATACTTGAGGCGGCCAGACCATTAGTCACTCTAGAACAAGTAAGAATTCTACTAGAAGATGAGCAAGAATCCGTTGCATTTGTTTCGCCATTAACGAATACGGTTATGCAACGTGATGGTGGATATTTGAACCGAGAGGAACTGTATGAACTGCTTACACCCCAAGCATTTTCTTACCCATTGTTATTAGAAGCATATGAATCGGGTGAGTTTTCTGATATGACAGATGAAACAAGGGTGATGTTTGAATATCATAAGATCAAACCGAAACTTATTGAGACGGGTCAGAATCTGTTAAAGGTTACATACCCAGAGGATATTGCAATTATAGAATTATTATATCAAAGGCAAAAGGAAGAAAAATAGAATGAGTGAAGTGAGAAACGTAGTTATTACAGGTGGCAATGGAGATATTGCGCAGGAAATCAAAAGACAATTAGAAGCACGTGGTGGTTACACAATATATACACCAGGTAAAGCGGAATTAGATGTTACTAATATTGGAATGGTGACACAATATTTTAACGAGGTTACTCCAGATATATTAATTAACAATGCAGGCTACGTATCGCCTATGTCCATTAAGGATGCTTCTATTGTAATAGAAAAGAAGTCACTTGAGATTAATTTATTTGGAGTCTTTAATTGTGCAGCAGCGGTTTTGGATAAAAATAACAAAGCCAAAATAATCAATATAGGTTCATCAGCAGCTACAAAGCCACACGGTACATGGAGTTCATATTGTGCTGCAAAAGCTGCAGTTGTCATGGCAACAAAGTGCTGGGCAGAAGATGGGGTTGATGTAATATGCTTATCACCAGGAAGAACGGCAACGAAGATGCGAAAGGGCTTATTTCCAAAGGAAGACCAAGAGACATTACTTACCTGTAAGGATTTTGCAAAAATCGTATTGCAGACAATAGATAATCAATATGAGAGAGGAAGTCATATTGATGTGACGAAGCAAAATGTGGAGGGATTATTAAATGGATAGAAAACAGATTACCATTGCTACAGAAAAGCAATTTACGAACTTAAATGATATGATTACTGATTTTGTTAAAGAGCAAAAGGGTGATGGTCTTGTACATATATTTGTCGCACATACAACGTGTGGAATTAAAATATTAGAGGGGGAACTTCTTTTGTTAGGAGACATTAGTGTATTCCTAGATGATATGTTTCCACAAGATAAAAAGTATATGCACGACAGAATTGAAATTAGAGATGTTCCATTGGATGAACGTGTAAATGGGTTTTCCCATATGAGGCAATTGTTTTTTAGTAGCGATGCTACTGTTCCGGTACGTGATGGCAAAATGATGCTTGGGAAATGGCAAACAGTATTTTTGGTTGAGCTAGATCCGTTTCGGGAAAGAGAGATTGTGTTGACATATATGAGCTAGGTTGCAGTCATAATTAGGTGATGGAGAACAAATTACAGTGCAAAAGAGTGAGGTAGTCAGAGTGAACAGATGTGCAATTGTAGTATTTTATGATCAAGAGGGAGTGGTAGACCAATCTGTACACACCTTAATCAGTGAACTTCAAAAAGTATCTACACATGTTATATGTGTTGTCAATGGTTTCATTCGGGAACAGGATCTACAGTACTTAGAAAGCACTGTAGATGAAATGATTTTACGAGATAATAATGGTTTAGATGGTGGTGCGTATCAGGATGTTATATGCAATCATATTGGCATGAATCAACTTAGAGAATATGATGAAGTTCTACTGTGTAATACTACTTTTTTTGGTTTTTTTCAACCATTAGAATTGATCTTTGAGAAAATGAGTAACGATACTTGTGATTTTTGGGGTATTGACTATTGTGAACGAACTCCCTTTTTTGCACATATTGGAAGTTACTTTATGGTTTTTCGCAAATCAACTGTCATTAGTGGAGAATTGCATGGATTTTTTGAACAAATGAAAGAAATTCATGACCATAGGGATGCAAGTATTGAATACGAATTAGGAATTTATCGATATTTTACAGAGCATGGGTATCATTCAGGTGCATATTTAGGAGAATTGAAATATAACTTCTACCAATGTCCACATTATGCTTTAACAGAACTAGGTTATCCAGTTCTAAAGAAACGAATCTTCTGTGAGCGATATTATAATAAAGATAGAGCATATCGCGCGCTACAAATTATAGGGCAATATGAGCATGATTATTTGACGGAAATTCTAGATAGTATTAATAGAATATATGGGAAACATCTAGAGAGAGAAGAAGTGCTATCCTATCATATACAGGATGAAGAAAGTGGGATTGAGATAGGAAATCACGCAAACACAACGATTACAGCGGAGAGTTTGGAAGCATATAGTAAGGGGATTAAAGAATTATATGTATATGGGGTTGGTTCTTATGGGATCGCAGTTATGTATTCACATGCATTGCAAGAATGTTGCAAGAGGAATCAGGTGAGTATAAGAGGATTTCTTGTCTCGGATGGACATCGCGTGGAAGAGTACTATCAGGAGTATCCAATCTATGAGCTTGAGGAAATCGTAAGTAGTCAAGACGTTGGTATTATAGTGGGTATGGATCAAGAACATACCAATGAGGTGAGGCAAAGATTGAACCAAAATGATAATGTATTGTATATGTGGGACACGTAGTGGTTGCTAGTTATGAGAGCGTAAAGTATTGCGAGTGCAGGATTAATGGAAGAGTTTCTGCAGGGTAGGAGAGATTCATCATAATATGCGATATGATTATAAAATCTAAGAAGAGGAATGGTGCAATATGAATCGTTGTGGAGTAGTAGTGTTATATGATAAAGAAGGAATAATAGATAACTATATATTTGCATTATTACAAGAATTACAAACAGTTGCCAATCGCATTATTGTGGTAGTAAATGGTATTGTACTACCGTGTTATGAGGAAAAGATTAGAGCTATAACAGATGAAATTATCATTAGACCCAATATAGGATATGATGGTACAGCGTACAAGGAAGTGATTCTGGATTATTTTGAACAAGAAGAATTGCAACAATATGATGAATTAGTCCTATGCAATGATACATTTTATGGTCCATTTCAACCACTGAAAGACATATTTGAATCTATGGACCATACGTCAGGAGATTTTTGGGGATTATTGTGGGCTGATGTTTGGTGGGGACAGTTTATAGCAACTTTCTTTATGGTATTGCGTAAAGCAATTGTACAAAGTGATAGTTTGGCACAATTCTTTCATCAAATGCCAGAAATCACTGATTTCATTACGGCGTGTACACATTTTGAATATCCCTTAACGACATATTTAATAGAAAGAGATTACTCCTATGGCACATATGCTACCCAACAAGAAGGGATGCTGTACCGATATCCCATGGAAAGTATCGGGACAGGGTTAGATATCCTTAAGAAGAAGAGTTTTGCACCTAAGTATTATAAGCAGGGAGCATTGCTTAACACATTGCGATATATTCATGAGAAAACAATCTATGATATTAATCTAATATTAGACAGTGTAAACCGTATCTATGAATGCGGTATTACAAAAGAACAAGTCTTAGCAGATCCATATTCCTCTAGTTATCCAGCAGTAGGTGCAGAAGGCGAACAAGTGACCCCTGAACTGGAACTTAGAAAATGGATCGAGTCCGAAGACGTGATATACCTCTATGGAGCAGGATTCTATACTAGTGTCTTTCTATATAAGTACAAGGAATACAGAGGGCGAATTGCAGGAATTGTAGTGTCAGATGGACATCTTGTCGAACATACATATGAAGGGTATGAAGTACTTGAATATAGTGAATTAATTAGGAGAAGCAAAGGGGTAAACATGCCTATTCTTGTAACGGTTCAATACCCTGAGCAATTGGGAATTGAGGACTTGTTAGGTGAGGGAGAGAGGGTGTGTTATTTATTTGGATGAAAGAGGTTTTCTTGTTGAATTGAATAGACAAAGGGAATATAGTGTTTTATCTGTTTGGTTTTGATAAGAAAAAATATTTCATCACTGGAGTTTGAGGAGAAGCGATATGGAAGAGAATAGTTATGAACGGTATAATTGGACTAGAGAAGATATGGCAGCAAATTGCAGGCCAGAAAAAATGGGCAGATGTGGTTTAGTGTATACTGTTGAACAAATTGCACAGCTTACATATAGTAGAAAAGTGTTTTGTTTTGGAAGTGGAAAGATAGGAATACAATTTGTAGAGACATTAGCTATATATGATTTTAACGAACAAAATTTAATGTTTGTAGATAATGATATGGAAAAACACGAAACTATTATGAGCGTAGGAGATTATAGTGCAATTAAAATTATTAGCAAGAAGATGATGATAGATTTAATAGACGAGTCGGATTTCATATTATACACGATGAGTTTATATCATGGATTATATGAAATTCAGTGGGCAATAAATGAATACAAAAATGAACAGAGAAAAATTCATAATATACTATATTATGATACTGTTGGAAAAGGTGCGAGAGAAATAAGCGTATATGATGGAAGATGCCTGATTTGTAATCAAGACACTCGGTTTACGTCTATCGGGAAACAATCGATACCCAGATATGATTGTTTGTGTGTAAGATGTCTATCTAATCCGAGAGAAAGAGCAGTTGTACATGCAATCAATCGTTTTTTTCCGCTTTGGAAGAATTGTATTATACATGAGTCATCACCAACACTAGATAATGCAACGACGCAGCACTTTAGCACGAATTGTGAGAGATATTTCACATCGCAATATTTCCAAGGTATTCAAAGTGGTGAATTAGTGGAATATCAGGGAAATAGAATATTGTGTGAAGACTTAGGCGATATGTCTTTTGCAGATGATAGTATAGATTTATTTATTACACAAGATGTATTTGAACATATACTTAAACCTGCTAAGGCTTTCAAAGAAATTGCAAGGGTTCTAAAAAGTGGAGGGGCTCATATCTTTACATTGCCTTGGTTTTCAGAGTACCAGACTACGCATTGTCGAGCAAAAGAAGTGGATGGTAAAATAACCTATCTTGAAAAAAAAATGTATCATGGTAACCCCGTGGATCAAGCAGGCTCTTTGGTGACTAATGATTGGGGGGTGGATTTAATGGATTTCATTCACAAATGCTCTGGAATGAGAACGATGGTTTATTTATACGAGAATAAAGAATTAGGACTGGAGGGAGAATTCCTAGAGGTATTTATTAGCTATAAAGAATAGCGAGTTGTAAAGTTAAATGTATTAAATCATGGTATTATAAAGGAAGGGCAAATGGTGATCAAGTATTTGATTATCATGCAAGATGGATATGATGGATGAAATGAAGTTATCAGTTATAATGCCTGCATACAATTGTGAACAATATGTGAAACAAAGCGTAGAATCAATTTTACATCAAAGCCTGCAGGAATTAGAAGTTATTGTAATAGATGATTGTTCTACCGATGCTACTTATGAGATTGTAAAAGAACTTGCTAAGACGGATAAACGAATTATTATTCTACGCAATGAGCAACAAATTGGAGTAGCTAACACACGAAATAGGGGCATGGATCTTGCAGCAGGGAAATACATCTATTTCTTTGATGCAGATGATATATTGGAATCGGAAGTACTTTACAAGGCATACGTGTTGCTAGAAGATGAACAATTAGATTTTGCATACTTATGTTATAAAGAGATAGATGATACTGGGACTATCACAAGACATAGTGCCTATAGGAACATGTTAGATGACGAGCTGAATATTTATGAGAAGGAATCTGAGCAGATTGATTGGGGAAAGTGGTACATAGCCACATGGAGTAAAGTGTATCGGAAAGAATTTATTAGTAATTTAAATGTGCAGTTTCAAGATTTGCCAGTGTTAAATGACAGATATTTTGATTTGGTTGCGATATTATCTGCTAAACGAGTCAAATGGGTGATTGGAGAAGATTGTGAATTGTGCTATCGTAGACAGATGAGAGATGGGAAAATTACTGCCAATAAAGACCCATTTTATGGTATTCCTGCATATTTGAAAATCCAAGATAAATTAGTGCAGTTAGGCATATGGCAAGTGGCAGCTCCTTACTTTTATGAGGCAATGGCAATGGGGTTAGCCAGCCTCTACGAACGAGATAAACAGAAGATTAGAAAAGAAGCATTTACCACTTTTTTAGTAGAGGTGGGAATTAAGATGTTTCTAAATCGTACCCCGCTTATTCAACATCAGAAAGAATTGCGTATTATTCGTCATTTGAATCAATTGGTAGAAGGTGAAAGAACAATCGAGCTGTATATGCAGGATAAATTCTTTGATAACTATTGTGTTACGCAACAAGATGAAGATAACTATTTGAAATCGATAAAAGAGAACGGACAAATAGTTAGTGTATGGGGATGTGGTACTTATGGAACTATTATTATGTGTGCACTACAATATTTGGAAATTCCAATACAATATGTTTTTGATAGGGGATTAGAAGTATACGAGTGTAATGAAGTTATGTATCAAGTTAGTGAGTTTCAAGAAGTAGCAGATGAAGTTGAAATTTTACTGATTACATCAAGTAAATATTATAAAGAAATTGAGCAAGAAGTTAGAAAGATAAATAAAAAGTGTACGATTATACATGCTGGAGTATTTTAACAAGATAAACAGGAGAAAATTTATGGGAGTAAAATGGGATGAATTAAGTGAAATTTATGAATGGTTAGAAGATGAATTATCGAAGAGAATATATGAAGCAAGAGTATTACATATTATAACTGGAAAGAAAGATGCTTTTATTCAGTTATATAGAGAATCAGTAGATAGTCATAATACATTGGTATCATTACCAGACTATTGCAGACTATTGGAGAAGTTAGACGAAGGTGATATTATAATCTTTTATGGTGCGGGGCAACGTTGTAGGCACTTACTTCAAAATAGTATTTATTCAGATAAACTACAAAAAGTAAAGGTAGTCATATGTGATGAAAAGTGGAATGAGATTCAAAATATAGGAAAGTATCCGGTTATCTCAATGTCAGAAGTTCAAGAAATATATAATGGTTATGACGTGATTATCACACCATTAATAGGGCAAATAGAAATTAAAAATAATTTAATAGAACATGGGTTTTTAGAACAAAATATACATTTTTTTAGTGGGAGCACATTAGGAATAGAATGTGAATATTTTGACAAGATTTTGGCACTAAAAAAAGGTGAAATATTTGTAGATGCGGGAGTATATGATGGAATGACGAGTGTAAGGTTTGCACAAATATGTGATTTTAATTATAACAAGATTTGGATGTTTGAACCCGATGGTGAGAGGAGAAATAGCATAGAGGAAAATATTGAAAAATATCAATTAAAGAATACAGTGTTATATAACAGTGGATTGTGGTATTCTGAGGATATACTAAGTTTTGATTGTATACAGAACGGGAGCAGTAAGATTCAAAATGCTGGAGAATTGAAGGTTATAGTTACTGATTTAGACTCGGTTTTAAAAGGAGAAGCAGTTACCTATATTAAGATGGATATAGAGGGAGCGGAATTAGAGGCGTTGAAAGGAGCAAGACAAACAATTTTGCGATATAAGCCCAAACTTGCTATATGTATTTATCATAAAAGTGACGATATAATCGACATTCCAATTTACATCAAGTCGTTGGTGCCAGAATATAAATTTTATATTCGTCATTATAGTGAAAAAGCAACGGAGACCGTTTTATATGCAATTACCTAGGGCATGTGTATAAACATAGCAATAATGTTATCTGAAAAGTAATGAATCTGTTCGTTAGCGGCAGTATGATTAGTAAAAAACAGGGAGATGTAATGAATAAACAATTGCACCAAGGTGTGTTTCAATATATGGATAAACTCCAAAAAGCAATGCAACAGACAAGGGGTAAGCAGAAAAATAAAGATGAAATTTTTGTATATAGTCATATAATAACAGAATTATATGAAAGTCTTTTAGAAGTGAAGCACAACAATAAGAAAGTGGTGTTCATTGGCAACGGTGGAAGTGCAGGGATTGCAGTACACTTTGCAGCAGATTATCAGAATGCGGGTCGTATGAAGACGCAGACCTTTTATGATCCAGCACTGATTAC
>JAWXVE010000006.1:0-49926 GCA_044425575.1 Eubacteriales bacterium | reverse complement strand
GATCTAGTGGGAGACCGTGCAGGTTCGATTCCTGTCATCCGCAGGTGAGAGTCCTAATTCATTGATTTATCAATGGGTTGGGGCTTTTTTATTGCGTGGAAATATGTTAGAAAAGTGTGTAGAATGGGGGATTTGACATCAACGCTGACATCAACGGGAGGAAAATTAACTGGAAGCAGAGCAATACCAATGATTTTTGTTTACTTGCCATTAGCTAAAAAGTATAATAAAAGTACGAAAACATAAGAGATAGTTACTAATTTACTTATTGGAAATTGGAAAAGCGCTATAATACATATTTCCAATAAAATAAAAAATGGAGGTGTAGCAAAATGGATAATCAAGAAAAGCAAGATTCCAATATCCAATACGTATCACAGGTGGTAGGACGCACATTTAAAGAATGGAAAACAGGAGGGCAATATAATTGTGAATCACATGGTGGCTTTCCGTCTTCTTTTAATTCTGATGAAAAGTGGTTGGGAGATTGGGTTACGGTTTCTGCACCAACGGGAAGTGGTAAGACTTAATTTATATTAAGACATCTAGTTGAGTACGCATACAGTAACGGTGTTAAGATTTTATATTTAGTGAATCGTAAGGTTTTGAAAAAACAACTTGATAATGAAATTAGGGAAATGAATAAAAATCTGGTTTTTAATATAGATGATGTAATATCAGTTAATACATATCAATGTATCGAACAGCAACTTAAGGAGAGTAGAAGAAAAAATAAAGGTGTTGAGAATTGGGGATTTAGGGGGTATGATTATTCATATATTATTTTTGATGAGATACACTATTTTTACAGTGATTCGTTATTTAATGCGAACACATACCAAAGCTATGAATTTCTGATTAACAGTTTTAGCGGCTCAATTAAAATATTTTTATCGGCAACGATGGAAAATATTATTGATAGGATTCGTGAGGATAGAAACAGCATAATGGAGGAGTTCGTAAAATACAATGTAGGGCTATTGCCTAATCCGGATTTTGAAATACCGAAAAATGCAGTGGAGCGGAATGCGAGAAACCCCCAGTTGATTTCATATAAGGTTTTGGGTAATATGGTGTAATTAGGAGATACCTTTTATCTCATACCAAGTTCCGTGCATGAGCTAATCATTATACCTAAGAGAATTGCAATGGAAGAAAAAGACTTAAAAGAGATGGTGGTATCCGTAAATGAAACTTTAGAAGAAGAGGATGTGCTATCGGATTCTATTTACTACTATGATGGGGAGAAAGTGAGTGTTGTGGCTTAAATAAAATTAATTACAATATTTTAGAATAATTAATTGAAAGAACGGGATAATAATGGTACAATAATCCCATAGAAAGGCGGTGCTTAATATGCCACAAATTATTCCGATTAAAGATTTAAAAGATACAGCTAGAATTTCGACTATGTGTAGTGAAACAAATGAGCCGATTTACATTACTAAAAATGGATATGGATCTATGGTTATCATGGATGTTAATGCGTATGAAGAAAAAATGGCAATGCTTGATGTTTATACTAAGCTTGCGTTAGCAGAAGATGAAATTAGGGAAGGCAACGTGCTAGATGCTGATGAAAGTTTGAGAGCGCTTAGAAGAAAATATAATGTATAAAATTGAGGTTACATTCCTTGCTGACAAGGAGTTAGAGGAAATCATCCTGTATATATCAGATCATTTGAAAAATCCAACAGCAGCAACGCATTTTATTGATGAAGTGGAAGCTTGTTATGCGAGATTGAAAAATGATCCTGAAATGTATGAGTATTGTCGTGACGAAAAGTTATTTAAATTACGCTATCGTAAAGTGGCGATAAAGAATTATATTTTGATTTATAGAATCGATGAAATGAGTAAAACGGTGTACATTCTTCATTTCTTTTATGGAAGAAGAAATTATCAAAAATTGATTTAAGAATATTGAAAAAGAATATATAAGTAGTGCAATAGGCATTTTCCGATTTCCAATGTGATTATTATCCTACAGAACTTACTTCAATCTGAACAGATTATAGATATAGCGAAAGTACTAATTGATAGAATAAGCATTACAATGATTATAGTCTGATAGCATTTGACATCAACGATGACATCAACGAGAAAAATAACCTATGGAATCATAGGAAACCAGTGTAAATACAGAGTAATCTATATGTGATAAAAGAACGGAAAATACCACTAAATAAGCCGATATGAGACTTAGGATCTAGTGGGAGACCGTGCAGGTTCGATTCCTGTCATCCGCAGTAAAAGCCCCTTAGACGAACTATCGTCCAAGGGGCTTTTTTGTAGTTTATATAGTAGAATCTTAATGTTCTGATACCATGGTATCATCTCGAAATAGAAGCGAAATGCACCAAATGGCTGACAATCCTACTACAATATAGATGATTTTGGCAAATAAGCTTACTTGTCCACCTGTGAGGAATGCAACCAAGTCAAAGTTAAATAGCCCAATACTGCCCCAATTTAAACCGCCTACAATTAATAAGGTTAATAATATTTTATCAATCATTGCCATACTCCTATCTTATTAGATTAAAAGGCTTACTCTTATCAAGAATCCTTTTTACTAGTATGAATAAAAAGGATAGATTCTATACATACTTTTATTGAAATTATGAATAAAAGAATACTGGAGTGGGGGAGTTACATGGGAAATATTATGGATTATGTGAGGGGATATGGGAAATCATCGTTTCAAGATAAAAAATTTACCATAGTAGATAGTTTAATCCTTTCTGTGCTGGTTTATGTAAAATACGAAAAAATTTTAAATATGGATGGAAAAGGTATAAATGGAATCACTTTATTAGAAGCAAGAGAACATATGATAGGTGAATCTTGGTACAGCAATCTTCATTTTCAACAAATGGCATATGAACTCTTCACCACTGCCTCTCAGACACGAAGATATGGTTCCATTCGATTGTTTTGTTATGAAGAAATCTATCATACTCAGCAGGAGATACAGTTTGCAGCCATTACATTCGCCTTAGAGGATGGTTCTTTGTTTCTTGCATTTCGTGGAACAGATGACTCTTTAGTCGGTTGGAAAGAAGACTTTAATATGGGGTATTTACATCCCATTCCTTCCCAACATATCGGAATTCGCTACCTTGAAGCAGTTGCTCGTGTGACGAGAGGTCCTATTCGAATTGCAGGTCACTCCAAAGGAGGCAATATTGCCACATATGTAGCAATCCATGCAAATGAAGCTATCCAAAAGCGTATTGTTCGCGTATATAGCCATGATCCACCAGGTTTTTCAGCGAATATCTTTCGCCAAGAGGGTTATATGAGAATAGAAGGGCGCATGCATAAGGTGATTCCAAGTTCTTCTTTAATTGGATTACTTCTACAACAAAATAGAGAATATCTTATTATCCGAAGCAATGGAAATGGTTTGTTTCAACACGATCCTTTTACATGGGAGATAGAAGAGGGGAAGTTTGTTCGAGAAAGAGGAGTTCGGGCAAAGACACGTATGACGGCAATGGTTTTGAATAGGTGGTTATTTACTATGACCCACCAGCAAAGAGAGAAAATGGTCAATCACATCTATGATAAAATCAACAAAATGGAATTTGAATCTATGGACGAAGTAATTCAGTATTGTGAGGGGTATTTATCCAATAAATATGGAATTGGAAAAAATGCAGATTCGCAGAAATAGTTGCCAGTTAAACAGGGATGTGATAGACTGACTCTAAGTATTTACTAGAAAGGGTGGCGAAGATGAATATCGTAATACAAATGGTATTGTTAGTAGTGGGTTTTGGAATGTTAATTAAAGGAGCGGATTTATTTGTAGAAGGGGCCTCTTCCATAGCGGATCGGTTTGGAATACCTCAGATTATCATTGGACTAACCATTGTTGCATTTGGAACAAGTGCACCAGAAGCAGCCATTAGTATTAGTGCAGCTCTCCAAGGTAGTGCGGATCTTACCATCGGGAATGTTCTTGGCAGTAATATATTAAATGTGGTAGTAATTCTTGGTATCACCGCAATCATTGCACCATTACCAGTTCAAAAATGTACGAAGAAGTATGAGATACCATTTGTAATCGTGATTACACTTTTATTATTAGTGCTAGGCATGGATGGTGTGATTAATCGCACAGACGCAGGCATCTTATGGGGACTAATGATTGTATTTTTAATCTATTTGTTTCGATTGGCTAAAACAGGAGCGGCAGCAAGTGAACAAGAAGTAGATAAAAGTGCATCCATGTTTAAATTAATCTTATTAACGCTCATAGGGGGAGGGCTTATTGTATTAGGAAGTGATGTGACGGTAGATAGTGCAACTATAATTGCTCAAACCTTTGGAGTGAGTGAACGCATGATTGGACTTACAGTTGTTGCATTAGGAACGTCTCTTCCTGAATTGATTACCTCTGTAACTGCAGGAAGAAAGGGGAAGACAGATATTGCCATTGGCAATATTGTAGGTAGCAATATCTTCAATTTGCTTTTTGTAGTAGGAAGTGCAGGACTTATTACGAATATTACCTTTGATCCTCAATTTATCATAGACGGTATCATAGCAGCGGCAGCAGTGTTGTTGCTTTGGTTCTTTATTAATAAGGACAAGATGTTAAAGTCATATGCAGGCGTAATCTTACTGGCGTGCTATGTGGGGTATTTTATATATTTAGTAACTTTGGTATAGCGAAAATGGCAATTAGGATTTTATAGTCCCTAATTGACGGACTTTGAGAAAGGAATGATATTAGAATGAATCTAGAACAGAACCTATTACAAGTAACGAAGCAGATGTATCACAAGACAATTGTAGAATGTAGCGAACTAGAATTATACGGAGCGGTTTTACAATTTACCAAAGAGTGTATGAAGACTACTAAGAAGAATATAGGCAAGAAAAAAGTCTATTATATTTCGGCTGAATTCTTGATTGGTAAATTACTATCTAATAACCTAATCAACCTTGGTATTTACCAAGAAGTGGAAGAAGTGCTTAGTAACAATGGTCACGCTCTTGGACGGTTAGAAGAACTAGAATTAGAACCTTCTCTTGGCAATGGAGGGCTTGGAAGATTAGCAGCATGCTTCCTTGATTCCATTGCAACACTAGGATTGCCGGGGGATGGAATTGGTTTGAATTATCATCTGGGTTTATTTAAGCAATCATTTGAAGATCACCTCCAAGTGGCAACGAAGAATGAATGGATTACCCAACAATCTTGGCTTACCAAGACACCAGTCTCCTATGAAATCCAATTTGGTACTCATACAGTACGGTCTCGAATGTATGATATTGATGTAGTAGGTTATGAAAGTGGTGTGAATAAACTTCACTTATTTGATATGGAATCAGTTGATGAGAAGATTGTAAAGGATGGAATTGACTTTGATAAGGAAGATATTGGTAAGAATTTAACACTCTTTTTGTATCCAGATGATTCGGACGAAGCAGGTCATTTACTACGTATCTACCAACAGTACTTTATGGTAAGTAATGCTGCAAGATATATCCTAGATGAAATTGAACTGAATGAATATGAAATCCATAAAATGAATGAGCATGTAGTAATTCAAATCAATGATACTCATCCATCTTTAGTGATACCCGAGTTAATTCGTTTGCTTACCGAGAAACATAATTTTACCATTGATGCAGCCATAGATATGGTATCTAAAACATGTGCATATACGAATCATACAATTCTTGCAGAAGCCTTAGAGAAATGGCCTCTCGCTTATTTGGAAAAAGTAGTGCCAATGCTCGTTCCAATTATAAAAGAACTTGATAGGCGTGTGGCAAGGCAATACAAAGATAAAGAAGTGCAGATTATTGACAAAACCAAACGTGTGCACATGGCTCATATGGATATCCACTATGGATTTAGCGTAAATGGTGTGGCAGCCATTCATACGGAGATTTTAAAAGAGACGGAGTTAAATCACTTTTATAAGATTTATCCTGAGAAATTCAATAACAAAACAAATGGTATTACATTTCGTAGGTGGCTAATGGCATGTAACCCGGAATTAACGTCTATGATTACGAGTGTAATTGGGGATGGATTCTGTAAGGATGCCATGGAGCTTGAGAAATTAATGGATTATAAGAATGACAATACATTCTTAGACCAATTGGTATCCATGAAGAAGAATAAGAAGTTGGCGTTAAAAGAGTACATTTTGGAGACGCAAGGTATTGAAATCAATGAAAATTCAGTTTTCGATATTCAAATCAAACGATTGCATGAATATAAGCGTCAACAGATGAATGCTCTTTATATTATCCACAAATACTTAGATATTAAGGCGGGCAATATACCGGTGGTACCAATGACCTTTATCTTTGGTGCAAAAGCCGCACCAGCCTATATCATTGCCCAAGATATTATTCATCTAATCTTAGTATTGCAAGAAATTGTGAATCATGATCCAGAAGTGAGTCCTTACATGACAGTTGTAATGATTGAGAATTACAATGTCGCCAAAGCTGAGAAACTCATTCCAGCCTGTGATATTTCGGAACAGATTTCCCTTGCTTCCAAGGAAGCATCGGGAACAGGGAATATGAAGTTTATGCTAAATGGTGCTGTGACCTTAGGAACTTCAGATGGCGCTAATGTGGAAATTGACGAATTAGTGGGAAGTGACAATATCTATATCTTTGGAGAAAAGAGTGAACAGGTAATTGCTCATTATGAAAAGGCTGATTACGTAGCGAAGGAATTTTATAAGAAGTCACCAGTTATTAAGGAGGCAGTTGATTTTATTATTTCTAAAGAAGCGTTAAGAGTAGGACATAAAGAAAATCTGAATCGACTTTATAAGGAATTATTAAGTAAGGATTGGTTTATGACATTGCTTGATTTAGAGGATTATATTAAAGTGAAGGACCAAGTATTTGCAGATTATGCAACAAAGCCAGAGGAATGGAAGAAGAAAATGCTTGTCAATATTGCAAAAGCAGGTTTCTTCTCATCAGACCGAACTATTGCTGAGTACAATAGAGATATTTGGAAGTTATAATAAGGATGAAACATAGGAGAAAGAGTTGAATGAAAATTCAACTCTTTTTTTAGATTAAGAATGAGATGAATTGGTTGTGGTAATACTGTTAGAGAAAAGACAACAGAAATAGGAGGATGTAATTGTGAAAAAGAAAGTATTTGCTGTACTAACAGCACTTGCAATGGTGTCTGTTATACTAACAGGGTGTGGTTCGGATGAAATGGAAGAAATCGAAAATAAGGTGGAAGACCTTGTTATGGGAGAAGATGGAGCTAGTGAAATTGAAGGGGAAGTCTATTACTTAAGTAAACAACCGCAATTAGAGCAGGAGTGGAATGAAATTGCTGCTTTATATTTAGAAGAAACAGGCGGAGTAGTACGAGTAGTGACTGTTGCGGAAGAAGAGTATGATGATTATCTTGGAAATGAAATGGAACAAGAATTAGTTCCTACTTTATTTGAAGTTAGTGGAAGTGATGGATATACTACATGGGAAAATCATTTATTAGATGTATCGAAAACAGATCTATACAGCTGGATTACTCATGAGGAGCTTGCTCTTGAAGGATCTAATCAGGAAGTATACGGGATTCCAATTTCTGTAAGTGGATATGGAATTCTATATAACAATGCTATTATGGAACAATATTGTGCTATGGAAGGAGCTGTGATTGATTCTGGAGATGAAATTACATCTTACGCTAAGTTAGAGTTAGTTGTGGAAGATATGTGGTTACACAAGGAAGAGCTTTCCATAGAAGGCGTCTTTGCTTCTACTTCGTTAGCAGAAGGAGAAGATTGGAGATGGCACACTCATTTATTAAATATTCCAATGTCTTACGAATCTATGAACAGTGAGGCAACCACCATGGATGATATGGAATTTATGTATAGCGATCATTACAAGTCATTACTAGATTTGTATGTGAATTATTCGGCTTATGATGTGACGGGGGAAGAGATTAAGAGTGTAGAAGATTCCTTGGAAGAATTTGCTACAGGACAAGTGGCAATGGTCCAAAGTGGTAATTGGACGTGGAATGACATTACGCAAGTAGAAGGTAGTGTAATAGGAGATGAAGACCTTAGAATACTACCAATTTACCTTGGAATAGAAGGAGAAGAACACCAAGGGCTTACCTTGACTAGTGAAAGTTATTTCGCGCTTAATTCACATGCAAGTGAAGCAGATCAAGCAGCTACCATAGCCTTTTTAGAGTGGCTATATGGTACGGAGGCAGGAAAAGATGCGGTAGTAAACACGTTAGGATATCTAGCACCATTTAGTACGTTTACCTCAGAGGAACTACCAAGTGATCCATTATCCGTAGAAGTGGCACGATATCTGTTAGATGATACGAAGAATAATATGCCATTTAATTTTACTACCTATTCACACTTGACTGATTCAAGCAATTGGGGCTCCACCTTGTTAGAATATTTAAGAGGTAATATGGATTGGAGTGAAGTTAAGGAAGTGATTACAGGGAGAGAAAGCTCTGATGAAATAATGGAGAGCGAAGACAATAATTAATAGAAGATGGGCAAGGAGTGATAGATTCCTTGCCTTTTTGCTACGTGAATTTCTAAGATATTATTGACACCTAAACCTTGATTTTATAAAAAGTTCTCTATATAATAAAGTAAATAGTAATATAATGTAAGACAATAAAGTGGATATGGAACAAATAAGGAGGAAAATCATGAGAAAAAGTGGAGTACTATTACCAGTAGCAAGCCTACATTCTAAGTATGGAATTGGGTGCTTTTCCAAAGAAGCATATGAATTTGTTGATTTTCTAAAAAAGGCAGGACAATCCTACTGGCAATTACTGCCTCTAGGACCAACTGGATATGGAGATTCGCCCTATCAATCTTTTTCAACCTTTGCAGGTAATCCCTATCATATTGATTTAGATGGATTAGTAAAAGATGGCTATTTGAAGAAGTCAGACTTAGCTAAGATCAAGGAAGAATCTAATGAGAAGGAAGTGGATTACGGTTACTTATATCATACACGCTACGAGATTTTAAAAAAGGCTTTTATCAATAGCAAGTGCCAAGAGGAAAAAGAGTTTCAAGATTTTTGCATGAAGGAAGCCTATTGGTTAGAAAACTACGCTTTATATATGGCCATTAAAGATAGACTAGGGGGAATTTGTTGGCTTGAATGGGAAGACGATTTTAAGAAGAGGGAACAGAAGGCACTAGAACAATTTAAACAAGAACATTCCACAGAGATTGCCTTTTATGGATTCCAACAATATCTATTTAAGAAACAATGGAAAGAATTAAAAGACTATGCAAATAAAAAGAAAATCAAGATTATTGGGGATATTCCCATTTATGTGGCACTCGACAGTGCAGATGCATGGTCTCATCCTGAATTATTTCAATTTGATGAAGATTATTTGCCTACTGCAGTGGCAGGGTGTCCGCCAGATGCTTTTTCAGATACAGGACAGTTGTGGGGGAATCCGCTATATCGATGGCCTTATCATGCTACCACAGGATTTACATGGTGGATTAAGCGAATTGCCTATTGCTATGAATTGTATGATGTGATACGAATTGATCATTTTCGTGGATTTGATGAGTATTATGCCATTCCCTATGGACATCCAACCGCAGAACATGGCGAGTGGAAACAAGGTCCAGGGTATGAGTTTTTCCGACGAGTGAAAAGTGAGCTAGGAGAGATTCCGGTCATTGCAGAAGATTTGGGATTTTTAACAGACAGTGTGCTAGAACTTGTGGCTCAGACGGGGTATCCAGGAATGAAAATCTTGCAATTCGCATTTGATGCCAGAGAGCCAAGTAATTACCTACCACATAATTACAGTCAAAATTCCGTTGTGTATACAGGCACTCATGATAATGATACCACAAGAAGTTGGTTTGCCACTATACCAAAAAGTGATCGGCAATTTGCTAGAAAATATTTGGGATTTCAAGGGAAACATGAAGTAGAGTGGCAGTTTATTAAAGCCGCACTATCAAGTGTGTCTAATACGGCAATTATTCCTATGCAAGATTATTTGGGATTAGGTGCACGTGGCCGAACCAATACGCCATCTACCCTTGGAACCAATTGGAAGTGGCGCATGAAGTCTGGAGTATTAACAAAAGAATTGGCACATCGCATAAAAGATATGACGAAGTTATATGGAAGGCTATAAGAACCCGATGGACTTCCTTAGATGAAGTTATTCGGGGTTGCAAGGGGAACGTTTGTCGATGTAGCCATACTCATAGTAGAGTTATAGTAAGTGGTATCCATGGTAACATCCTTCGAAAACCACTCTGGCGGTTGAAAGGTAAGAGCTTCTCCTTCTGTTGGGAATTCAACTTCTGCTAAGGTTAAGGATTGGTAATGGCCTTCAAACAAATCAAGCTCAATGGTATAGTTACTACCAGTAAGGGGAATCAGATATCTCTTTTTGGTAATGACTATACCATCAACTTTTTCTTTCAAGTGTTCATATGCTTGCTTCGTCAAGTCAAGATTGTATTCCACCCTTTTTAGAAGACCGCTCCCTTTGTAGGTAAGGTAATAGGCATGGCCTTGTTTGCGAATGCGTACGACAGGGTTGGTGCATAAGTAACCTTGTTCAATGACATGGTAAGGATAAGGTTCTAATGAAAATGGAATATGGGTAACTAAGTATTTTTTTTCGATTTCATAAGTGGGCATAATAGAATCTCCTAAAGTATGGTATGTAAACACTGTGCTACAATGGAATTCATTATAGCACAGCGTAGAAGAATTTACTATTTCATTTGTTCTTCTTGTTTTTTGATCATTCTACGAACCATTTCACCACCAATTGAACCGGCTTCTTTTGAAGTTAAATCACCATTGTAACCTTCTTTTAAGTTTACACCTAACTCAGATGCTACTTCTGTTTTGAATTTGTCCATTGCTGCTTTTGCTTCTGGAACTTGCATTCCACTCTTATGATTTGTCATGATAATACCTCCATTTATATGATTGTTTATATTAGATAAGAAGTCTTAGCTACTTATCTAATATTAGATGAGTGCTTTCCTCGCTTATCTTAATGATAGTATTAGCAATAATCGTTGAATTATAAAGGAAATATATGGTTTTTTTCTTTACTATCTTGTATTTTGCTAGGTTTTATGATTTGCGAGGATTTACAGTAATAAATGCTAGTAATATGAAGATAAACGTGATATAATCTTATGATGACTGTGGATACAGCAAATTTAAGGAGGCAAATACGCATGAGTTTACAAGTAGAAAAATTAGAAAAGAACATGGGAAAACTTACAATTGAAGTTTCAGCCGAAGAAGTTGAAACAGCAATTGAAAAGGCTTACCACAAAAATAAAGGGAAGATGAGTGTACCAGGATTTAGAAAAGGAAAGGTACCAAGAAATATGCTAGAAAAGTTATATGGACCTGAAATCTTCTATGATGATGCAGCCAATGAGATGATTCCTGTAGCATATGAAAAAGCATTTGATGAATGTGAAGAAGCAATCGTATCTTCACCTAAAATCGATGTAGTACAATTAGAAGCTGGAAAACCATTTATCTTTACAGCAGAAGTTGCATTTATGCCAGAAGTAACACTTGGTAAGTATAAGGGTGTGAAAGTGGATAAGGTAGAAATAGAAGTAACAGAGGAAGAAATCAATCAAGTAATTGATGAAGAAAGAGAAAAAAGTTCTCGTACAGTAGTTGTGGAAGATCGTCCAGTAATGGATGGAGACATGACAGTGATTGACTTTGAAGGGTTTGTCGATGATGTTGCTTTTGAAGGTGGTAAAGGAGACGCATATCCATTAACTATTGGTTCGAATTCCTTTATCCCAGGATTTGAAGAGCAATTAATTGGTGCCAAGATTGGAGATGAAGTTACGGTTAATGTAACCTTCCCAGAAGCGTATCCTTCAGAAGACTTAAAGGGAAAGCCAGCTGTATTTAAGTGTAAAGTACATGAAATAAAAGTAAAAGAATTGCCGGAATTAGATGATGAATTCGCAAGTGAAGTATCAGAATTCGATACTTTGGCAGAATACAAAGAAGACGTGAAAAAAGATCTTACAACCAAGATGGAAGCAGAAGTAGCACGTGCTAAGGAAGACCAAGTAATTGCAGCGATTATTGAAGATGCTCAAATGGAGATTCCAGATGTCATGGTAGCGTCTCAACAGAGACAAATGCTAGAGGAATATGCACAACGTATTCAGATGCAAGGACTTAATATTGAACAGTATTTCCAATTCACAGGATTAACCAAAGAAACATTCTTAGAGCAGATTAAACCACAAGCACTAAGTCGTATTCAGTCTAGATTAGTATTAGAAGCTATTGTAGCTGCTGAGGGAATTGTACCAAGTGAGGAAGACTTTGAAGCAGAACTTGTGAAGATGGCATCTATGTATCAGATGGAACTTGATAAAGTAAAAGAAATGATTGGCGATGCGCAAAAAGAAGAAGTAATGAATGACATTGCCATTGCAAAAGCAGCAACCTTTGCAGTAGAAAATGCAAAGGAAGGCAAAGCAACAAAGGCGAAGGTAGCCACTGATAAAGAAACAATAGCAAAGAAAGCAGCACCTAAGAAGCCAGCAGCTAAGAAAACAAAAAAAGCAGAAGAGACAGCGGAGAGTGCTGAATAAAAGCTTAATATTAGTCAGAAGAGAGGTAATAGGATGAGTTTAGTTCCTGTAGTAGTTGAACAAACCAGCAGAGGAGAGCGTTCCTACGATATTTATTCAAGATTACTAAAAGAAAGAATTATTTTTCTAGGAGAAGATGTGAATGAAGTAACAGCTAGCTTAGTAGTGGCACAGATGTTGTTTTTAGAAGCGGAAGATCCAGATAAAGATATTCATTTGTATATTAATTCCCCAGGTGGGTCAGTCACATCGGGTATGGCAATCTATGACACCATGCAATTTGTAAAATGCGATGTTTCTACTATTTGTATTGGAATGGCAGCTAGTATGGGTGCATTTTTATTAGCTGGTGGTGCAAAAGGCAAGAGAATGGCTCTTCCTAATGCAGAAGTGATGATTCATCAGCCACTAGGTGGTGCACAAGGACAAGCAACAGAAATTGAAATTGCTGCAAAGCATATTTTATATACAAAAGAAAAATTAAATCGTATTCTTGCTGAAAATACGGGCAAAGATATTGCGGTAATTGCCGCAGACACAGAACGTGATAACTGGAAATCGGCTCAAGAAGCAGTAGAATATGGTTTGATTGATAAAGTGATTACAACACATGCTGCCACAGAGGAAGCATAAGATAGTAGAGTAGGAGTGAAGCATGGCTGGAAAGAATGCTAATCATAAAATTCGTTGTTCTTTTTGTAATAAACCACAAGAACAAGTGCGAAAAATCATTGCAGGCCCTGATGGAGTTTGCATCTGCGATGAGTGTATTGAAATATGTGCAGATATTTTAGATGAAGAATTTGATGATATGGAAGAAGAAAGTGAAATTGAAATCAATTTACTAAAACCAAAACAAATCAAAGAATTCTTAGATGACTTTGTAATTGGTCAAGACGATGCAAAGAAAGTACTAGCAGTAGCAGTGTACAATCACTATAAACGTGTAACGGCAGATAAAGAAATCGGAATCGAGTTGCAAAAGAGTAACATTCTTATGCTTGGTCCAACTGGTTCTGGTAAGACGTATCTAGCACAAACATTAGCTAAGATTATTAATGTGCCATTCGCTATTGCAGATGCCACTACTTTAACAGAAGCAGGTTATGTAGGAGAAGATGTAGAGAATATTCTTCTAAAATTATTGCAAGCTGCTGATTATGACGTGGCAAAAGCTCAATATGGAATTATTTATATTGATGAGATTGATAAGATTACGAAAAAAGGTGAAAATGTATCCATTACGCGAGATGTTTCAGGAGAAGGGGTACAGCAAGCCTTGCTAAAGATTATTGAAGGTACTGTTGCTTCTGTTCCACCACAGGGTGGCCGTAAACATCCGCACCAAGAGTTGATTCAAATTGATACTTCTAATATTTTATTCATCTGTAGTGGAGCCTTTGATGGTTTGGAAAAGATTATCGAGACGAGATTAGATTGTAGCTCCATTGGATTTAATGCTACAGTAACACAGAAGAGTACTAAGTCAGAGGGTGCATTGTTTAAATACGTTACACCACAAGACTTGGTGAAGTTTGGATTAATTCCTGAATTCGTAGGTCGTGTACCAATGAATGTTACTCTTGAAAATCTTGATAAAGAAGCTTTAGTGCGTATTTTAACAGAACCGAGAAATGCAATTGTAAAGCAATATGAAAAGCTGTTTGAATTAGATGGAGTTACACTCTGCTATGAAGATTCCGCAATTGAAGCAATTGCAGAAAAGGCAATTGAGCGTAAGATTGGTGCAAGAGGATTAAGATCTATTATGGAGAAGCTCATGATAGATATTATGTATCGCATTCCTTCAGAGGAAGAGATCGTTACTTGTACCATTACGGAAGAATCTGTTGTGGGTGACAGTGATGCAATTGTAATTGAATATGATAATTAGTAGAAATAAGAAGCGTCGCTAAGTACTGGTGACGTTTCTTTTACTTAGAGAATATGGAACGAATCACTTAGAAAGAGAGGGAGTATGGTAATTAAGAATGTAGAATTAGAAATTGTATGTGGAATTACAAGTAGTGTTCCAGAGACCACATTGCCGGAAATTGCATTTGCAGGAAAGAGTAATGTGGGCAAGTCTTCCTTAATTAACGGACTGATGAATCGTAAATCCTATGCGCGAACAAGTGCTCAGCCAGGTAAAACACAGACCATTAATTTCTATAATATTAATCAAGAATTATATTTAGTAGATTTACCGGGATACGGATATGCCAAAGCGAATGTAGCGATTAAGGAAAAGTGGGGGAAGATGATTGAACGATATTTGGTGCAATCTCAGCAATTAAAGGCAGTGTTTCTCTTAATTGATATTCGCCATGAACCATCGGCAAACGACCGTAATATGTATCAATGGATTTTGCATAATGGATATGAACCTATTATTATAGCCACTAAGCTTGATAAAATCAAGCGTAGTCAAGTACAAAAGCATGTGAAAATGATTCGTACGGGATTAGAAATGAAAAAAAGTGGAGTTGTTTTGCCATATTCTGCACTGAATAAGCAAGGAAGAGATGAAATTTATGCTTATATTGACGAATTGCTGTATAGCACAATAGAAGTGGAGCAGAACATAGAACAGAAGGATAGTGAAGTGCATGAAGAATTATAAAATGATAATCCAATACGATGGAACTCGCTATGCGGGGTGGCAACGTCAAGACAGTAATAGCAATACCATCCAAGGGAAACTAGAAGTTCTGCTTAGTAAGATGGAAGAGGGAAAGGTTACAATTAATGGATCAGGCCGCACAGATGCAGGAGTTCATGCAAATGGACAAGTAATCAATGTCCAACTCGCTACGAAGAAATCCACTGCAATGATAAAAGAATACATGAATTCTTATTTGCCAGAAGATATCTATGTGGTGAAAGTAGTAGAAGTTGATCCGAGATTCCATGCGAGACTTTCTGCAAAAGGAAAAAAGTATGTATATTGTATTGTGAATCACGAAGATCCAGACCTCTTTCAGCGTCATTACACCCATCATATTATAGAACCACTTGACTGTATTAAGATGGCAAAGGCAATGACTTATTTAGAAGGTACTCATGATTTTGCATCTTTTACGTCTAAGAAGAATAAGAAGAAATCGACCATTCGTACAATTAAATCCATTGAACTGAAACAGTGTGGCAAGGAGTTACAATTTATATTTAGTGGAGATGGATTTCTCTATCATATGATACGGATTATCATGGGAACTTTAATTGAAATTGGGTTAGGACAGCGCTCTCCTGAGGAAGTTCAGTCCATATTGGAAGGGAAAGAACGGGCAAAAGCAGGCCATCTTGCCCCTGCAAAAGGATTGCGACTAGAAAGCGTGTATTATAATAAGGAGTAGAAGAATGGAATATACCATACAGAATAAGGAAATTCAAATTACAGTGAAGGATGAAGGCGCAGAATTAATATCACTAATCTTATTAGAAACAGGGGAAGAGTATATGTGGGATAGAAACCCCTCTTATTGGAATCGCACTTCACCTATTTTATTTCCTTTTATTGGAGGCTTGCATGAAGGAAGCTATATTTACAATGGAAATAAGTATTCTATGGCGAAACATGGGTTTTTAAGAGATACTATGTTTGAGATAGGGGAAGTCTTAGAAGATACAATGTGGTTTAGCACAAAATCCACAGAAGAAACATTACTATGTTATCCGTTCGCTTTTTCCCTAGAGATTGGCTATCGCCTTGTGGGAAGAAGTGTGGAAGTAATCTGGCGTATTCATAATCTAGGAGACACATCTATGGAATATGCCATTGGTGGTCATCCTGCATTTCGTTGCCCTCGTAAAGAGGGAGAGTCTAGAACAGAGTACTTTATACAAGTTCCTGTGAGAGAACAATTGCAACAAACGAAAGTATCACCAAAAGGACTTGCCATGAAAGAACCATGCGAGTTAGTTCTAGACAATAGTGTGATACCTATTACAGAAGCTCTCTTTCTAGAAGATGCACTAATCTTTGAAGGTAATCAAATAAATGAAATCGCCTTAGTAGATAGAAATAAAAAACCATATGTGAGAATGAGATATGATGCACCTGTCATAGCAGTATGGTCTATGCCAGATACAAGGGCTGGATTCATTTGCTTCGAACCATGGCATGGGTTGTGTGATGTGGAGGGAATTCATGTACCCCTAGAACAACGCAAGTGGAACAATCATCTTGCTCCTCATTCTATGGATCAAAAACAATATACCATTTATATTTAATGGATTGTTTATTTTAGTAGAGAAAGTAGTTCGCTTGGTTCTTCAATAAAGGTTGAAGCACCTACTGCTTGTAATTGCTCTAAGGTACGATATCCCCATAGCACTGCACAGCAATCTACTTGAGCATTTTTAGCAGTGTGCATATCTACTTCACTGTCTCCTACGTAGAGTACTTGGGATGTCTTAAGATGCAATTGTTCACAAATATGATATAAGCCAGCAGGATCTGGTTTGGAAGCCATACTTTTACGAGCACCATGAATAATAGTGAATAAGTTTGGAAAAAAAGATTGTACTACATCTTGAGCCAAGGAATCTTCTTTGTTTGTGAGAACACCAAGTTCATAGCCTGATTCCCGTAATGTAGTTAATAATTCAAGAATCCCATGGTAAGGTCTAGTTTGGTCATCGCTATGCTTCTCGTAATAGGAGAGAAATTCAGAGAGTGCCACGTTATATAGCTGAGAATTACCAGTATCATTAGGTAACATGCGTTCTACTAAGTTGGGAATGCCGTTCCCAACCATGGACTGAAACTCTGCGGTGGTGCGTGTAGGTGCTCCAAGAGTGGTTAAGGTGTGATTACCAGCAGTTTCTAAGTCTGGAATAGTATTTAGTAAAGTACCATCTAAGTCAAATATAATTGCCTGATACATGAAAGCTCCTCTTCTATACTATATGATGTTCAGCATAGCCTTTCTAAAGTATAAAATAGATTATTGTTCGAGTAAAGTATATGCATCGCCTACTGCAAGAAGTACATCTGGAGTAATAATATCAGTATTAACATAGTTAGCAGTAACATTTACGTGTACCAGACCAAATCCGCCACTATTTAGAGTTAGAACTTCTTGTTCAGATGCATCTAAGGTACCACTAATATACTCAAGTATGGCATCTTCTACAGCAATTCCCGTATTCTTCGTTACACCACCAATAATATAAGGATTATCACTAGTGGTCTGGTCAATACTCGTGCTAGAAACATAAAGTGGTGATTCTGAACTAGATAGTGCAAGTGCTGCTTGAAAAAGTCCCTCATGTGCTTCTGTGCTAGCACTACCCATAATAAAGGTTGCCCCCTTGGCAGATTGCCGTAATGCATAAGTATAGGTAAGATTAGAATCTGTATAACTATTAATATAATTTGTAATAATGGTAGCAGAAGAATTCACATGTGCGATTCCATCTTTATAGCCTTGCAAGTAGACTCCATTGGCATCATCTTCGTAGTTCCCAATATAACCGAAGGTATCAGAATCAGGAAAAGCTTGGGCCACCATCACTCCAAGGAGATAGCATCCTGAGTAGGAATCAAATGAATATAACTTAACATTTGAACTAGTGGAAGAAGCGTCTATGGCAACAAAGGAAATATCTTCATAAGCAAGCGCGTACTCAGGCATGGCAACTCCCGATTGCCAACCGAGACCAATAATTAAATCATAATCATCTTCGCATAATGCTGCAATTGTAGATTCCCATTTATCCATATCGCCTGCTTCAACAACGACACCTTGAAAGCTGTATTTGTCCATTAAGTCAGAAAATTTCGTCGTTGATTGGCTAATAAAAGCATTCTTGTCAGTGATCTCATCTACCACGAGTGCGATTTTCATATCCTTTGGAAGTTGGTAACTCGATGATTCTGATGTGTCAACCTGGAGATTTGTAGAATGGCATCCCGTGAGTATTAGTGTGAGTGTAACAATTACGAAACCAATTAATGATTTGAACATATAATAGACCCTCCCCGTTTCTAATCATTTATGCCTATCATGTCAAGCAAATACACTATATATTGTACCACATACAGTTGGAATATACAAATACTATGTCGAAAAAGGATTATACATTGTTATATCAACAAATATAATAGAAAATATCTATAATATGGGTTTACAACTGGGGGAAAATGTCCTAAAATCTTAATGTGGAATTAATGATTAGTCAAAGAGAAGGAGAACACAATGAATTATTCACCATTACAACAAGCAAGATATGAATATACGCCTAAGCTTCCAGGAATGCTTAGAAGTGGAATCGCTGAAATCGGCGTAAAAGAAGGACAAGAAACTGGAAGTGTTGCAGATCAAGAAAAGATTCAAGCACTTTTCCCTAACACATATGGTAAGAAAGAAATTATCTTTGAAAAAGGTAAGAATACATCAGAATCTAAGAAGCAAGTGGTAGGTGTTATTCTTTCAGGTGGACAAGCACCAGGTGGACACAATGTTATTTGTGGATTATACGATGCATTAAAAGCTACAAATGCCGACAATGTCTTAATTGGTTTTAAGAATGGTCCAAGTGGACTTGTAGAAGATGATACCTTAATCTTTGATGACGAATACATCAATGCTTTTCGCAATACTGGTGGATTCGATATTATTGGTTCAGGTAGAACTAAATTAGAATCAAACGAACAATTTGCAGTAGCTGTTGAAGTTTGTAAGAAGCATGGTATTACAGCAATTGTAATTATTGGTGGGGATGACTCTAATACAAATGCAGCAGTACTTGCAGAATACTTTGCAGCGAACAATACAGGCATACAAGTAATTGGTTGCCCAAAGACAATCGATGGAGATTTGAAAAATGAAGATATTGAATGCTCATTTGGATTTGATACAGCAGCAAAAACTTATAGTGAATTAATTGGTAATATTGGAAGAGATGCTAATTCAGCTAAGAAATACTGGCACTTTATTAAAGTGATGGGTCGATCAGCTTCACACGTAGCATTAGAGTGTGCTTTAGAAACACAACCAAACATTTGTCTTATCTCAGAAGAAGTAGCGGAAAAGAAAATGTCGCTTTCTCAAATTTCAGATTATATTGCAGATTCAGTGGAAGCAAGAGGAAACAATGGTATGAACTTCGGTGTTGCAGTGATACCAGAAGGTGTAGTTGAATTCGTTCCAGAATTTGGAGCATTAATTGGTGAAATCAACGAATTACTTGCAGGAAGCAAGGCAGATGAATTTAACGCACTTGCATCATGGACTGATAAATACGCATTTATTGAAAAAGGATTATCGAAAGACTCTATGGACGTATTTGCTATTTTACCACAAGGGATTCAACAACAATTATTCCTTGAAAGAGATCCACACGGTAACGTACAAGTTTCCCTTATTGAATCAGAAAAATTATTCTCAGCTTTAGTTGCTGATAAATTAGTACAAAGAGGATTCAAAGGAAAATTCAATGCCCTTCATCATTTCTTTGGTTATGAAGGAAGATGTGCATTCCCATCTAACTTTGATTCGGATTACTGCTACTCATTAGGATATAATGCATTTATGCTAATCCAATATGGTTACAATGGCTACTTATCAAAAGTATCGAACCTTTCAAAGCCAGCGGGTGAATGGGTTGCAGGTGGTATGCCAATTACCAAGATGATGAATATGGAAAGAAGACATGGAGAAGATAAACCTGTTATTAGAAAAGCACTTGCAGAATTAGAAGGTAAACCATTCCAATATTTTGCATCAAAAAGAGAAGAATGGGCAGTTCAGACAAGTTATGTATATCCAGGAGCAATCCAATACTATGGACCGGAATCAGTGTGTGATATTACCACTAGAACACTTGCTCTTGAACAAGAGTAAATAACTTCGTACCATTAGGAACATAGAAGAAAGAGATGACATTTTATCAGTCATCTCTTTTAGCGTACAAAAATAAAAAAATAATAGAAATTGTTGAAAAAATTAAAACAATATAAAAATAATATAAAGAAAACTGCTCATTCTTAAATAACTATTAACAATGGCCTATTTTGTTGAATAATGAAAAAACTTGTGCTATTCTTTCACTATAAAGAGGGCAACAAAAGAAGATGTAATACTAAGTCGACTAGCATTTGAAATTGTATACCTGAAATATAACGTTCTCTTATAGGAACAGATTATTGCAACAAAGAGAAGCAACTAAGAACATATAACAACAATTAGGAGGAAACAAATGAGTTCAGTACAATTATTAGACCGCACAAGAAAAATAGGACAATTACTTCACAACAATGACACAAGCAAAGTAGTATTTAATGATATTTGCAACGTGTTACAAGAAATTGTGTCATCGCATGTGTTGGTAATTAGTAAAAAAGGAAAAGTATTAGGAGCAAGTAGAGTAGAAGGTGCTGCACAAATGAAAGAATTAATTGTAAATCACGTAGGGGAATATATAGATCCAATGTTAAACGAAAGATTTCTAAGTGTATTATCTACAAAAGAAAACGTGAATTTAGAAACCTTAGGATTTAATTCAGACAGTGCATCTACTTTCCAAGCTATTGTATCACCAATCGATATTGCAGGAGAGCGATTAGGAACTTTATTCGTATATAAGCAAGCAGAGCAATACGATATTAACGACATTATTTTATGCGAATATGGAACTACTGTAGTAGGTCTTGAAATGTTACGTGCAGTTAATGAAGAAAGCGCAGAAGTGAATCGTAAGTCAGCAGTGGTAAAATCTGCTATTGGTACTTTGTCATTCTCGGAAATAGAAGCTATTACCCATATCTTTAATGAATTAGAAGGTGTTGAAGGAATCTTAGTGGCAAGTAAAATCGCAGATCGAGTTGGCATTACAAGATCCGTTATTGTCAATGCACTTCGTAAATTTGAAAGTGCTGGTGTAATAGAATCACGTTCATCAGGTATGAAAGGAACTTACATTAAAGTGGTAAATGATTTTGTATTTGACGAAATCAATGGCTTAAAGAAAGCCGTCTAGGTTGAAAATAAGCCCCCCTCAACATTCGCCAAGAACTCCTTGCAACAATACGTTGTAGGGGGTTTTTTATGCAATATAGATAAATTACATATGGCAAAATTGTGGAATTAGACGAAGTTGTAAAATAGGCTTGATATTTCCAAATGTTGGGCATATAATCTGTATATAGCAATTGATTAATAATATTAATTAATTAAAAGGAAGTAGCTAAAATCAATAGTAAAAAAGAAAAGGAGAACAATTATGAAGTATTTTTTGGACAGTGCAAAAATGGAGGAAATTAAACTAGCGTACAACACATTTGGTATTGATGGAGTAACAACAAACCCAAGACATGTAATGGTAAGTGGCAAGCCTTTCTTATCTGTTATTCAAGAAATGGCAGATTGGGTAAAAGAAGAAGGAATTGAAGGAGTTGATACATTTCCAATTTCAGTGGAAATCAATCCTCATTTAGATGATGCACAGGAAATGGTTGCAGAAGGTAAGAAAATTGCCGCTATGTCACCTAACTTTGTAATTAAGATTCCAACAACAGAAGCAGGCATAACAGCTGCAAGATTATTGGAAAAAGAAGGAATTCGTACCAACGTAACATTAGTATTTTCACCAGCTCAAGCCTTACTGCCAGCTAAGAATAATTCTTTATTCGTATCACCATTTATTGGCTGGAAAGAAGCCAATGGAGAAGATTGCAAAGCATACATTCAAGCGATTGTAGATATGTATAAGAATTATGGCTTCTATGGTAAAACACAGATTATCTGTGCGGCACTTCGTTCGCCAAAGCAAATTGTAGATTGTGCAGTAGCCGGTGCTGATATTGTAACAACGAGCTTAGAAGTATATCAAGAATCGATCAAACATGCATACACCAATCAAGGATTAGGAGTTTTTACAGATGCATGGGATAACACAATTACAGAATAGTAGAATTAGGAGTAGGAAGGAATAGGTGTGGATATGAAAATAGGATTTATTGGTCTTGGGATAATGGGCGAATCTATGTGCGAGAATATAGTTACGAAACATGGGGAATCCGTATATGTATTTGACTACGTAAGTGAAAAAGTTGAATTACTAGTAACCAAGGGAGCTATTGGATGCAAAGATGCTTTAGAAGTAGCCAAACATGCAGATGTGATTATTTCTATGGTGCCGAAATCAGAGCATTCAAAGGCAGTCTATACTAGTATTCTTTCACAATTAGATCATACAAAGTTGTGTATTGATATGAGTACCATTGATCCGTCTGTTTCAGTGGAAATCGCTAAGATGGTGGAAGAAACTGGTGCACAGTTCATTGATGCTCCAGTTGTAAAGTCAAAACCAGCAGCAATTGCAGGAACACTAGGTATCTATGTGGGAGGAGCTGAGGAAGCATACGAAAAAGCTCGAGATATTCTTCTCTATATGGGAGAAAATGTGATTCGTATGGGAGAAAATGGAAAAGGTCTTGTTATGAAAATCTGTCACAATGCACTTGTTTCTCAAATTCAAAATGGGGTGAACGAAACAGCAACACTAGCAGAGAAAAATGGAATTGACATTTTAGAATATGCAAAAGCAATTTCTTATGGTGGTGGTCAAAACTTTTACTTAGATGGGAAAGCGAAACCAATCTCAGAAAACAATTTCACTACTGCATTCTCAGTGGAAAATATGTCAAAGGATGTAAATATTTGTATGACGTTAGCCGAAGAATGTGGCGTTGTGATGAATGGTCAAAAAGCTGCAAAAAGTGTATACGACGAAGCAATGGAACTAGGAATTGGAAAAGAAGACTTCTGTGCAACTGTTAAAGTAGTAAGAGGGCGATAGAAAAAAAGGAGGCACATATGATACACAAGTTAAATCAATTAAATTCAGTAGAAATTACAGATATGAACCATGAGAGGTTCCGTACATACGGAAGAATCATAAGGGGATTTGATCTTAGTGAATTACTTGAGTATATGGAACAAAATACGGAGATTCCAGAAACGGGAAATATCTATGTAGCCTCCCAAAAAGAAATGGAAGAATTTATAATTTATGAGCAGATAAAAAATTCGATTTATGGTAACATGGATATTCAGATAGGCTATTGTAATGGAAGAAATAGCACCTACAATGGATTCGAATATCATAAGGGGTCAGAAGTTACCATTGCAGTGACAGATTTCTTAATGGTGTTAGGACATAGTTGGGATATTCAAGACAACACCTACGATAATGAAAAGGCAGAAGTATTCTTGGTAGAAAAAGGAACTGTGTTTGAACTTTACCAAACTACGTTACACCTTTCACCATGTAAAATTGATGATGCGGGGTTCAAAGCAGTAATAATATTGCCAAGAGGAACCAATACACCACTTAGCACTCATCAAAAGAATACACAAGAAGACGAAATTCTACTGTTGAAAAACAAGTGGATTATTGCACACAAAGATCGGGAACCACTTGTAAAGGCAGGAGCGCATATAGGAATTATTGGGAAGAATAAAGAATTGTTCTACCAATAAATAATTGATGGAGAGAGGGTATAGGTGACACAATGGAACAGCTTGGATTTACCGTTATAACGTTTATAATATGTACTGCATTAGTAGCAATTATTTCAGCACGAATTGTAAGTAAAAGTGATAATCAAAAATCGGTAAAAGGATATTTCCTGGCAGGAAATGGTCTTGGAGGATTATTTATTGCAGGATCTATGTTATTAACAAATTTATCAGCAGAAAATTTAATTGGCCTATCAGGTCAATCTTATGGATATAATATGTCAGGTATGGCATGGGAATCTACAGCAGTAATTGCCACAATTATAATGGCATTTGTATTTTTACCACTATATCTAAGAAAAGGATATACTACCTTACCAGAATTTATGGAAGATCGTTTTGGAATTGGTGTAAGGCGCCTTGTATCAGTCCTTTTCCTTGTAGGTTATTTATTTGTAGGAATTCCAGTGTGCCTTTATGCAGGTGCTATTGGTTTCAACCAAATCTTTAATTTAAGCACGATCTTTAATGTAAGTACGGAAACGGGTATTACTGTATTAATCATCTTAGTTGGTATTATAGGAGCCATATATGCAGTACTTGGTGGCCTTAAAGCAGTTGCAGTATCCGATACAATTAATGGACTTCTATTAATAGGTGGTTCTATTTTAGTAGTAATATTCGGGTTACATACCTTAGGGGCTCAATCAGGTGGCTCGGTAGCAACAGGATTAAATGAAATTCTAACGGTAGAGCCTGAGAAATTAAGTGCAATTGGTTCTTCCACAGATCCTGTTCCATTCCGCACCATATTTGGTGGTATGGTACTTGCCAACTTATTCTACTGGGGTACAAATCAAGTGTTAATTCAAAGAACACTTGGAGCTAAAAACTTAAAAGAAGGTCAAAAAGGTGTGTTAATATCAGGATTTTTGAAAATGTTAGTACCAATTTTAATGGTATTTCCAGGTATTATAGCAGCAAGATTAATTCCAGGATTAGAAAGTTCGGACTATGCATATCCAGCACTTGTGGCTGCATCATTGCCATGGCCGGTAGTAGGACTTTTCTGTGCAGCATTGTTTGGAGCCGTTATTTCTACCTATAATTCTTTCTTAAATGCAGCAAGCACTGTATTTGTAATGGATATTTACAGACCACTTTCTAAGAAAGCAATGACAGATGAACAAACAGTTGCTTTTGCAAAGAAAGTAGGTTGGGCATTTGCAGCATTTGCCATTTGCTTCTCTCCAATGTTACAAGTGTTAGATGAAGGTTTATATAACTTTGGTAGATCTTTTACAGGTTTCTACAATATACCGATTATCACTATTGTATTAATTGGTATGTTTTCAAAGAAAGGCTCTTCACTAGGCGCATTTATAGCTGCAGGATTTCATATCTTCTTATATTCGGGGTATAAATTCTGGTTTGCAGCACTTGATTTACCATTTACCAATGCAATTTTATCTTTAAATTACATGGATATTTACTTGATTTCGTTCATCATTATGGTAATTATCTTAGTAGTATGTACCGATACAAAGAATCAAAAGGTATTTGACAAAGGAGAAGTTAGAGATAAGAATTACGATATGACGCCTTGGGCACATAAAAACTCAGTTGCAATTTGGCTCATCACACTGTTAGTTCACCAATTTTTTATCTTCTCGCCACTGGGTATTGCTACAGAGAATAAAAATATTCCACTTATTGTAGGTGTTACAGCACTCGTGGTAATCGAAACGATTGTACTATTATATTTAGGCATTCAAAAGCAAAAGAAATTAAATGTACAAAAAGGAAAATAACGAGAAAAGGGTAAGGGGATTTTATGAAATTAGTAAGTAAAAACAACGAATTTACATTAGAACATAATGGTACAGTCATTCTAAAGCATACTCAGTCGCAGCCACTTCTATATGTAGGTGTGGGAGAAGAAACGGTGGAGATGTATCGTGGTAATTTTAATATTTCAGATTACGTGGTGGAACGTGTTGCCTTATCCATTACAGAAATGGTAGAGAAAAATGACGAAACCATTCTTAATTTTGATAATCGTATCAAAGGTCATGTGCGTATGAAGGATGAGGTAGTCACCCTAACTTTTGACCAATTAGACGAAACCATTAATCGCTTCTGGATACGTACCCAGTCCAATGAACAGGAAAAGTTGTTTGGACTAGGGGAACAAATGTCCTATTTGAATTTAAAGGGACGTAATTTCCCAATCTTTACATCAGAACCAGGAGTAGGTCGCGATAAGTCTACGTATATTACATGGAAGTCAGATGTGGAGAATCAGGCGGGTGGAGATTATTACAACACGAACTTTCCACAACCAACGTATATTTCATCCAATATGTACTACTTACATATGGAATCCACTGCATATGCAGATTTTAACTTTAAGCATGATTCCTACAATGAAATCGAGGTATGGGAAGTTCCGACCATGATTCGCATTGAGACAGCCGAAGATTACTTGCAGATGTATGAGAATGTCACATCATTCTTCGGACGGCAACCAGAACTTCCAGAATGGATGTACAATGGTTTGATCGTAGGGTTACAAGGTGGTAATGAACGTTCTTTTGGCCTGTTGGACCAAGTAATGGAAAAGGGCATTAAAGTGTCAGGAGTGTGGTGTCAAGATTGGTGTGGGAAACGTGTTACTTCCTTTGGGAAGCGTTTACAGTGGGATTGGAAATACCACAAAGAAATGTACGCAGATTTACCTACGAAAATCAAGGAATTACATGCTAGAGGAATTAAGTTTTTAGGATATGTGAATCCCTACCTTGTGAAAGACGGAGAGTTGTACCAAGAAGGGTATGAAAAGGGCTACTTTGCAACGAAATATGACGGCAGTGATTACTTAGTAGATTTTGGCGAGTTTGATTGTGGAGTAGTAGACCTTACTAATCCAGCAGCGTATGAGTGGTTTAAAAAGGAAGTCATTATTAAACATTCCATCGACATTGGAATTGACGGATGGATGGCAGACTTTGGTGAATATTTGCCAACAGATGACATTAAGCTACATAGCGGAAGACCAGCTATGATTGAGCATAATAACTGGCCAGTTTTATGGGCAAAGTGCAATTATGATGCACTTGTAGAGACGGATAAAATAGGTGATATTGTTTACTTTATGCGAGCAGGTGGTGCAAGAAGTGGAAAGTATTGTACCTTGTTGTGGGCAGGAGATCAATCGGTAGATTTTTCTTTACATGATGGTTTAGCTTCTACTATTCCAGCAGCCCTATCAGCAGGAATGAGTGGAGTAGGCATTTCTCATAGTGATATTGGCGGATATACTTCCTTATGGGACAATATTCGTACTAAGGAATTATTCTTACGATGGAGTGAAATGGCAGCTTTTACTCCAGTTATGAGAACTCATGAGGGAAATCGACCGGAGACCAATTTCCAATTCTATGAGGATGATGAAACCATGGAAGTACTTGGTAAATTCGTTGATATTTACACGATGATTAGTCCTTATACAAAAGATTTAGTGAGGGAGAATGCTCAAAAGGGAATTGCAGTACAGCGTCCATTATTCGTACATTATAGTGAGGATGAACGTGCATATTGCGAGCAGTACCAGTACTTATATGGCAAAGATCTTTTAGTTGCACCTGTGCATGAAGAAGGAAAAGAGAATTGGAATGTATACCTTCCAAATGATAGCTGGGTTCATATATTTACAGGAAAAGAATATACAAAAGGTGAATATGTAGTGGATGCACCTGTAGGGTGTCCGCCAGTGTTCTATCGAAAAGAATCGGAATATAAGGAATTATTCAAGGCAGTAACCAAGAAATATGGAGAGAACTAAGTGAATCATATTATATTTTTAATTGTGATTTTACTAGCGAATATTGTACAGGGCATTACAGGCTTTGCAGGAACAATTCTTGCAATGCCCTTTGCCCTTATGCTAGTAGGATACGAGGTAGGAAAACCCATTTTAAATGTCTTAGGCTTGTTATCAGGTATTTATGTCTTTGCTGGGAATTACAAAGCAGTGAACTGGAAAGAACTTAAGAAAATCGTAATTATTATGTGTGTGGGAATGATATCAGGCATTGTAGTTAAAAGCTTTTTCGTAGGCAATGATGACATTCTATATAAAGGCTTAGGTGTATTTGTAATCGGCATTGCCTTACATGGTTTACTCCAAAAGAAGAAGACAGAAGATAGTGCTATTACAAAACCATCCAAGAAATGGAATATCTTGCTAGTGCTTGCTGGAGTTGTCCATGGAATCTTTGTATCGGGAGGACCGTTATTAATTGGCTATCTCTCTAAGATTATAAAAGACAAAGTACAATTTCGAGCAACAATTTCAACCGTTTGGATTTTTCTAAACACTCTAGTCTTAATAGATGATATTCGCATGGGTCTATGGAATGTGGAATTAATCAAATGGCAGCTCATCGCCATTCCATTCCTATTTGTTGGAATGAAGATTGGAACTATTTTATATGATAAGATGAGCCAACAGCTATTTATGAAAATCACCTATATTTTATTGTTTATATCAGGTATTTCGTTGCTCGTTTAATAATTAATTAGATTAATTAATATTTTATGAAAAAAGATTATGACATAGTGTAAAAGAATAAAAGTAAGAAAGAAGAGGAGTGCATATGAACAAATTTGAAATCGCATATATACCAGTTGGCGTACCAACCTTTCACTTAGAAAGTGCACAAGTACAATTTGAAAATTCAATTAAGTTATTATCAAGTATTACACAAGATTGTGTATATCCAGAAGAAATGTTGCTGTCTATTGATGCATTAAATGCATATTTGGATACAATTCAACCAAAGCTTGTAATCGTTCAAAATATTACATTTGCAAATGCAGCTTATATTACTGAAGTCTTAAAGAAGTTCCAATGTCCAGTACTTTTATGGACATTACGAGAGCCAGTTATCGATGGAGGACGCTTACGATTGAACTCCCTTACAGGTGCATACTCAGCAGGAAATGCACTGATGCATTTTCGCAATAGTAACTTTGAGTACATCTTTGGTGCACCAGAAGAAGAATGTGTTATCAATAAGATTCGTGCAACCATTCAAGCAGCTAAGGTGAAGGATGACTTAACACATTTGAAAATAGCAGCTATTGGGCAGACACCACAAGGGTTTGGGTTCGGGCGTGCACTAGATGCTGAAATAGCTAAGACATTTGGTGCTACGTTAGAAGCTATTGAAGCAAGAGAGTTAATTGATGTGGCTAAGTCGTTCTCAGATGAAGAATGCGAAGAATATATAGCTTTGTTAGGACAAAAATGTTGCGGTCATGGGCAGACAAATGAGAAAAACCTTAAAGATTTTGCAAGATTGCTTAAGGCTTACAAGGAGTATATTACTAATAATAAGATTGGAGCAATTGCATCAAGATGCTGGCCAGATTTCTTTACTTCTTACGGGACA
The DNA here is from genome assembly GCA_044425575.1 of Eubacteriales bacterium. Taxonomy (GTDB): domain Bacteria; phylum Bacillota; class Clostridia; order Lachnospirales; family Lachnospiraceae; genus JAWXVE01. The sequence continues at coordinate 20,352 of JAWXVE010000006.1, read as the reverse complement.
CCAGTCTGTGCCGTGCTTTCTATCTTAAATGATTTGGGGATTTCTTCAAGTTGTGAATCAGATACGTATGGTTCGCTATCTATGTATGTATCTACAAAATTCACAGAGAAACCCTCGTTTTTTGGAGATCCAGTATCCTTAGATGAAGAGGACAATACCATTACTTTTTGGCACTGTGGCATGGCAAGTTGCTCATTAGCCAATACGGAAAAAGCTACCATTGGAGTTCATCCAAATAGAAGGTTAGGACCAGTAATGGATTTTGGTTGTAAGGCAAGTGAGAAGGCTACCGTCTTTCGTATTGGAAAAGATGGCAATGGTGCATTTCGCTTCTTTGTAACAAGCGGAAGCATTCTAGAGAAACCAAAGCAATTTGAAGGAACCTCCATTGTAGTGCAAACTAAGGCTCCAGCTAAGGAAATTGTGAGCAAAAGTGTACAAGATGGTTGGGAACCACATTTTGTAGTGGCATATGGTGATATTGTAGAAGAATTAGAAATATTAGGTCATATGTTACAGATTCCAGTGATCAAATATTAATCATGGAATGGTTTAGAATTTAACTCCTTGCGTTGACAAGAATACTGTGTGGTAGTACACTTATCAAGTAGATAGGAGTAGATATATGGCAAGACTTGGAAGGAACCTAGAAAGTGTTAAGGTGCAGAATAGACAGACAATTCTTAGATTATTAAATAACAGTGGTGCAATGTCAAGAAAAGATATTGCACACGCTGTGAATCTTACATCTGCAGCAGTCACGCAATTATTTTCAGAGATGATTGAAGAAGGTATTATCGAGGAAAAAGGTGAAGTATCTGAAGTAGGTCGAGTAGGACGAAGAAAGATTCTAGTGGATATTGCTTATGATTGTAGAATAATTTGCAGCATTACTATTGAGAAGTATATGACGTGGATTACTCTTGCCAACTTAAAGGGAGAGATTGTTGAAACCATTGCCATTGCAACTAAGTCCAAGATTCCACCGAAAGAATTTTTATTGAAAATAACGAACGAATGTAAGCAATGTATTGAACATAATCAGATTCCACAAGAACGGTTGTTGGGAATTGGCATTTCCCTTAGAGGCGTAGTGGATAAAGAACAAGGTATTAGCTACAAGGCTTATGGTATCTGGAATGAAGAAGTTCCAGTAAGAGATATTGTTGAGAGTGATATGAATGTTAAAGTGATTGTAGAGAATAACATGAAGGCATTCGCTCAAGGTGAAATTATCTTTGGAGTAGGGAAACAGTATGAGAAGTTATTATTCCTTAAATGGTACCCAGGAGTTGGTTCTGCCATTGTAATCGATGGAAAGGTATATCACAGTGATTCTAAGAAAGTTCCAGAGATTGGTCACTGTATGATAGACGAGAATGGAATATTGTGTAGATGTGGAAAAAGAGGGTGCTTAGAAACAGTAGCCTCTATTTCTGCATTAACCAAGAAGATTACAAGTATTTACTCGGAAGAATACACACCGTTTTTATATGAACAGACCAACGGAGAGACAGAGAGGATTCACCAAGTGGTGCTTTCGAATCTAACAGGTAACAATGGAGCGGTAGATGAAAGTGTTATGGATGTTATTCTATCCGCTTGTAGTAAAATTGCTAAAACCATTGCAAATGCTGTTACCATATTAGGCCCAGATAAAGTGGTGGTATACGGAGATTTATTTGAAAATGAGGAGATTTATCGTACTTTTGTGGAATCCAGCAGACGATACTATAACTTTTTCCACGAAGACGATATTGTGAAAAGCGATTTGTGTAGCAAATTCTTCTATATTGGGGGAACTGCCATGGTGGTCAATGAATTATTCTACCATGTGGGCGGTTATGAATAGAATCATCTATTGAACGGGATCAAAGTAGTTCGTCAATTAAATTAGTTTGGTAATTAAATTAGTAAGAGAAAGGCATATTTATATTATGAAGTCGAAAAAATATTGGAATATTTTATTCCAACCACACAAATACCCGTGCATCTTGGCAGATGCACAGACAGAAGAAGTAGTGTATTATAACGATGAGATGGGGGAACTTGTAGGTAATGATGTCGAGATAATCGGAATGAAGTTTTATGACGTGATTCCAAATCATACGTCTTCCCTTGGTAATAACCCGCGGTTAGATTGGGCATATCGTGATATATTCGAATCGAAAATCTTTAACAATGTATTAAATCGAGTGATCGCTACTACTTATACCTTGGTGGAATATCAAGGAGAATGCTTTATTTTTGCTACATATAAGCCCATTCAAACCACGAAACATTTTCATTACACTTTTGAAGAAATGATGTCTCGTTGTATTGGGATTACCCAAAGCACAAAGAAAAATCCAGTGCCAGCCTTGTTAGAAATCTTAGGTGAATTTTACGATGCAGATAAAACTGCATTTTATCGCATTGATATTCCAAGTAAAACGGCACCATTAATTGCAGGTTGGACAAAAGCAGGATTAGAACCAGTCGTTGGAGAATTAAGTGATAAAGTAGATTTAACTCATATGGGACAATGGATTCATGCACGCAATGAAATTGGTGTCATTGAGGTGTCAGAATGTATTGCAAGTGTGTGCCCAGAATTTCCAAGTAGGGAAGTCTTGCAGGCATTGGCTTTAGAAAATGCAGCAATCTGTGTCATAGACAATGCAGAACATGTACCATTTGCCATGGTAGTTATGAGTAATCGTAAAAATCTAGCCGCAGATTTTCGCTTATTACAAGCAGTTGCTCGCTTTGCCGAGACAGATGTTTCTACTTCGGAAATGAAAACAAGAATGACACAAATTAGAACCTTAGATATGTTAACAGGCTTCTATAATCGTGATAGCTATTCGAAGAAAATGGGAGAATTACAAGTATATCCTAGCCATGCTTTAGGTGTTATAGTGGCCAATGTAAATGGATTGAAAAAGGTAAATACAAAATATGGTTTGGCAAAAGGCGATAGTTATATTAAAAAAGCAGCCGAACAAATAAAAGAATATTTTCAGGTAGATTTTTATCGTATAGCAGGTGATGAATTTGTAGGTTTTTTTCCAGATGTAGAGAAAGATGCTTTTGAACAAAAAGTGGATGAAATGCAAAGGCATATGCATGAGGACGGCAACTCCATTGTGGCATATGGTCATGCTTGGACAAGTGGAAGATACGATCTTTCTGCCTTAATCCATGAAGCGGAAGCCATTATGTATATTAATAAGCAAGAATATTATCATAATGCGCCAAAAGAACTAGACGAGTTTAGCGATAGTACATTGGCTGACTTGCTCTCGTATTTGCAGAACGATGAATTTATGATTTATTTACAGCCGCAAGTTCATTTGGTAGATGGTTCCTTATATGGTGCAGAGGCACTGATTCGTCGCTATGATAAGAAGAATGAGAAAATGGTATTTCCAGATCAATTTATTCCTCTGTACGAAGAAAAATCAATTATTCGACATGTGGATATTTTTGTAGTAGAAAAAGTGTGTCAATTGTTACAAAGTTGCAAACAAGAAGGAAAACTCATGCCTATTTCGGTGAATCTTAGCCGTGTAACGCTGCAAGAATATGGAATTGCACATACCATTGCTCAAATCTGTGACCAGTATGAGATTCCTCATAAATATCTAGTCATCGAGGTTACAGAGCGTGTTGGATTAGTGGAGAATAATGTGGCATCCTCTTTAATTCACGATTTTCAATCAAGAGGATTTCATATTTCCTTAGATGACTTTGGATGTGCCTATTCCAATATTATTACTTTGGCACAAATTGAGGTAGATGAGATTAAAATTGATAAAAGTCTTGTGGACCATTTGATTACCAATGAGAAAAATCGTATTTTAGTGAAAAATGTCCTTAGGATGTGTAATGAATTAGAAGGAACAGCTACTTTGGCAGAAGGAATTGAAGAGGAAGAGCAAGCAAGCACCCTATATGAGTTGGGTTGCCAATTGGGGCAAGGGTATTATTATTCAAAGCCCATACCAGCCGAGAGATTTTGCCAGATATATATGAGTTAAGAATGGCAAGGAATAGCGAGGAAAGTGGCTAGACAGTGCCTAATTATTCGTGGTATACTAGGGCTTTAAGAAAGTAATTAGCTGGAGGAAATAAATGTCAAATCACATTGATAGAAGTAAGATTAGAAATTTTTGTATTGTTGCACATATCGATCATGGAAAGTCCACATTGGCTGACCGAATTATTGAGAAAACAGGTTTATTGACTAGCCGAGAAATGCAAGCACAAGTTCTTGATAATATGGACCTTGAGAGAGAACGAGGCATCACTATTAAGGCACAGGCAGTACGCACTGTATACCGTGCCAAAGATGGAGAAGAATATATCTTTAATTTAATTGATACACCAGGCCATGTGGACTTTAATTATGAAGTAAGTAGAAGTCTGGCAGCTTGTGATGGTGCAATTCTGGTGGTGGATGCAGCACAGGGAATTGAAGCCCAGACACTTGCCAATGTATATCTTGCTCTAGACCATGAATTAGATGTAGTACCAGTTATTAATAAGATTGATTTGCCAAGTGCAGAACCAAGTAGAGTGATAGAAGAGATTGAGGATGTGATTGGAATTGAGGCACAAGATGCACCCTTAATATCAGCTAAGAATGGAATTGGAATTGAAGAAGTATTAGAGAAGATTGTTGAGAAAATACCTGCTCCAACTGGAGATGAGAAGAATTCTTTACAAGCACTTATTTTTGATTCCTTATATGACCCATATAAAGGTGTTATTATCTTTTGTCGCATTATGGAGGGAACAGTTAAAAAGGGAACTGCTATTCAGATGATGGCAACGAAGGCAAAAGCTGAAGTAGTAGAGGTAGGATATTTTGGTGCAGGACAATTTGTACCTTGTGAGGAATTGTCAGCTGGAATGGTTGGATACATAACAGCATCTATTAAGACGGTGGGTGATACTACAGTGGGTGATACGGTAACCACCGTGGATAATCCATGTGCAGAACCTCTGCCAGGATATAAAAAAGTAAATTCTATGGTATATTGTGGATTGTACCCAGCAGATGGTGCAAAGTATCAAGACTTAAGAGATGCTTTAGAGAAACTACAATTAAATGATGCATCCTTGCATTATGAGCCGGAAACATCCATTGCTCTTGGCTTTGGTTATCGCTGTGGTTTCTTAGGATTGTTGCATTTAGAAATTATACAAGAACGCCTTGAACGAGAGTATAATTTAGACTTAGTCACAACAGCTCCTGGTGTTATATATAAGGTTCATAAGGTAAATGGTGAATTAATCGAACTGACGAATCCATCTAATTTGCCAGATCCATCTGAGATTCAATATATGGAAGAGCCAATTGTTAGTGCAGAGATTATGGTGACCACCGAATTCATTGGCAGTATTATGGAATTATGCCAAGAGAGACGTGGTCGGTACTTAGGCATGGAATATATGGAAGCTTCTCGTGCCTTAATTCGCTACGAACTTCCTCTCAATGAGATTATTTATGATTTCTTTGATGCACTGAAATCTCGTTCTAAGGGATATGCGTCTTTTGATTATGAGTTAAAAGGATATGAACAGTCAGAACTTGTGAAATTAGATGTTTTAATTAATAAAGAAGAAGTAGATGCATTATCCTTTATTGTACATAAAGAATCAGCATACGAACGTGGTAGAAAAATGTGTGAAAAATTAAAAGATGAAATTCCAAGACATTTATTTGAAGTACCAATTCAAGCGGCGGTTGGCAGTAAAGTTATTGCGAGAGAAACGGTTAAGGCTATGCGAAAAGATGTATTAGCCAAATGTTATGGTGGAGATATTACCCGTAAGAAGAAGCTGTTAGAGAAACAAAAAGAAGGAAAGAAGAGAATGCGCCAAATTGGAAATGTAGAAATACCACAACAAGCATTTATGAGCGTACTCAAATTAGATGATGGCAAATAAGAAGTGGCTTAGTATTTATATTCATATTCCTTTTTGTATCAAGAAGTGCTTGTATTGTGACTTTATATCAGGACCTGCTACAAGTGAGGTGCAAGAAGCTTATGTAGATGAATTAGTAAGAGAAATAGAAAAGGCATCTAGTAAGTACCAAGACAGAATAGTTCGGACGGTGTTCTTTGGGGGAGGAACACCGTCTCTTTTAACTTGTGAACAAATGACAAGAATTATAGGATGTTTGCAGAAGTCTTACCATATGGAACAGTGTGAAGAAATTACCATAGAAGTGAATCCAGCAACAGCTGACGAGAACAAGCTTCAATGTTATTGGATGCTAGGTATTAATCGACTTAGTATTGGTTTGCAAAGTACCCATGGTTATGAGTTGGAATTATTGGGAAGAATTCATACATATGAACAATTTCTCATGACTTACAGACAAGCTCGTAAAGTGGGATTTGCCAATATTAATATTGATTTGATGGCAGCTATTCCTTCCCAAACAATTGATTCTTACAAGGAGACTTTAGAGCGAGTATGTGAGCTACATCCGGAACATATTTCTGCTTATAGCCTCATCATAGAAGAAGGGACACTCTTTTATGATCTATATGGAGAGCATTTAGATACTGCCATGCCCCATCCCATTACGCATACAATAGAAGAGCTTTTGTCCGAGGAAGAAGAGCGCCAGCTATATGAGATGACAGAATGTATCTTAGGCCAGCATGGATACTATCGCTATGAAATTTCTAATTATGCACAAGTTGGAAATTATTGTGATTCCACTCAATATGAATGTAAACACAATAATGTATATTGGCAACGAGGGAATTATGTGGGGTTTGGTACTAGTGCAGCATCCCTTGTGGATTCTTATCGATTTCGAGTAGGCGAAGAACCTGTACTTCTTACAAGACAAGAGCAAATGGAAGAATACATGTATCTAGGGCTTCGTAGAATGCAAGGTGTTTCTAGAGAAACCTTCCATAGTGAATTTGGAATAGAGATAGAAGAAGTATATGGGCCTATTTTGACTCAGTTAGAAGAAAATCAATTAGTTCTAGTGTCAAAAGAGTGGGTTGCACTTACGAAAAAAGGTATTGATCTTAGTAATTATGTGTTAGCACAATTTTTATTATAAGGAAGGGAAGAATACTAGAATGGTTAGCGTATTACTTAGTTGGGTATACATTGGAATTACGGCTGGATGTGTAGGTATCTTAGTCAATCAAGGAATTAAGAAGGTATTCCACTATGAACTACAGTCCATTGAGGTGGTGATTTTTAGCGGATTAATTGCAATTTCTTCTATGGCACATGTGGTGAGCTTCTTCTATCCCATTAGTTTTGGGGTGCATATAATCTTGTGTAGTATCAGCATTCTAACGTGTATCTTATTCCCTAAAGAGATTATGGGAATACTAACAAAGGAAAATAAGAAAAGCCCTTATGCATACGCAATCTTTTTCATTGGGTGTATGATACTTTGCTATTTTACCTCTAGGGGGTATGAGCATACAGATACAGCACTTTACCATGGCCAGGCAATCCGCTGGTTAGAAGAATATGGAACAGTTGTAGGATTAGGCAATATTAATTATCGATTAGGGTACAATACATCAGCTTTTATGCTTACTGCTGTTTATAGTATGGAATGCTTTATTGGGCAATCCCTTCATACAGTAGGTGGGTTTTTGGCCATATTACTCTGGTATGTGATTATATTGGAATATTGGAACAATAAGAATAAAGTACTGCGCATAAGCGATTTTGTAAGGCTAGGTGCAATTTATTATCTTACCATTACCTTTTCTTATTTACAATCCACCTCCACCGATCTTGCGACATTTCTAGTTCTAGTCTATTTGATTGTAAAATACGTAGATTTAGTGGAGCGAAAGGAGAGGAGCATTACGCCCTATGCACTTCTTAGTGTGGCAACGTGTTTTGCAGTTACCATTAAGCTATCTGCTGCACCAGTCATATTGCTTGTGCTATACCCCGCCATCTGTCTCATAAAAGAAAAGAAATACAAAGGGATTGGCTTATTTATTAGTATGGGGTTACTGGTAATTATACCTTACTTGATTCGCGGAGTGTTATTATCAGGGTGGTTGCTTTATCCAAGTACAAGTATTGACTTATTCTCATTTACTTTTCAAGTTCATGAAGAAGTGGCACATGCTGACCAACTGGCCATGGTACTATGGGCTAGAAATGCAGCCTACGGCGAGACGATTATCCAGTGGTTCCCTAATTGGTTTCTTACAGCAGGGGGGAGATTGGTCCAGTTACTCTTAATAGGAGATTTCCTAGGACTCATTGCCCTAATAATCTTGTGGATAGTAGAGATAAGAGAAAAGGGAATGAAGTTGAATGTGTTGGTTCTGGATATTACCTTGGTGAGTAGTCTGATATTCTGGTTTGCAACATGTCCACTGGTGCGATACGGATATGCCTATATTATATTATTTGTATTCTATGTAATTGGTCGATGGAGTAGTAGATGGATTTCGACCAGATTATATAGAGGATTTCAAGTTGCTTGTGTTTTATTTTGTAGCATAAAGCTCCTGACGACTTTGCAATTTGCAGCTTTATTTGTAGAGGAACCATACTATGTATGGCAACAAGATTATGAAATATTCCAAGGAGAACTAGTGGAAATAGATGGTGTTTGGTATTATAAACCAAACAGTGAAGACCAAATAGGCTATCATCTATTTCCAACGTATCTTGCCACAGTAGAATGGGAACTTCGTGGAAGGTCTGTAGAGGATGGGTTTCAGTTGAAACAATAGAGGATTTGAATTTCATATATGCAATATATAGGAAATATGATATACTGTAGTACAGTAGTAAAGTAGATTGAGAAAGTGGAGGGATCAATAGAATGTATGCATTTCAGGAGATTGAAGTTGTAGACCAACAAGTTGCTGACGCCATTGTCAAGGAGCAAGAGAGGCAAAATACGCACATTGAATTAATAGCATCAGAGAATTGGGTGAGTAAGGCTGTTATGGCAGCCATGGGAAGTCCCCTTACGAACAAATATGCGGAAGGTTATCCAGGTAAGCGTTATTATGGTGGATGTGAATGTGTAGATGAAGTTGAAGTATTAGCTATTGAGCGTGCAAAAAAGCTATTTGGTTGTGATTATGCCAATGTACAACCCCATTCAGGTGCACAAGCAAATATGGCAGTTCAATTTGCTGTATTAGACCCAGGTGATACAGTAATGGGTATGAATTTAAATCACGGTGGTCATTTAACACATGGAAGTCCTGTGAATATGTCAGGTAAGTGGTTCCATATTGTGCCTTATGGAGTCAATGATGCAGGATATATTGATTATGAACAAGTGCGAGAAATTGCGCTAGAATGTAAACCGAAAATGATTATTGCAGGAGCAAGTGCTTATGCAAGAGCCATTGATTTTAAAAAGTTTCGTGAAGTGGCAGATGAAGTTGGTGCTTTTCTAATGGTGGATATGGCACATATTGCAGGATTAGTGGCAGCTGGATTACATGAAAGCCCAATTCCATATGCAGATGTTGTGACTACTACAACTCATAAGACTCTAAGGGGTCCAAGAGGTGGTCTTATCCTTGCAAATCAAGAAGCAGCAGATAAGTACAACTTTAATAAGGCGATTTTCCCTGGAATTCAGGGTGGTCCACTTATGCATGTAATTGCAGCTAAGGCAGTTTGCTTTCAAGAAGCATTAACAGAGGAATTTAAAGAGTATCAGAATCAAGTAATTCTGAATGCACAGGCACTTGCAAAAGGTCTTATGGAGCGAGGGATTTCTATTGTATCAGGGGGGAGTGATAACCACTTAATGTTAATGGATTTAACACCTTACGATTTAACGGGAAAAGAAATAGAAAAGTTATTAGACCTAGCACATATTACAGCAAATAAGAATACCATCCCAAATGATCCAAAATCTCCATTTGTTACAAGTGGTGTTCGCTTGGGAACTCCAGCCATAACGTCACGAGGTATGAAGGAAGCGGAAATGGATGTAATTGCCGAAGCAATTGCGTTAATTGTAAAAGAAGGAGAGAGTAAGATAGGGGAAGTACAAGCTATGGTAAAGGGATTGACAGATCAATATCCTCTTCTATAAGAATTATTATAATCAAAACTGAGATAGTCATGCATTTTCTAGTAATCTGGAACTGCATGACTATTTATTCGCTAGTGTTCAGTCATTTTGTATAAAATGACGAAAATTTCCGAAAATTGTGGGAAAATTATGGGAATTATGATATAATGTGGAGAACACAAGCAATATACATTAAATGGGGACATGATCATGAGGAGTAGAATAATCAGAAAATATATTATAATTACCCTACTGAGTGTAGGGGTTTTAATGGTGGGTATACATAGCGGTTCCACTTTGGAGACAATGGCATCTGCATTGAACGAAGGATTTAACTTAGCACAAGAAGACCTTGATCTCCTCTTAGATCAAGATGTTTACCGTGTAGCTTATTCCGATAATTTTATTCCAAACTCTTATATGGATGAGGGGGAGTTGACTGGTATTGGAATTGATGTTATGGATGATATTGCAGAAGTTACTGGGATTAAGGTGGAGTATTATGATATTAGTGCAGGCGAAATCAGTATAGAGGATGCAGATATCTCGCTTATTATTGATAATTTTACAACCAACCCAACTAGTGATGCATTTATTTCTTTCCAATCTGTATTGGCAGTTTTATCTACTCATGAAGGGGAGATTACTACAGTCGCAGTACAGGATCGATATGGTATTACTGCCATTGACCCGGCATTAGAAGGAGTGGAAATCGTCTATTATCCAAGCTTTACTAGCGGAAAGGAAGCGCTTGATACAGGAGAAGTTGATTCGTTACTAATGGCTACGATTGGTTACGAGAAGATTATGGATGAATTAGATGCAGGGCTTTACCAATTGGAGTTATTAGACACACCAGTGGAATTTCGTTTTATGTTTGCAAGTGATTTTCCCGCAGAGAAAGTAGATGTCTTTAATAAGTTGATTGCTCAGATTGATGATAGTACCATGAGCTATCTTACGCAGAAACATAGCAATTATATTGTGCGAAACTATGGATTGTGGGATGAAATACTAGAGCATTTTAACTTAGTAGTAGTAGGATTTTTCGCGGCATTCATGTTCTTTGGCATTGTTATATTTATTGGGCAGTTGCGAAGGGGACAAGTGGTAGAATATCAGATGGCACACGATAGCATGACAGGATTTTTGTCAGAGCAGAAGTTTAAGGAAAAAGTAGTACAGATCTTACAAGGGGATCCAGATGGTGTTTATCATATTGCTGCGTTAGATATTGATAATTTCAAGTCCATTAATGAATTGTATGGATTTGATATGGGCAGTAAGATCTTAGTAGAAACCGCTCGTTGTATACGGGATGCACTTGATGTAGTAGATGATGTTCGAACGCGTAATTTTGGAGATAATTTCTTCGTACTGCTAAAAGGAGATGACATAGCTACGCGTTTAACAGGAGATGAGGAAGGGTATCATTACTTGAAACAAGCTTTAAGCGCAGTCATTGAAGATGATTATAAGTTTAGCTTTAGTGTGGGAATCTATACGATTGTGGATCCTATGATAGATGTATCACTTATGATGGATTGTGCTATTACAGCTCGTAATAAAGGCAAAGCAACGATTGGTTATACAGTTGAGTATTATACAGATTCTATGAGAATCGCACGTAAGATACGCAATAATATACTAGCAACAATGGAGAGCGATACTCATAATCGAGAGGTCGTGGTCTACTATCAGCCTAAGGTAGATTTACTTAGCGAACAGACTTCGGGGGCAGAAGCACTTGTACGGTGGAAGCAAGATGATAAGGTTGTACCACCAAACGATTTCATCCCGATTTTTGAGAAGAATGGATTTATTGGAATACTTGATTATTATATTATCGATGCAGTCTGCCGCTTTATCAGTGAGAATAGAGACTGCAAGATACCAGTCATTGCCATTAATCTATCAGGTGTTACAGCGATGCAACAAGATTTGGTAGATGTTATCCTATCTGTTGTGAATAAGTATCATGTAGAAGCGGAGCAAATTGAATTTGAGGTTACAGAAAGTGCCTTTGTAGGTAATTTCGACGAAGCGATTCGAAGCTTGGAAATCTTGCGAGAATATGGTTTTCGGATCGCCATGGATGATTTTGGTACGGGAGTTTCTTCTTTACATCGATTACGGGAGATGCCTCTCGATACCCTTAAGATTGATAGAGGGTTTATTACAGATTCTGATTATGGTGAAAAAGGAATGGCGATTATTGAAAACATTGTACGCATGGCAAAAGAGATTAACTTAGAAACAGTAGCAGAAGGAATCGAGACAGAAGAGCAAAGGGATGCTTTAAGAGCAGCAGGATGCAATGTTGGGCAAGGATATTTCTATGCCAGACCACTTCCAGAAGAAGAATTTTCGAAACATTTAAAGAGAACAATTTAAGTATGATAATGAAAAGAGCCTGCTAAGTTAGCGGGCTCTATAAATTTGCATGGTTCCATCAAAGGAATATACGATTTTGTTCTTACCAGAACGCTTTGCTTTACGAAGGCAATGGTCAGCCCTTGTAAACAAGTCTCGTCGTAACATTCCACGGCTAGCCTTACAGACACCAAAGCTTGCTGTTGTACGTCCGCTTTGTGCAGATTGTACTTCTAATCCATATCGTATTTTCTCAATTGTTTCTAGAATAATCTCATCTGATACATCTAGGAATAATAACGTGAATTCCTCCCCACCAATTCGGGCAAGAGTTGCATAAATGCGAATAACAGAATGGGCAATGGAAACTGCATCAATTAGTTGGCCGTCCCCACGGATATTTCCGTATTTATCATTGATGAGTCGAAAATCATCAAGGTCAAAAATACATAATGATACGGCACTTGGGTGGCTGCTAGACGAATTAAAAAGCTCTAGCTTTTCTAAAAATTGTTCATCAAAATACAACCGATTATATGCACGAGTAAGTGCATCTTTCTTGACTAATTCTTGTAGGAGCTCTTGAGAACGCGCAAGCTGATAGGAGCGTTCATTTACAGATTGCTCTAATGTTTCAATAGTTGCTTGAGATTCTAGGTACGGTAATTTAAATTCAAAGGAACGTATGAACAAGTGTGCCAAGAAGAAAATAACATATCCTAGAACAATTACATTTGTTGGACGTGTAGTTTGATTCGTGGTGGCAATATCAAGCACTAGAATCACACCCATAAAGAGTAAGAGTCCATAATGAACAATCTGATAGGTCTTTAGGAGCTTACGTCTAAAACTATCTACAAAGGTAATGGAAACGCCGAAAAAGGTCCATGCAATTAAGTGTAGCATAATAATAATAGCAGTGGTTTCATAATATTGTGGAAAGATAAAGACTAATACTGCAGCAATTAAGTATGCAATGTTGGTGCATTTGCGGAAGAATTGAGTAATTGCTTGTCCTTTATCCCAAATCATAAGCGCAAGTTCATTGCCTAAACACCCTGCAATCATAAGGAAGAAGAGATCCAAACGCCTGAAATACATATCTCCAAATCCGTTTATATCAAACATAACCCAAGTGATTTTAGGAAATATGCTAGCCGAGAAAAAAATGTGGGACATAAGTGCAATGTCAAATAAAGTCAGTAGTGTAAGAGGCGAATAGGATGGAGAGAGTGCTAAGTAAATAATACCTCCAATTACAATAAGTAGCATACCACCAATACAAATTCCATCAATCCAATACTGATTTACCTGTACGGTTAAAATATTTTGCAGTTCTCCAAGAATAATAGAGCGATTAAATAAATCCGTGCTACTAGGGTCTTCATTAGTAGAAATGGTAAGAGTTTGGTATGATAGTTCAGAATTATAACCATTACTCAGTGGATAAAACATAAGAGTGGCTTTGTCTTCACTAAGTGATTCGAAGGCATCTGCTCCTTCTAATTTCACCCCGTTTAGATAAACAGACACGCTATCACTTATTAGTGGAATAGCTAGTACAATTTGCTCTGCACCATCTTCTTCTGGAATGGTGAAATTAATAAGGGCTTGGTAAGTATAACTACCTTGGGCACTGTTTAAAGTAGATTTTGGTAATGTATCAAGGATTGCACCTTGTAGTTGAGAATCTGCCAATTCTTCGCTATTTAAATAAACTCCATTATAGGAAAACCATTCTCCGTTTAATTCAATAGGTGCTTGGGATAGTAAATTATAACTGGATAAATCAAGCATTCCTTCTGATAATTGAATGTCAGCAGTAGTAAAAAGGTTTGCTGTAGCATTTTGCACAGAAATAATCGGTAAAATCATAAAAGACAATAATAGGAAAGAGATTAAATATAAAATGTTTTTCGTTTTTTTGCTAATAAATACGTCAGGATTAGTCATAGGAAAACTCACTTCTTTCTTCTTTTGTTCATGTTAAAATTACAATTATTACTTATTCATTATATGATGGATTGAGAAGAATCGCAATACAATACACAATATTTTGTGAATTATCTCATAGCACATCCTGTAAATTTCCATCGTTGAAAATCGCACAAAACACAAATATCTAATATTTTAGTACATAAATACTTAAAATACTAGTAAAATAGCAATGGAAATCTAGTAAACTATAAAGAAAACAATGGAGGTCTAGTATGGAAAAAAGGTTAAGAGAACTGAGAAAGTCAAGAAGAGTTACGCAGGATATGTTGGGATATGAAATTGGAATGTCACAACAAAATATTAGCAGGTATGAGAAGAGTATTGAAACCATACCGGTTGATATGCTTATTAAGTTTTCGGATTATTACAAAGTAACTACTGATTATCTTCTTGGAATTTCCGACATTAGAAATCGTCCAACTATAAATGAAGAGACTCAGGAGAATTTGGAATACAATGACTTTGCCAACGTATATGCTACATTAAGTGAGTATGATAAAGAACTCTTGTGGAGTATGATGAAGAAAATGAAAGAATTGAATTTAAAAAATAAGTAGAAATATCGAGGGAATAGTTATGATGAAAATAGCCATTTGTGATGATGAACCAAGAGCAGCAGAAGAGATTAGGATACTCTTGCAAGCATTGCAGAAGAAATATGACTTAGTGCTATCCGTAGAGGTCTTTCATCGGGCAGCAACTGTGTTAAAAGAACGAAATTCCAAGACAGAATACGATTTATATTACTTGGATATTGAAATGCGATATATGGATGGTATTGAGTTGGCTAGAAATATTCGGAAACATCATAAATTCGCAAAAATCATTTATGTAACAAGCTATGAGAATTACGCAGTTCAAACTTTTGAGGTGCAACCTTTTCAATTTATGATAAAACCAATTAATGAATCATTATTTGAACAGTACTTTCTACAAGTTTACAAAGAGTATCAGTCCAAAGATACATTTTACCACTATTCTTTCAATAAAGTACATTATAGAAAATTAGTAAAAGATATCGCTTATTTTTATAGCAATCGTCGAATTATTACCATGGTTGACTATGAAAGTCATACCCATAAATTTACTGGTAAATTAAACGAAGTTGAGAAAGATATAGCAGCAAAGAATCGTTTTTTGAGGATACACCAATCTTATTTGGTCAATTATGATCATATTCAGCAAATCAGTGCGGATAAAATCCAACTAGTAGATGGAACAATATTAACAATTAGTTCAGAACGGTCCGAGGAAGTTAGCAAGAAGTATGCTCAATTTGTTAGGAGAGAAAAATGTTATTAGTCAACGTGAATGCAGTAGTTGTACTGGTGGTCATACCAGGCTTAATCTATAAAGTATATTGTGAAGTTATGTTTGCTCGGAAAGATGAGCGGAATTATTATATGGGGTGGTGTAGCTATTATTTGTGCCAATATATGGTGTATTTGTATAGCAATAGAGATGGCTCTGTATATGTTGAGAGTATTAGTTCTATCATGGTGCTGGTATTAGTTTTGCTCATTGCGTATCAGGGGGAAATTAGCAAAAAATTTCTAATGGTGGTTTTATTCCTAGCAATTAAACTATGTGCAGAAACATTAAGTAGAGTGATTTTTACCGTTGGACATTTAGAAGCGAGCATCTTACAACTAGAGTGTAAGATGATAAGTAGTATTCTTTTATTATTATTAGTCACTATTTTAGCCAAAACCTATAGGGTCAATCATGGTGGAAGAATTAATCGAAAAAGTCTTTTAACCATGTTGATATTACCAATGGGAAGTGTTGTGTTGATTATTAGCAATTTTTATTATGATCCCAATAACAGCCTTTTCGTGTTCTCATTAATGATCTTAATAATTATGAATATGACCATCTATTCTGCATATGCTAGTCTAGTATTTCAGACGAGTCTTGAACAGAAGTATATTTTGTACAAGCAACAAGTGGAATTGTGCCACGTACATATGGATGAAAAAGTAAGTAATTTGCGGGAATATCGAAGAATTGCACATGATATGAAACATCATTATTATGTGCTACAGCAGATGATTCGTGAGAATACAAAGGAAGAAATACAACAATATATTGAGAAAGAAATCTATAATTGTGAGGTGGACACATTTGATGTGGTAAGAACAGGGAATGTAGTCATAGATTCCTTATTAAATCATAAGTATGCCGTAGCGTGTGCCAAAGAGATTCATTTACAATTAAAGATTCAATTACCAGATGAAATTCCGTTTGAGTTATCAGATTTATCAATATTGCTTGGTAATGCCATTGATAATGCAATTGAAGCAGCGGAAAAAGTTACTAGGAAGAAGCCAGAAGTGACCCTTGCTATGTTGTATGATAAGAGAAATTTAATTATTATAATAGAGAATGATTACGAAGGAACACTTAAGAAAATACGAGGCGGATATTATCAGACGAGTAAAATTCCGGCAGAAGGCCATGGTATTGGCATAGAGTCTATGGAAAGAATTGTGGGGAAATATCGTGGTCATCTTGATTTTATGCAGAATAATCAACAATTTGTTACAACCATTGTTTTATATCAATAAAATAGGTACTTCCTTCATATACTTATTGAAAATATAGTAGAAAAGGTGGTATAATATTCTATGACTTGCGAAGAGATGATTCAGTCCGATGTATACACGGAAATACTCATTGATCCAGTGGCACTAGGGGATTTTAGTGAGGAGCTCATGGAGCAAACGTGCTATCATGAGATTACACCTCGAATCGGTGTTCTCTACATGGAGGCTGCAAGAGTGCCTCCTATTCGTATTACGGAATCGGATTATGCCTATTTTCCAAAAGTATATGGGCTGATGGCAGAGGGAAGTTCTATACAAGATAACAATACCTCTTTATTTAATCCCCTTAGCTTATTGGAAGCAGGAATTCTAACTGTACAAAGTCCACCGCTCAATCTTACAGGTACAGGTGTTACTATTGGATTTATTGACACAGGAATTGATTATGGAAATCCTGTCTTTTTAGCAGAAGATGGTACATCAAGAATCCTAGGGATTTGGGATCAGACTATTATAGGTGGCAATGTACCAAAGGGATTTCTGTATGGGAGTGAGTATAATCAGGACGACATAGAAAGAGCGCTGAGTAGCGAAAATCCCTATTCTCTAGTTCCTAGTAAAGATGAGAATGGCCATGGAACCATGGTGGCTAGTGTGGCAGCAGGTAGTATACTAGATCATGGACAGAGATTCATAGGTGCAGCACCTGATTCCAAGATTGTTATGGTGAAGTTGAAGGAAGCCAATAGAGTACAAAGGAATTGGTATTCCATTCCTGATACAGTACCATGCTATATGGAAAGTGATATTTTACAAGCACTTCAGTACCTTCAAAAGTTTGCTCGTGAATATGTGAAACCATTGGTGATTTGTATTGGTGTGGGAACTAACTTAGGTGACCATGGAGGAAGTGGTATTCTTAGTGAGTATATGAGCCATCTTGCACAATTAAAAAGCCGTGCAATGGTCATAGGTGGTGGAAATGAAGGCAATGCAAGACATCACTTTATGGGAGAATATGGTGAGGGTGAAGATACGAAAGAAATTGAATTGCAAGTTGCAGAAAGTGAACAGGGATTTGTAGTTGAGATTTGGGGGAGAGCACCTTATCGGTTTGGACTACTCATCAGAACACCAGGCGGTGAAACAATTCGTCCCATATTTCGAAGTGGTGATAAATCCCAGACGTATACCTTTGTTTTTGAGCAATCAAGAGTAACCATTGATTATCTCCTCATTGAGGCTAGTTCTGGTAAGTCACTTATACGTATTTTATTAGAAGAGCCAACTGCTGGAATATGGACCCTTCAGATTCGAAAGGAAAGTCAGTTGAGAGGTGGACGTATTCATGCGTGGCTACCAATTAGCGGGTTTATTCAAGAAGGTACTTATTTTCTGACATCAGATCCTAAAGTAACTTTGGTGGAGCCAGCCAATGAGGCAGATTCTATTACGGTAACTTCTTATGAAGGAGAAAACGGTAGTCTAGCCATTACATCTAGTCGAGGGTTTACAAGCGATGATAGAAGAAAGCCGGATATTGCAGCACCTGGTGTGTTAATACCAACTATTCGAGGGAGGCAATCTGGTAGTAGTATGGCGGCAGCATTAACGGCAGGTGGTGTCGCACAATTTATGCAGTGGGCAGTAATAGAAGGCAATGACCTCTTTGTAGATTCCAGAAAAGTAAAGAATTATTTAGTACGAGGAGCTATAAGAGAGAGTAACATGGAGTATCCTAATCGGGAATGGGGATTTGGAAAGTTAAATATTGCAGGAATTTTCAAATGGTTAGCCGGTTTTTAACAGGCGGAAAGCAAAAGAGGAGACGATATGGCGTACATTATGATGATACTTGGAGTTTTTGGAGTGGATTTTGTAATTAAGAATCGAATTGAGAGAAAGATGCAATTAGGGGAGAAATTATCCTGTTTAAAAAACCGTATCGTAATTACTAAGTGTTATAATACGGGTGCAGTACTAGGATGTTTTAAAGAGCATAAGAAGATTGTTATGATTTTAACAAGTATTACTACAGGTATGGCAGGTATTTTCTTTTTAGTTAGTTTGCTTAGAAAAGGAGCTGTTAGTGAAAAGCTTGGTAGTGCATTGATTTTTGGTGGTGGACTTAGTAATTTATACGACCGTATTGTAAGAAAGCACGTAGTAGATTACGTGAGCTTCCCAGTAAAGTGGCAGAAGTTTAGTAAAATTGTGTTTAATATTTCGGATTTTTGTATTATCATTGGAAGTATGTTGTATTTTATTGGAACTAGTAAAGCCATTAAGAAAGACTAATAAGAAAGAATCGAAAATAGAAAAGGTATCACAACTCTTACTGAGCAGTGATACCTTTTTGCTAATGATAGAATCAGTTGTTACATTTCTACACGTTCTCTTAAGCAGTAATAATTGTTCCAGAACGGCCTTTAATTGCTTCGCTTGTATGCTCGATGGAAGTAATGAGAACACTACCCTCTGGAACTTCTTTTAAGTAAGCAATAGCAGCTTCAATCTTTGGTAACATAGTTCCAGGTTCAAATTCTCCAGTATCTTTTAATGCAATGGATTCCGCCATGGTCATATGAGAGATAGGTGTTTGGTCTGGTTGTCCATAATGCTTATACACACATTCCACATTTGTTAAGATAATCAATTGAGAGGCTTGTAGGTCTGAAGCAAGTTTTCCAGCAATCGCATCCTTTTCAATCACAGCAGATGCCCCTTTTAATAGGTGATTCTGTTCTATAACAGGGATTCCACCACCACCGCAAGCAATTACTACTTGGTCTGCATCGACTAAAGCGCGAATTGCTTCGATTTCAACAATATCAATTGGCTTAGGTGCTGCAACGACTCTACGGTAGCTATGTGATGAGTCTTCTTGTACATAGTTTCCCTTTTTTACTTCAATATCTGCATCGTCTTTGGACATAGAACGTCCGATTAATTTCGTTGGTTCATAGAATGAATCATCATAAGGATCTACGGTGACTTGTGTTAGTATGGTACTTACTGATTTGGCAATATTTCTACTTAATAATTCACTTCTTAGCGCATTTTGAATATCATACCCCACATAACCCTGACTCATTGCAGAACATACACACATAGGAGCTGGCGTATAGTCTAGATAGATACGGCGTAGTTCCGTCATAGCCTTATGAATCATACTTACTTGTGGACCATTGCTGTGGGTAATGGTTAATTGGTAACCAGCTTCTACTAAATCAGCAAGTGACTTGGCGGTCACCTTTACTGCATCCCACTGTTCTACTGTTGTGTAGCCAAGTGCGTCATGTCCTAGTGAAACTACTGCTTTTTTCTTATTCATATTCCCTCTCATTCTGAAGCGACTATGCTTCTGTACCGGTAACAGGCAATCTG
>JAWXVE010000066.1:0-12458 GCA_044425575.1 Eubacteriales bacterium | reverse complement strand
TCCCTTAGAAAACTTGCCGTTAGGTATGAGGCAAGTATTTGTGGCGCATATGATTTTGCAAGTGTTATATGGACGCAGCGACCACCTATGACCTTTCAATCGCCATTTGCTTTAGAAGAGCAGTACGTGGGAGAGTCTTGCCAAGTAAAGTGTGAAAAGATACGACATCAGATGAAGGAAGAAGGAGCAACTGCCCTTATTCTTAGTAAGTTAGAAGATATTATGTGGTTACTGAATATACGAGGGTTTGATATTGCAAATAACCTAGTCGCATTTTCACATCTTATACTAGAGGAAGAGAAGATTATCTTCTATACTAATAGATCTGTTCACACGAAAGAGTTCCAGACATACTGCAAGGAACAAGGAATTGAGTGTAGACCATATGAATCTTTTTTAGAAGACATGATTCACTATAAAGGGATTGGTAAAGTATGGATTGATCGTAAGATGAGCACCTATGCAGTAGTAGAAGCATTAGAACACAAGGTTAAGATTCTTAATAAAGTTAGTCCTACAGTATTAGGGAGAGCCGTGAAACATCAAGTGGAACAAGAACATATGAAGAATGTTTATATACAAGATAGTGTGATTCTAACAAAGTTCCTCTATTGGCTACACCACAATCCTTTATCAGGTGATGTGACAGAATACACAGCTGGTGCGTACTTAGATTCTTTGCGTAAGGAGGCGAACGGGTTTCTAGATTATTCCTTTGATACCATATGTGCATATGAAGAAAACGGTGCCATGATGCATTATAAGGCAGAGAAAGAGACTTGTAAGACCATAGAGTCGAAAGGATTATTACTAGTAGACTCAGGAGCACATTATTACGGAGGTACAACAGATGTTACAAGAACAGTAGCCCTTGGTCCAATAAGCCATGAAGCAAAGTTACATGCAACCTACGTTGCTATTGCCATGTTACGCTTGCAAAATGTTACTTTTATAGAAGGATGTACAGGACGTAACCTGGATCTTATGGCACGTGAAATTATGTGGAAACACCATATGGATTACAAGTCGGGTACTGGTCATGGAGTGGGGTACATGTTAGGAGTACATGAAGGTCCTCAAGGAATTCGTTATCAATATAACCAAAGTGAGCGAGAGGCCAAACTAGTAGAAGGTATGGTGGTGAGCAACGAACCAGGAGTTTATCTAGAAGGACAATATGGAATTCGCACTGAAAATATTATGGTTTGTAAAGAGGTAGCAAGGAATCAAGCCGGTACTTTTTTAGCCTTCCAACCACTTACATTTGTGCCAATTGATTTAGAATTAATGGTAGAAAGTGAGTTTACAACGGAAGATATCAATAATCTGAATTCTTACCATGCACAAGTCTATGAACAGATAAGTCCTTATGTAAATGACAGAGAACGAGAATGGCTAAAAAAAGTTACAAGACAATTGTAAAAAAATGGTGAAGTAACTTGACTTTTATAGTGGGTTTTGAGATAATAACAGAGGTGTTTACAATCAAAATTTTAAGGAGGACAATAATATGTCAACAAAAGCGTATTACCCAATTTCTGAGATTGGTGCAGGTAAAGTTGGTTTTTCTAAAACTCGCTCTATTGTAGAAGCAGCATTTTACGGAAATAATGTAGTAAAAGTTAGTACATTGAAAGAAGCTTATGAATTAGCAAAGAACTCTCCAGGTACAGTTGTAACTGACATGCCTGTATATAGAGGAGAAGAATTTGGGCTTGACAAAGATTCAAAAGTTCTTTTATTCAATGATGGTGCTGTAACAGGTCGTTACGCAGGAGCTCGTCGTATTAAAGGTGAGCCAGGTGTAGACGCAGGTAAGCTTGACAAAGTAGTTATGGATGCTGTATATGAAACACGTTGGAAACAAATGTATCATATTGAAGTATACGTTGGACTTGATCCAG
Organism: Eubacteriales bacterium; assembly: GCA_044425575.1. GTDB lineage: Bacteria > Bacillota > Clostridia > Lachnospirales > Lachnospiraceae > JAWXVE01. Next base: position 10,554 of record JAWXVE010000066.1, on the reverse strand, counting down.
AATTCATGGTAAAAGCGCACTTACTTCTTCCAGAAGGCGAAGAAAACATTATGTACAACTGGATGTTGAACTTCCAATACATGTCAGATGAATATACAAAAATGTATAAAGATTCAGTGGCAGTTGGAAATGGCAATGAGTCTGACATCTATATTTTCTCTGACCCACAATGGGTACCAACTGAACACCCAGACGTTGACTTTAGCTGTTTAAGTGATCCACTTACACTTTGCTATTTTGATACAGATGCAAACTGTGCAGCAATCTTAGGTATGAGATACTTTGGAGAGCACAAAAAAGGTACTTTAACTATGGCTTGGGCTATTGCAAACCGTAACGGATATGCATCATGCCACGGTGGACAAAAAGAATATACATTATCAGATGGTTCTAAATACGTTGCTTCTGTATTTGGATTATCAGGATCTGGTAAATCAACTATTACACATGCAAGACATGATGACAAATACGGTGTTACAGTACTTCATGATGATGCGTTCATCATTAACTCGGACACTTGTGCATCAGTAGCATTAGAGCCTACATATTTTGATAAGACACAAGATTACCCAACAGGTTGTGAAGATAACAAGTACTTATTATCTGCACAAAACTGCTCTTGTACACAAGATGAAGAAGGTAAGATTCAATTAGTAACAGAAGACGTTAGAAATGGTAATGGACGTGCAATTAAGTCTAAATTATGGTCACCAAACCGTGTGGATAAGATTGCAGAACCAGTTAATTCAATCTTCTGGATTATGAAAGATCCTACATTCCCACCAGTTGTTAAATTAGATGGATCAGCGCTTGCTTCTGTTATGGGTGCGGTATTAGCAACAAAGACTTCTACAGCAGAACGTGTTGCAGCAGGAACAGATTTAAATGCGTTACGTTTCGTACCATATGCTAACCCGTTTAGAACTTACCCACTTGTAAATGATTACGAGAAGTTCAAGAAATTAGTTGGTGAGAAAAATGTAGATTGTTACATTATCAACACTGGTGACTTTATGGGAACAAAAGTAAAACCAGCTGATACATTAGGAATTCTTGAAACAATTGTAGAAGGAAAAGCAAAATTCGAGCAATGGGGACCATTTGAAGATATCGAAATCATGACAGATTGGTTAGGTAAAACTTCAGATGCCTTTACACCAGATCTTAATGATGCAGCTTATGTAGAAGGCCTTAAGAATGCAATGCTTAGCCGTGTGAAAGCAGTAGAAGATTTCGCTACTAAGAAAGACGGTTATGATAAATTACCAGACGAAGCATTAGCAGCACTTAAAAAGCTTGTAGATGCAATGTAAGAATTGTAATGCAAATCTTTGAATTTGCAAAGAAGAGGGAGAAGATAAAATTTATCTTCTCCCTTTGTATTGTATACAATAATGGTATGTAGAGCAATATAAAAATACCCAGAATCTAATTATGGATACTGGGTATTTTACTATTTTCATGTATGGTGTTACTAACTTATGATTCTTCTAGTGGAAAATATTTCTTAATTACTTCGTTAATTTCTTCTGGTTTAAAAGGTTTTTGGATAAAGTCTAGTGCGCCGATTTTTAAAGCATCCATTACTTTTCCTTTTTGTCCAGATGCACTTACCATAATTACCTTTACACCAGGAAACAAACTAATAATGCTACGCAAAGTTTCGATTCCTTCCATAACAGGCATGGTAATATCAAGTGTTACGAGTTCTGGCAAAGGGTGTGCGTTATTTAGAAAATCAAGAGCAAGTTGTCCGTTTGCTACGCTGCCTACTACTTGATGACCAACCTCAGTCAATGTTGTTTCTAAAATATTTCGAAAGATACGTGAATCATCTACTACTAAAATTGTTGCCATATTAATCATCTCCTTATTGAATGTTAAATTCTTGGTCTATTGCAATACATACCTCAAACTCACAGTTCATGAATTTAATTGGAATGCACAAAATGTTCTCACAAGAGAGGGTGGTATATTCTAAGTAGTAATGAGGAATATCCATATCTAGATCGATATTATCCTTAGATAAGTCAGTGGCAAACATACCATTAATACAATTAATCAATTCGCAAAGAGCATCTAATGCATCTTCTGTGGTTGTAATATATTTCTCCCCAGCAAATAACTTTGCAGCAGCAATTAAGTGGTCAGAGTGAGCGTGAATGGCACACATAATAGAATGATCACCTAAAAGTTGTTGCATGCTTAAACAAGGAGTAGAAATTTCATTAGCAATATGAGGGGATCCAATGTATGCACGGTAGTCTAAGAGCCGAATCATTGTACGAGCTAGTAGACCAGCATAATCTTGTAAAAATGATGATTGTTGGAATAAGAAGATTGGTATAATGCGTGAAACAGAACAACTTTTTAAATCTTCAATATTCATAGCAGTAAGGCTGTTTTCAACTTGATAAGCATCTAAGCTTGCATTGATTTCATCCATACTCAATAATTTCAAATCTACAATAGTCTGTAAAAAAGAAAGGAATTGATTTCCTTGTAACGCAATTAATCGTTCTACCTGTCCTTGGGTTAAATATCCATTTTCAATAGCAATATCACCAAAGAGCTTATCATAAATAGATTGCAAATGATTTACTTCATCTGCTTGTTCTACAGTCATTAACTTCTCCATAACTGCAATGACACCAAGTCTGGCTCTAGAGGTTTCTTGCGCATTAAAGATTAAATCAATATCTGTACTCATTAACTTACCGGTTACCAATAAATACTCACTAAATATACGGTCAAACATATACGATACTCCTTTTGTGTGTTTTCATAACTATGTATATTATACAATTAATACCATATAATTTCAATTAAAATGTTAAATTTTGTGATAAATATATAATATTTTTCTATAAATATCTCAAAAAATCTGTGCAGAGCAATTTTTCCTTGCAATTCTAACATAGCTCTTGTATAGTTAATGTATATGCCATTTTCTATATTTATTGTTTTTGAAAATGGATAGGATGCAAAATGGTAATGGAATTGGTTATTAGTTAGAATGTGAGGGAATCATGGAAAATCGTGTAAATGTAGCAGTTGATGTAATGGGAGGTGACAATGCTCCCTTAGAACCAATTAAAGGTGCCATTGAAGCAGTGAACCAGGATAGTGGTGTCCATGTGACACTTGTAGGACAACAAGAAGTCATTCTAGAAGCATTAAAAGAGCATACATATGATGAAAAACGTGTAATAGTAGTAGATGCAAGAGAAATCATAGACACAGCAGAATCCCCAGTTATGGCCATTCGTAAGAAGAAAGATTCTTCTATTGTGAGAGGACTTACTTTAGTAAAGGAAGGTACTTGTGATGGATTTGTATCAGCAGGAAGTACAGGGGCCGTATTAGTAGGAGGTCAAGTAATTGTAGGTCGTATTAAGGGAGTAGAGCGTCCCCCGCTTGCACCGCTAATTCCTACTGAAAATGGCGCATCCCTTTTAATTGATTGTGGAGCCAATGTAGATGCTAGACCATCCCATCTAGTACAATTTGCAAAAATGGGTTCTATTTATATGAAATATGTAGTGGGTATTGATAACCCATCAGTGGGAATTGTGAATAATGGTGCAGAAGAAGAAAAGGGAAATGCACTTGTGAAAGAAACTTTTCCATTGTTAAAAGAATGTAATGACCTTAACTTTATTGGAAGTGTCGAAGCGAGAGAAATTCCATCAGGCATGGCAGATGTGATTGTATGCGAAGCTTTTGTAGGGAATGTAATCTTAAAATTATACGAAGGGGTAGGTCTTATGTTGCTACGAAAGATAAAGCAAGGAATGCTTTCAAATGTACGTAGTAAAATAGGTGCACTATTAGTAAAACCTGCTTTGAAGGAAACATTAAAGACATTTGATTTAGACCAATATGGAGGAGCACCACTTCTAGGATTAAAGGGATTGGTGGTGAAAACTCATGGAAGCTCTAAATCAGCAGAGATTAAGAATTCCATTCTACAATGTGCTACATTCCAAAAGGAAGGTATGGTAGAGAAGATTACACAAGCATTTGCAAGAGAAGAAGGAACGAAATAGATGAATATGAATGAAGCAGATAAGTTACAACAACTCCAACAGACTATAGAGTATCAATTCAAAAACATAGATTTGCTAAAGCAAGCATTAACTCATAGCTCTTATGCCAATGAGAAGCGAATTCGTCAGGTGAAAGATTATGAGCGAATTGAATTCCTAGGAGATGCAGTGTTAGAGTTAGTATCAAGTGAATATTTATACTTAGAATCAGATGCATATTTAGAAGGGGAAATGACAAAATTACGCTCTACCTATGTGTGTGAACCAGCACTTGCTTTTTGTGCCAGAGAATTACACATTGGACAGTACATTTATTTGGGAAAAGGGGAACAGCAAACAGGAGGACGTGAACGAGATTCCATTTTGTCGGATTGTATGGAAGCCATTATTGGTGCCATTTTTCTAGATAGCAATTTTGAAGAAGCGAAACAGTTTATTCACCGCAATATTTTATCGGATTTAGAAGATAAGAAGTTATTCTACGATAGTAAGTCCTCGTTGCAAGAGTTCGTACAGGCAAAAGGAAAGCCACCAGTTACCTACCGTCTAGTAGATGAGTCTGGCCCAGAACATGACAAAATTTTTACAATAGAAGTCATATTAGAAGAGAACATCGTAGGTAGAGGTACGGGTAAGAACAAGAAGAGCGCAGAACAAAATGCAGCTTATCAAGCGATTAAAATGTTTAAGAATCAGGTTAAGACAAAGAAAAGTTAGGAAGAGAACAGCATGTATTTAAAAAGCATAGAAGTGCATGGGTTTAAATCATTTGCCAATAAAATCAATTTTCAATTTCATAATGGAATTACGGGTATTGTAGGACCGAATGGTAGTGGAAAGAGTAATGTTGCCGATGCAGTCAGATGGGTCCTTGGGGAACAGCGGATTAAGCAATTACGTGGTGCATCTATGCAAGATGTTATCTTTTCTGGAACTGAGAATCGAAAGCCTGTGGGATATGCGTATGTGGCCATTACACTTGATAATAGTGATCATGAACTTGCTATTGATTATAATGAAGTGAAGATTGCTAGGAGAATCTACCGTTCTGGAGAAAGTGAATATTTACTCAATGGACATGTTTGTCGCCTAAAGGATGTAAATGAACTGTTCTACGACACTGGAATTGGGAAAGAAGGATATTCCATTATCGGCCAAGGACAAATTGATAAAATATTAAGTGGAAAGCCAGAGGAACGGAGAGAATTATTTGACGAAGCCGCTGGTATTGTTAAGTTTAAGCGAAGAAAGATTACAGCTTCTAAGAAGTTAGAAGAGGAAAAGCAGAACCTGATTCGTGTAAAAGATATTTTAGCAGAATTAGAAAAACAAGTGGATCCTCTAGAAAAACAAGCAGAAGTGGCAAAATTATTCCTAAAAAGAAAGAAGCATTAAAATTCTATGATGTCAATAAGTTTCTATTAGAAAATGAAAAGACAAAAGGTCAATTAGACGAGGTAACCATTAAGCATAAAATTGCTTCAGATGATTATAACATTTCCAATAATACTTTAGAGCGTATTAAGGAAGAGTATGAGGAAGTAGCCGGCACCTTAGAATCCTTAGAAGTTGAAATTGAAGAGGCTAGGTCTGCTTTAACAGATTCTGCCCTTACAAGAGGTAAGTTAGAGGGAGAGGTTAATGTCCTAAAGGAACAGATGAAATCCATCCAAGAAAATGAAGCACATTTACATACAAGATTAACTTATGTGCAAGAACAAATTGGAGGAAAAGAAGGGGAAAAAGCAGAAACTTTACAGAAAAAAGAAGAAATTGATCAAACGTTATCCCAGTTACTTGAGAAGAAGGAACAAGTAAGGGAAGATTTACTCACCATACAAACAGCCATTGAGGAACATAACGCCTATATTGAAACTTGTAAAAACAATATGATGGAGTTGTTAAATGAGAGAGCAACTATTAAGGCACGTATGGCTCGAAATGATTCTTCTTTGGAGCAAGTAACCATCCGCAATGCACAGTTAGATGCAAAATTGTTAAGTGCGAAATCAGATGAACAACATCAGGATGAGATGATTTGTAGTTTAGAAGAAGAATTTCAAACTATTACCCAGAATATCGCCACGCACCAAGTAGAACAGAAGGCTATGGATACGCGGTTATATGAAATACGAGAAGAACTTCGCAAAACAGATGAGAAGTTACAAGAGCAGCAGAAGAATTACCATGCTGCCCACTCTAAGCTTCAAGCAATTTCCAACTTAAATGAGCGTTACGAAGGGTATGGAGCTAGCGTAAAGCGAGTGATGGAATGTAAAGGAGAACGAAAAGGACTAATTGGTGTAGTAGCTGATATTATTCAAGTGGAACAACGATATGAAGTAGCTATTGAAACAGCTCTTGGTGGTAATATACAAAACATTGTAACCAGAGAAGAAAATACAGCGAAAGAGATGATCGCATATTTAAAGAAGCACAAATATGGACGTGCTACATTTCTGCCTCTTACGAGCATTCAAAACCCAAAGAAGCTAGGGGAGAAAGAGATTCTTACAGAAAAAGGTGTTCTAGGTATGGCTCATGAGCTAGTTCAGGTAGACACAGCTTATATAAATGTTGCCACTGCAATGCTTGGACGGATTGTAGTAGTTGACACTATGGAGCACGCACTTCCGATTGCCAAGAAGTATAAGTACTCTATTCGAATGGTTACTCTAGAAGGAGAACTTCTTGTGCCAGGCGGTGCAATTAGTGGTGGTACGTATAAGAATGCCAGTAACTTACTTAGTCGAAAACGTGAATTAGCAGAACTAGAGAAGGCTGTACAAGATGCAGGAAAAAGAGTAGACGATTACAATCAAAAGATTACAAGTAGCAAAGAAGAAAGAGGAAAGCTGCGGATTGCATTAGAAGAGTCTAAGAAAGAAATTCAGAGACAATATATTGCACAAAATACTACTCGAATGAATCTAAATAAAGAACGTGAGCGCAAGAACGAAGTGGTACAAGGTTTCTTAGATCTTGAAAAAGAACGAGGAGAAATCGCAGAGCAATTAATTCACTGGCACGGGGAAAAGGATGAACTTCTTAAGGAATTAGAACAGTCGCAACAATTAGAGAAAGAATATGAAAGTAATATTCAAGGACGACTAGTCTTTCTAGAAGAAAAGCGTGTGGAAGAAAGTAAGCAAAGTGCTGCTGTTTCGGAACAAGATATACAAGTGGAAAGCATGGTACAAAAGCAAGGCTTCCAACAAGAAAATGTAAATCGTATTCAAGGGGAATTAGAGATTCTATTAGAGGAACTCAATCAGACAAATGAAGCACTTCTAGCTAGTGAAGAATCTTATGCCTACAAACAGCAAAATATTGAAGCAATCAAAAAGACTCTTATTGCATCAGATGCCTCTAAGTCAGATGCACAAATTACACTAGAGAAAAAGAGTGAGTTAAAAGAAACTTTGTCAGCCAAACAAAAGCAATTCTTTGAACGTAGGGAAGAAATGGCAAATCAGATTTCCTTGTTAGATAAAGAAGTCTATCGTCTACAAGCCCAAAAGGAGAAGTTCGAAGAATCCATGTCTGGTCAGATTCATTATATGTGGGACGAGTATGAGATTACTCTATCAGATGCAGCTACTCTTCGCGATGAATCTATGACCGATTTGTCTAAGATGAAACGAGAAGTAGCTTCTCTAAAAGAACAAATAAAGGGGCTTGGTGTAGTAAATATTAATGCCATAGAAGATTATAAAAATGTATTAGAACGTTATGACTTCTTAAGAGTGCAACACGATGATTTAGTAGAAGCAGAAGAAGTACTAATTGGTATTATTCAAGAACTAGACTCCTCTATGAGAAAGCAATTTAACGAAAAGTTTCAGGAAATAGCCAAGGAATTTGACCATGTATTCAAGGAATTATTTGGCGGTGGAAAGGGAACCCTAGAATTAATGGAAGAGGAAGATGTATTAGAGGCAGGGATTAAGATTATTGCCCAACCACCAGGAAAGAAATTGCAGAATATGATGCAATTATCAGGTGGGGAAAAAGCACTAGCAGCCATTGCGTTACTCTTTGCTATTCAGAACTTGAAACCATCACCATTTTGCCTGCTAGATGAGATAGAAGCAGCCTTAGATGAGAATAATGTGGCACGATTTGCCAAGTATTTAAGTAAATTAACGAAAAACACGCAATTCATTGTGATTACCCATAGGCGTGGTACCATGGAGAAAGCAGACCGCCTCTATGGTATTACTATGCAAGAAAAAGGTGTATCTGCACTAGTTAGCGTTGATTTAATTGATAAGCAATTAAGCGGTTAGAATAAAGGAGTTGGCACATATGAGTAGTGAGAAGAAAAGCTTATTTGGTCGTTTGAAAGAAGGATTATCTAAGACGAGAAATCAGATTGTAACAGGTATGGATACCATCTTTAATAGGGCAACAGATATTGATGATGACTTCTATGAAGAATTAGAAGAAGTGCTGATTATGGGGGATGTGGGAGTCCATACCACAGAAATCATCTTAGAGGAGTTAAAGCGTCAAGTAAAGGAACAACGTATTAAAGTACCCTCAGAATGTAGAGAGGTTCTTATGAATACCTTAGAAGAGCAGATGCAGGTTGGTCAGGAAACATCTTATGTATACGAACAACGTAAGTCTGTTATACTAGTAATAGGGGTAAACGGAGTAGGCAAAACAACGAGCGTTGGAAAACTAGCAAGTGACCTTAAGGCAAAAGGGAATAAAGTGCTACTAGCTGCCGCAGATACATTTCGTGCTGCTGCTTCGGAACAATTAGTGGAATGGTCTAATCGTGCAGGAGTAGATGTGATTACAGGCATGGAGGGGAGTGATCCTTCTTCTATTGTATACGATGCATTACAGGCTGCAAAAGCTAGAAATGTAGACGTTTTAATCTGTGATACAGCAGGTCGCTTACACAATAAGAAGAACTTAATGGAAGAACTTCGTAAGATGGACCGTATTATTGCCAAGGAAATGCCGGATGCCCATCGAGAGAACCTAGTCGTACTAGATGCATCCACAGGACAAAATGCCTTAAACCAAGCGAAAGAATTTGGTGAGGTATCCAATCTAAGTGGTATTATTCTAACCAAGATGGATGGAACAGCTAAGGGTGGAATTGCCATAGCTATTCAGTCAAACTTACAAGTACCTGTTAAATATATTGGGGTGGGAGAGAAAATTGATGACCTTCAAAAGTTTGATGCCAGACAATTTATTCGTGCATTATTTGATCGAGATGACACGGGAGAAGAGGAAGAAGAGGAAAACGTATGTTAACATTAGAACGATTTGAAGAAGCGACACAGATTGTACAATCGGTTATTTCTGAGACTAAGCTGATCTACAGTGAATTCCTAAGTGAACAAACAGGCAATAAAATATATTTAAAGCCTGAGAATATGCAATTAACAGGTGCTTATAAAGTAAGAGGTGCCTATTATAAAATGAGTACTTTAACAGACGAGGAGCGTAAGAAGGGGATTGTTACAGCATCGGCAGGTAATCATGCCCAAGGAGTTGCCTATGCAGCAAAGCGATATGGTGTAAAGGCTACCATCGTTATGCCAACAACTACGCCTCTTATGAAAGTGAATCGTACCAAAGGGTATGGAGCAGAAGTAATCTTGCATGGAGATGTATACGATGAATCTTGCACCCTTGCCTATGAGTTGGCAGAACAGCATGGTTATACCTTCATTCACCCCTTTGACGATGCAGCAGTAGCAACTGGACAAGGCACGATTACGATGGAAATTGTGAAAGAGTTACCTCTCGTGGATTATATTCTAGTACCCATTGGTGGTGGTGGATTAGCTACAGGCGTATCTACCCTTGCTAAGTTGTTAAATCCAAAGATTCGCGTAATTGGAGTAGAACCAGCAGGTGCCAATTGCATGCAAGAATCTATTAAACAAGGAAAAGTGATTACCTTAGACGGAGTAAATACCATAGCAGATGGTACGGCAGTAAAGACTCCAGGTACGTTAACATACGAATATGTGAAAGAGAACGTTGATGAAATTATTACAGTAGAAGATAAGGATCTAGTAGTTGCCTTCCTTGATATGGTGGAAAACCATAAGATGGTGGTAGAGAATGCAGGCTTATTAACCGTAGCAGCATTAAAGCAATTGCCTGTTACAGGGAAGAAAGTCGTTGCCATTTTAAGTGGCGGTAATATGGATATTATTACCATGTCTTCTGTAGTACAACAAGGCCTTATGTTCCGTGACCGTATCTTTACAGTTTCTGTTTTATTGCCAGATAAGCCAGGTGAATTAAGCCGAGTAGCTGACGTAATTGCTCAGGAAAATGGAAATGTAATTGAATTAGAACATAATCAATTTATCTCAACGAATCGAAATGTAGCAGTAGAATTACAGATTACCTTAGAAGCCTTTGGCGCAGAACATAAGCATCAGATTCTGTCTAAATTAGAACAAGAAGGCTACCAACCAAAGATAGTGGAAGCAAATCGCTAATCCATGGTAAAGGAAGTATACTA
>JAWXVE010000065.1:0-12498 GCA_044425575.1 Eubacteriales bacterium | reverse complement strand
CTAAATTTTCATCTAATAACTTTATGAATTCATCCATAGTAATCCATCCTTTTTGTTTTTTTTAGTATATCACAAAAAGGATGGATTGTCACCGAAAACCAACTAACTTCGGAAAGAACCACTTTTTTATAAAAAATCTAAAATTGCTATTAAATATGAGTAAAGTGGTTGACAAACAATAGTGAATCTTGTACGATTATTCCAGTAGACCAAGTGTTTATTAGGTAATAGATAGAAAGTAACAACATGACAATCTATGTGTTATCTAATGGACGCTTTTTGAGTTTTTAGAGTTGTTTTCTGATTAAAATAGTTGAAGGGATTACAAATAGATGAAGCGTACGATTGTGGAAGTGCTAGAATTTGTTGAAGAAAATGATGTGAAGTTTATACGACTTGCATTTTGTGATTTATTAGGCAGACAGAAGAATATATCCATTACATCAGGTGAGTTATTGCGCGCATTTGAAGAAGGAATACGATTTGATGCATGGGGTGTAGATGGATTTTGGGATGGAGAACGTGCAGACTTATTATTAGTGCCTCAACCAGATACCATGTGTGTGCTTCCTTGGAGACCACAGCAATCTAGTGTAGTAAGATTTTATTGTACTATTCAATATCCAGATCATACCCCTTTTATCTGCGATGCTAGAACATTATTGCAAGATACTGTGGAGACATTTCAGAAGGAAGGCTACTCTTGTCAGATAGGAACAGAATGCGAATTTTACCTTTTTAAGACAGATGAGAATGGAGATGCCACTACAGTACCACTTGATCGCGGTGGTTACTTTGATGTGGCACCTCTCGATAAGGGCGAAAATATTCGAAGAGAAATCTGTCTCTGTTTGGAAGAAATGGAAATTTCCCCTGAGACTTCCAATCATGAACAAGGGCCAGGACAGAATAAAATCGATTTTAAGTTCTCAGATACTGTTTCTAGTGCAGATAATTTCCTAACTTTTAAGAATGTAGTAAGTTCTATATCTGCAAGAAATGGGCTATCAGCCTCTTTTGTACCAAAACCTCTTAAGACAGAAAGCGGAAATGGCATGCATATTCATATTTCCTTAAAAGGAAATGAGTTTCTCCCTAATAAAAGCATGCAAGAACGCAAACAAGATTTTGAAAGCTTTATTGCAGGAATTCTAAAGCATATTCGTGAGATTACGTTGTTTTTAAATCCACTTAATAATTCCTATGAACGATTAGGCAGTTTTGAAGCACCAAAATACGTATCTTGGTCAAGACAAAACAGAGCACAGCTTATCTCAATACCAGTTTCTAGAAAGGGACAATTACGTTTTGAACTACGGTCTCCAGATCCAATGTTGAATCCTTATGTTGCCTTTGCACTCATTATTCATGCAGGAATGGAAGGTGTTCGTAATCAGTTAGACTTACCACAGCAGACTCAAGATAATTTTCTAGAAGAACCTCAAGTGGATGTGTTACAACTGGCCAAATTACCTATGAATTTATTAGAGGCTATAGAAGAGGCAGCACAGTCAGATTTTGTTCGTTCAGTTCTAGGAGAACAAGGGTTGAAACAGTATTTGCAAGTTGCAAGAAGAGAATGGGATACTAGATGACATATATTATCTGGAAGATGTATAGAAATGAATAGATGGTTAGTGTGATAAATAAAATTTTTCATACGCAAATTTGTGTCTGCGACCCAAAGTTTGCAGGATGAGAAGAAAGGCATGGATATTAATATGTCAATGGATAGTGCATTAATTATATCTAGTTCCGAGAAAAGCATACCATTTTTAAAACAAATACTAGAGCAGTTACCTGTTGGACGAATACAAGTAGTTACTTCTTCTGGTGAAGCAAGAAGAGTGTTAATAGAAGAACAATTTGATTTGTGTATTATTAATGCTCCCCTATCAGATGAATATGGGGAAGAATTGGCACTTCATCTAGTGGAACAAGAATTAAGTGAAGTAATCTTATTGGTAAAATCGGAATTGTATGATAAAATTTGTAGTAAAGTAGAACGGTTAGGAATTGTGGTGGTGGCTAAGCCAATTAGTAAGACCTTATTTTGGAATGCCCTGAAAATGACACAAGTAGCCTATTATCGTATGCAGCGTGTGCAGAATGAGAATAAGAAGTTAATACAGAAGATAGAAGATATACGTATGATTAATCGAGCAAAATGCCTTTTAATTTCGCATTTAACCATGACTGAATTAGAGGCACATAAGCATATAGAGAGGCAAGCAATGGATATGCGCATAACAAAACGCGCAGTAGCAGAAGGGATATTGAAAACTTATGATAATTAATAATTATGAGAATGACAAATTGCATGAGGAATGCGCAGTATTTGGGCTAAGTATGAAAGAGAATACTAGTTACCTTGCAGGGATTGTATACAATGCGCTCTTAGCAATGCAGCACAGAGGACAAGAGGGGTCTGGAATTGCAGTAGTGAAGAACAATCACATTCTATGTCATAAGGCAGAAGGACTGGTAAGTGAAGTATTTACTCAGGCAGATATTGAGTACTTGAATGATGGTGCTGTAGCCATTGGGCATAATCGTTATTCCACCACTGGAAATAATACCATTCAAAATGTGCAGCCATTTATTACAGAATACTTAACAGGTCGCTTAGCAACGGTACACAATGGGAATGTAACCAATGCCAAGGCGTTAAAAGAGCAATTATTAAAAAGTGGGTTGCACTTTGAGGCTACAAGTGATAGTGAAGTAGTGTCGTCCCTTATTGCTTATCACAGTATGAAAAATGACAGCCCCTTATTCGGTGTAATTGAAGCGGCAAAGCAATTGGAAGGCGCTTTTTCGCTTGTGGTTATGACAGGTAATAATAAGTTAATCGTTGTAAGAGATGCTAACGGATTCCGACCATTATGCATTGGATACAATGAGCGAGGACTTGCAGTAGCATCAGAAAGTTGCGGTCTTGACAGTTGTGGTTACACATATTTGCGCGATGTGGCACCTGGAGAAGTCATTGTTATGGAAGATGGCAAGATTACGTATGAACGAATTGAATTAACGAAGAAAGCTGAGAATTCGGGGTTATGTATTTTTGAATACGTATATTTTGCAAGGCCAGACTCCATTATTGATAAATTATCCGTTTATGAAGCTAGGTGCGAAATGGGACGAACTCTTGCAAGAGAATTCCCAGTGGAAGCAGATATTGTATGTGGTGTACCAGATAGTGGATTAGAGGCGGCTATTGGGTATAGCCTAGAAAGTGGAATTCCACTTGTTCCAGGGTTTATGAAGAATCGCTATATAGGACGGAGCTTTATCTACCCAACGCAAGCACAGCGAGAAAATGCAGTAAGACTTAAGCTCAATCCACTAAGAACTAATGTGGAGGGAAAACGAATTGTGTTAATCGATGATTCCATTGTTCGTGGTACCACGAGTGAGCGAATTGTTAGAAGTCTGAAAGAAGCAGGCGCAACCGAAGTGCATATGCGTATTTCATCTCCACCTTTTATCTATAGTTGCCATTATGGAACAGATATTGATCGAGAAGAGAATCTAATCGCAAATAAAATGACAGAAGAAGAGATCTGTAAGAATATTGGTGCAGATACGTTAGGATACATTAGTTTAGAAGGATTAAAAACATCTTGCCGTACATCAGATATGCGTTTCTGTACTCAATGCTTTTCAGGTGGACAAGGTGCAACAATGCAAAAGAAGAGTGATTTAGAACAATAGAGAAAGGATATCATCATGACGAAGTTTATATTTGTTACAGGTGGTGTTGTATCAGGCTTAGGAAAAGGGATTACAGCAGCATCATTAGGAAGATTATTAAAATTAAGAGGACTAAAAGTTGCAGCACAGAAGTTAGATCCCTATATGAATGTTGACCCGGGAACTATGAGCCCTTATCAACATGGAGAAGTATTTGTAACAGAAGATGGAGCAGAAACAGACCTAGATTTAGGACATTACGAACGATTTATAGATGAGAACTTAACGAAATTCTCTAATTTAACCTCTGGAAAAGTATATTTTAATGTATTAAGTCGTGAACGTGCAGGAGGCTATCTGGGGGAAACGGTACAAGTAATTCCTCATATTACTAATGAGATTAAGGAATTCATCTATTCAGGTGCAAAGACAACCAATGCAGATATACTGATTACGGAAATTGGTGGAACCATTGGTGATATTGAAAGCCAACCATTCCTAGAAGCAATTCGCCAGATTTCCCTAGAAATTGGCAGTGATAATTGCATCTTTATTCACGTAGCACTTGTGCCATATTTAAAAGCATCGGGAGAGCATAAGTCGAAACCCGCACAACATTCAGTGAAAGAATTACGTGCCCTAGGGATTGCACCAAATATTATTATTACTCGTTCAGATGAAAGTATTGAGCAGGAGATTAAGGATAAGATCGCACTCTTTTGTAACGTAAAGAAGGATTGCGTAATTGAGAACGTAACTCTTCCCTGTCTATACGAAGCACCTATGATGCTTCATGATAATGGACTAGACAAAGTAGTCTGTAGAGAATTGAAGTTAGACACTATTGCACCAGATTTATCTACGTGGGAGACTATGGTCACTAAGATTAAAGCAAGAGATGGGAAAGTGACAATTGCCATTGTAGGGAAATATACAAGATTACATGATGCTTATTTATCTATTGTAGAAGCACTTTATCATGCAGGATACGAATATTCTGCAATGGTGGAGCTAGAGTGGATTGATAGTGAGACTATTACAAAAGAAAACATTCAGGGAGTACTTGGAGGTGTGCAAGGTATCTTGATTCCAGGTGGATTTGGTGACCGTGGAACAGAGGGAATGATTATGGCCTGTGAATATGCAAGAGAGCGTAACGTGCCACTCTTTGGAATCTGTCTTGGTATGCAGATTATTGTAATGGAATTTGCTAGAAATATGTGTGGCTTCTCAGATGCTAATTCAAGAGAATTCAATGCAGAGGCACAACATTTAGTAATCGACCTAATGGAAGAACAGCAGAAGGTTGTATTAAAAGGTGGTAGTATGCGCCTTGGTACTTATCCATGTAAAGTAGCTTCTGATTCCATTATGCATGATTCTTATGAGAAAGAATTAATTCATGAAAGACATAGACATCGTTATGAATTCAACAATTTCTACCGCAATGCTATGTTAGATAAGGGACTTAAAATATCTGGAACTTCTCCAGATGATATGTTAGTAGAGGCAGTAGAATATCCAAACAATGATTTCTTAGTGGGAGTACAATTCCATCCAGAATTTAAGAGTAGACCGAACAAACCACATCCACTCTTTTTGTCTTTTGTCAAGAATGCATTAAACTTTGAGATTTCTTAGGTAAATATAATAGGAAAATACAATAGAAAAGAAACGAGTCTATGACTCGTTTCTTTTCTATTGTTATGTATCTTGTATCATTAGAATAAACTATCGTATAGATTGCCACTGCTAAAAACATCGTCGTAAGTTGCAGAAGAACTATATCCATATGAAGTAGCTTTGGTAACTTCATATGAAGCAAGGTTATTCACATAAGTTGCAGAATCTGAAATCCGTGAACCAATGGAATATGAGGAAGCGAATGTATCCTTTACAGATTCCATATCAGAAGCCTTAAATGTTTCTTCATCAACAGAAAGCGTATTATCTTCATTCATGGTAATGCCATAACCTTCTAAAGTTGAAGCGTAGGATTCCATAATATCTACCATATTAGATACTTGACTATTTAAAGAACTAGAAGAAGTACTACTAGCAGAAGTAACTAACTCATTGTAGCTTGATACAAATGTGCTAATCTCATCATAGATTGCATCTACATCGTAACCACGAGTCAATGTTCCAACACCATCTTCATCTTGCGTAATAATATTCGTCTCTTCAAAAACAGCACCATAGTCAGTTGATAATAATTTATCTGCACTTGCAGCTAATGTGCTACTAGTCTCTTGAATGTCTTGGTACTGTGTTAATTCTTCTGTCTCACTTTCTGTAAGATAAGTCTCTGTTGAAGAAGAACTTGCATCTTCGCTAAAGGAAACAGTGCCATCACTTACAGAAACAGAAGAAGAGCTATTGCCATAGTAGGCATCAAGAGCCATCTTGTAGGTTCCGCTTCGAATGGAATTCAATTCTGTAAAATCAATACTAGTCATTAAATCATATAAGGTACTTGAACTTGAGCTAGAACTTGTATTTAATGAACTAAACAATGCACTATAATCTACACCGTTACTACTAGATATTGTCATAAAAACACCTCGATTCTTATAATTCGTTTACTTAGTTATTATTGATATCTTTATTATCGGTTGGAAAATACTTAAACTTAATAGCATTATACCTAAAAATATGGGTAAAATCAAGAGAATTTGTTAAATATCTGTGAACTTTACTGTGGCATCTCAAGTATTCATAATAAAATGATCAATTCAGAAAGTTGTGATTGCACATTTTGTACGAAAGGAGTAGAATAGCTATGGAATCATGAAGTGGACTGAAAAGGAGAAATGATATGCGTATATTCCAATTACATTTTAAGAATATTAAATCAAAAGTGTTATTATCAATTTTATTACCTTTACTTATGACAGTGCTTTTCATAGGAATTACAGCGGTTGTAACATTACTAGTATCGACACAATTAACTTTGAAGAGTACGATGCAAGAAACAGTACAAGTAGGTGCTGCTGCAGCACAAAATACAATTAGTACGTATACTTATACCATTGGTGAAATAGCGACGGCTGATATTTTTAGCGACGAATCAATGTCAATAGAGTCGAAACAAAGTGTTATTGATGAAAAAGTTGCAGCATACTACATGATTGATGGCGGGTTGCTTAATATGGATGGTGTGAATGAATTGACAGGTGAAGACTTTTCGAGAGAATCGTTTTTTCAAGGTGCCTTATATGGTTACCCTTATATGTCTACACCATACATAACGGAAGATGGAACAGGAACCTATATCGTAGTATCATCCCCAGTATTTCAAGGTGATACAATTACAGCAGTACTATATTTTAAATGCGACGCAAATATTTTAACTTCCATTATTGAGAATGTAGCGATAGGTTCAGATGGATATGCGTATATTTTAGATAAAGATGGTACAGTTATTGCCCATCCAGATAATGAACTAGTATTAAGTGAAACAAACCATATCCAAATGATAGAAACACAACAGGTAAGTAGTAGTGTTACAAAATTAGCAAAAGTTGAACAGAAGATAGTAGAAGGCGAAGCAGGCGTAACGGATTATAATGATGGAACGAACTCTGTGATACAAGCATATACCACGATTCCAGGTAGTGATGGTTGGAGTATTGCGGTAACTGCTAGTCAAAATGACTTTTTATTCTCAACAATGATTGGAACAATTATTATTGTTCTAATTGCAGGAATTATGGTATTCTTTGGAATCGCAACGGCTTCAAAAAGTGGAGAACGCATTGCAACTCCTATTATCGGGTTGACTGAACGAATTGGTAAACTCGCAGAAGGAGATTTATTAAGTGAAGTAGATTTAGTAGAAGGAGAAGATGAGCTTGCTACATTATCACAAGAGTTAAGTGATTTGATTTCTAGTTTTAATTATATTATTGGTGATATTGGAACACGCCTTGGAGAATTGTCTCATGGGAATATGGCATTTACAGAAAATGAAACCAGATATGCAGGTGATTTTGGACAATTACAGGATTCGGTAGAATCTATTAAGTTTGCTTTTCGTCAATTGATAGGCGATGTTATCGCGGTTTCTGATAAAGTTTCGTTAAGTTCGGACCGTATTGCAGTGGTAGCCAATGAATTATCGGAAGGAGCTTCGGAACAAGCACGTGCGGTGGATTATTTGTCTGATAATATTGGGGGTATCTCAACGAATATCAATCACATTGCAGATAATACAAAGGAAGCCCTTGGAGCATCTGATAGTGCAGGTGAGAAGCTTACAGAAGCGTCTACATATATGGAGCAGTTAATGGGTACTATGTCAGAGATTGCAACTCATTCTGAAGAAATTACTAAGATCGTTAGTACAATTAGTGGAATTGCATACCAGACTAATCTTTTAGCATTAAATGCAGCTATTGAAGCAGCAAGAGCAGGAGAGTCTGGCAAAGGATTTGCTGTAGTAGCAGATCAAGTTCGATTATTGGCAACCCAAAGTGCAGACGCAGTAAGTAATACAACGGTATTAATTGACAGTTCCACTAAGGCTGTACGAGAGGGCGTTTCTTTAGCTGGGCTAACATCTAGCACCTTGGGAGATGTAAGACGTCGTTATGGAGTATCTACAGAATCAATACAAAGCATTGTGGAACAGATTAATTTGCAGGCACAATCCTTAGAAGAAATCAATGCTAGTATTGTACAAATTTCCACAGTAGTAAGTCAAAATACACGTACAAGTGAAGAAAGTTCTTCAACAAGTCTAGAGCTAATTGAGAATTCACATACATTGATGGATGTTTTAAATAAGTTTGCATTATAAGACTTCAACTAGAAAAGTTAGGTGCTATTGTGCTTGACTTTTCTATCCGTATTTGATATTCTAATTAAGTTATTAATCTTATGCGCGAGTGCTGGAATTGGCAGACAGGCTAGACTAAGGATCTAGTGTTGGAAACGACGTGTGGGTTCAAGTCCCATCTTGCGCAGTTGATAAATATAATCCGAACCAAACACGGCAGGTAGTAATTGTCGGCGATTGGTTCGGATTTATTTTATTGCTTGGCGATATTCTTGTAGCTGATTTTATCCAATGGGTTGTTGATAGATTCGATATTGTCTAGGGGTCATATTAGTGTGCTTTTTAAAATGATGGCAGAAAGAAGTGGAATCTTGAAATCCGCTATAATAAGCAACTTGTGTAATACTATACTGCGAATCAGCCAATAGATTCATACTAGCCTTAATTCGTAAGTTGGTGAGGAACTGTTTCGGTGAGCAGTTTTCTAATTTACGAAAAATCTTATATAGATATGTGCGATCAATTCCCACTTCATGTGCAATATCTTGCACTTTTATATCATTCATATAGTTACGAATTATATAATTATAAGCTGTTAGCAGATAAGTTTCCTCGTTAGGATTATTTGCCTTTTCCGTGCTGCTATATAAAGTGGCACAAAGTCCATAGAATAGACTAAGTGATTCGTATTCATTGTGGTGACCTGTGGCAGCAGTATCTACAAGTGCTAACATTCTGTCAATAAATTCATCCGTATGGTTTGGCTTGCAAGTGTAGTGATTTCCCTGTAAGGATGTAAACCCTGTATTCTCCAAGATAGACGATATTTCGTAGCCGTCAAAAGATACCCATGCGTAGGACCAAGGGTTGGTGGAATCAGCAGTATACACCGTGGTTTCGTTTGGATGAATAAGGAAGCAATCTCCTCGGTGCAGGTGGTACTGTTGATGGTTCACTTCATAAGTTCCGCACCCATCTAGAATTACATGGAGTAAGTAATTAGGGCGGATGGCAGGACCAAAAGAGTGATTTTTGCAACATTGCTCTTTTCCAGTGTAGAATATGGTGATAGATTGTGTAGTGCTCATAAGTCTCTCCTTTAGCATAGTATATCTTCTGCATGATTAAACAACATTTTAACAATTAATAGGAAACAATAACCATAGAAAATAAGGTGGTAAAATTATACAATGCATGTATATAAAATGCAAGAGCATGAGAAAAGGACTAGGAGGAAAAGGTATGATTAAGATTACATTTACGGGCGCTGGAAGTACTGTATTTATGCGGAATGTATTAGGGGATTGCATGTGTACACCAGTTTTACAACAAGCATATATGGCATTGTATGATATTGATGAGGAACGGTTAAAAGAGTCGAAAATCATCTTAGATGCTATGAATCAAAATGTAAATGAAGGACGTGCAACAATTCATACATTTTTAGGAGTAGATAATCGAAAAGAAGCGTTGCGAGATGCGGACTTTGTGGTAAATGCCATTCAAGTGGGAGGGTACGACCCTTGTACGGTAACGGATTTTGAGATTCCAAGAAAGTATGGCTTACAACAAACTATCGCAGACACTTTAGGAATTGGTGGCATTATGAGGGCACTGCGAACGATTCCAGTATTAGAAGAATTTGCAAGAGATATGGAAGAAGTGTGCCCAGATGCTTGGTTTCTCAATTATACGAATCCTATGGCGATTCTGACAGGATATATGCAAAAATGTACCAAGATTAAAACCGTGGGTCTTTGTCACAGTGTACAAACATGTGCTAAGACTATCTTAACGGGTGTCCAAATGGAAGAAAAACTAGAAGGTTCTCGTGAAGTAATTGCGGGAATTAATCACATGGCATGGTTACTTGAGCTAAGGGATCGAGATGGAAATGATCTATACCCTGAGATTCGCAAACGAGCTTTACAGAAGAATTTGGAAGAGAAACACGATGATATGGTGAGATATGAGTATATTAATACCTTTGGATATTACTGTACGGAATCAAGTGAGCATAATGCAGAGTACAATCCCTTCTTTATTAAGAAGAATTATCCTGAGATGATTGAGGCATATAACATTCCTTTGGATGAATATCCAAGAAGGTGTATCAAGCAAATAGCAGCATGGGATAAGGAGCGGTATGCTATCTTAGATCATGGTAAGATTACTCATGCACGCTCTCATGAGTACGCTTCTTATATTATGGAAGCAATGGTAACCAATGAACCATATAAGATTGGGGGTAATGTGCTCAACACAGGGTTAATTCCTAATTTACCTACAGAAGCATGTGTGGAAGTCCCTTGTTTGGTAGATGGCAGTGGTGTAACACCTTGCTATGTGGGCAACCTTCCGATGCAATTAGCTGCTATGAACCTTAGCAATATTACTCCGCAGCTCTTAACCATAGAGGCAGCAAGAACGAAAGACCGCAATTATATTTACTATGCAGCCATGATGGATCCTCATACAGGAGCAGAGTTGAATATCGCGGATATTAAGGCAATGTGTGATGAATTAATTGAAGCCCATGGGGAGTATATGTCGAGATATTAAGCACAAAAACACCTCATATCAAATATGATATGAGGTGTTTTTGTATAACAGGGGATGAGAGAATCGAACTCCCACTAAAAGTTTTGGAGACTTCTGTCATACCACTTGACCAATCCCCTAGATTGGAGCCACTATTTCAAGCCACAAAATGGATTATAACATATAGTGATTCCAAGTGCAATAGTTGATTTATAAATTATAAAATTCTTGTTCTGCAATGAGTTCATCAGGTAAAGCGTGACCTGATTGTGCAATTTTTCGTTCTAAAACAGTTAAACGGTGAGCCTTTTGCTTGCGCTTTAAATCTTGCTTTGATAATAAATCTGTATACAGCGGGTTTACAGCAAGGTTCTTATTAATGGCTTGTGGGAACGGGCAGTAGGTTAATAAAATTTTACGAGCCACTTTATTCAATCGAGGAGAACCTTTTGATTCATAATCAATGTATTCGATATAATCTTGAATAAAGCATTCGCGGTAGTTGTTACGTGCCCGGGCTAGTGCTGTTTTAATACGTTCTTTTACTTCGGCAGATAAATCTTTGTTCTTGCGGTAGAACTGAATGTAATCACAGTATTCACTTGTAAGAGATGGGTCAGCAACACTATTCCATCTAGAACCTTGAATACGTTTACAGATTTGCCAGCGATATTCTCCAGTAATGCGAGTAAAGAGGGAATTTACATCTAATAGATAGAAGATTGGAACCATAATGCGGGCACTACTAGAACGCTTTCTGCCTTCAATATCTTGCCATAAAACTCCACGAATCCCCATACTTGGTAGAAGAATCACATTAGGGATATATTCTAAGTGGATTACTTCTTTTTGAATATCATAAGCTGTATTCTCATACATAGTCTCTTGATAATAAGCAGTTGGATCAAGAGTGCGTATGTTCTGAATAGCTTGATCGATTTTATCCGTTGTCATCTGTGAATGGCCTAATTCCTTGGCAATGAGATGCTCAGATAGTACAGGACAATAAGAAGATACAGAGCCAAAAGTAATCTTCATAACGCTTGGGAACATATTCTGTAGTTCATATCGTACCTTTTCATTTGTGTCAGCTAATCGATCAGCAGCTTCTCTGGCATCGATTTTGTGAGTTGCCTTTAATTGTTGGATATAAGTAGTGTAATCCACCTCAAATTCGTTCATACATGGTTCTGCTTTTCCTTGGTAAATAGCAGTAAGCCAATGGTAGAAGGTGAAAATGCGAGGATGATCTTGCTCATCTAATAAAGAGGCAATCGAATATAATTCTTGTACGTGTTCCATTTCGCATAAATCTTCATCTAAGTAGGAAAAGTAGAAGAACATTTTCACCACTGGTGGAATGATAGTGGCATGCATACTTTCAAAGAATGCCTTTTCGTATAAGTCGAAATAAAGTGATGCAATGGTAGCGCGTACTTGCTTCAACTCATCAGAAGCGTCTGTTTTATCTGGAAATTGTT
>JAWXVE010000064.1:0-12590 GCA_044425575.1 Eubacteriales bacterium | reverse complement strand
TTGCTATGGATGTTGCTGCTAGTGAATTCCACGAAGATGGCGTATATAACTTAAAGAAATCTGGTGGTGGAACGAAGACAACTGACGAAATGATTGATATGTTTGCTGAATGGGTGGACAAATACCCTATTATTTCCATTGAAGATGGTCTTGGAGAAAAAGACTGGGATGGTTGGAAGATTCTAACCGATCGCATTGGTGATAAAGTGCAACTTGTTGGGGATGATTTATTCGTAACAAACCCAAGCATTTTAAAAGAAGGAATTGAAAAAGGGATCGCTAATGCTATTCTTGTAAAAGTAAATCAAATTGGAAGCTTAACCGAAACATTTGATGCTATGCAAATGGCAAAAGAAGCTGGTTACACGTGTGTGGTATCTCACCGTTCTGGTGAAACAGAAGATACGACCATTGCAGATATTGCTGTAGGATTTAATGCTGGTCAGATTAAGACTGGTTCTATGTCAAGAACAGATCGTATTGCAAAATACAATCAATTATTAAGAATTCACGACCAACTTGGTGAGGTTTCCGAATATAAAGGCATCTCGGCATTTTATAACATTTCAAAATAACCATATGTAAATCCACAAAAAGGCTGTCCCTTCTAAGATGAATGGGACAGCCTTTTTAATTCTTATATGCTTTTTATATACGTTTCTTACATGGTTACAAGTACAAATCGTAATACAAATAAGATTGCAATTCCTGTGATTACAATATCTTCTTTCTTGAATTTACCTGTGAAGATTGTAATTAATACGTATGCAATTGCTGCTAAACCAATTCCATTTGCTATCGAATAAGTAAGTGGCATCATAATTAATGCAAGAAAAGCAGGTACTGCTGAACGCATATCATTCATATCTACTTTGGAGAAATTCTTAACCATTAATACACCAACAAAGATAAGTGCTGGTGCTGTTGCACAAGAAGGAATAATACTTGCAAGCGGACTTAAGAACAAGCAAGCTGCTAGACAAATTGCAGTTACTACACTTGTAAATCCAGTTCTTCCACCTGCTGCAACACCTGCTGCCGACTCTACATAAGTGGTACAAGTAGAAGTTCCAAGTACCGCTCCCGATACAGTTGCTACCGAGTCACACAACATTGCCTTATTCACATCCACTGGATCCCCATTCTTGTCAAGCATATTAGCTTGTGCTGCTGTACCATATAAAGTACCAATGGTATCGAACATATCTACAAGACAGAAGGTAATCACTAAGATAATTGCACTGAACAATCCCCCAATATTTGCTCCATTAATGGCATTGGCCCATGCATCTGGTGTGAAAATTGCAGTAATTCCAATTGCACCAAAATCTGAAAATGATTGTGAAATATTGCTTAAATCTACTGATATAGCTGCACCAGTTAAAATATAATAGAGAACAGTTGATACAAATATACCAATAATAATATTCCCCTTCATATTAAGCTTAGTTAAAATAGCAATTACAAGTAGTCCAATAAATCCAACAAGGGCAGGAGCTATTTCTGTTACAAAATCTCCTCCTTTAATATCTACAATCTGAACAAATGTATATTGATTTGCCTGAATAATACCTGCATTCTTCAAACCAATCATTGCAATGAATAGACCAATTCCAGCTGGTATGGATTTCTTCAAACATTCTGGCATGGCTTTGGCAATATACTCTCTTGCTCCCGTGGCTGATAAGATCAAGAATACCACTCCCGAGATAAAGATAATTACTACACCTGCCTGATACCCTGCTATTACATCAACTCCTGCAAAGTAAGCACCTGATACAAAGCAAGTACAGAAAAAGGCATTTAATCCCATTCCACAAGCTTGTGCAAATGGCAAGTTGGCATACAATCCCATCATTAAGCTACCAATTACTGCTGCTAAAATAGAGGAAATAAAGACTGCATTCCAAATCTGTCCCATAGCTGCCGCATCAGCACCTAGCTCTACTAACCAACCAGTTGCACCGTCTGCTGCAATTTGATTAGGATTCACAAACACAATGTACGACAAGGCAAAAAACGTAGTAATACCTGCCATAATCTCTGTTTTTACATTGGTGCCCTTTTCTTTCATTTTGAAAAATTTTTCTAACATATTCCGTCTCCTTCTAAAGCGCTTATGCATGATTCTTCTGCTTATGACGCTTCTCCATAAGCAAATGCGTGTCACTATTTATCTAAATTAAGCGGCCCAAATCCTTCAGGCAAAAGTTCCGTTAGAAGGTATTCTTTCCAATCTAACGTCTCTTTTGCAACAATAATCATAAATTCATTGGGATCACAAAATTCCATCATAACTTGTCTACACACACCACAAGGTGTGGTATAAGACATAACATTTCCTTCTAATCCACCCACTACTGCAATGGCTGCAAACTCTCGTTCACCTTCACTAACTGCTTTGAAGAATGCGGTGCGTTCCGCACAATTGGTTGGGGAATATGCTGCATTTTCAATATTGCAACCAGTATAAACCTTACCCGACTTGGCAAGTAAGGCAGCTCCTACTTGAAAATTGGAATAAGGGGTGTAGGCATATGTTCTTGCATCCATGGCTATTTCTATTAATTCGTTCCACTCCATTTATCTTGCTCCTTTATCGTAAGGCACTCCAAGTGCTCTTGGAGCTTGAGATTTCTTAGAAGTAAAGATTAACACAATTAAGGTTGCCACATACGGAACCATCTTATAGAAATAACTTGGAAGACCAAGTGCTAAAAGGGATGGTATCCCTGAATAAGAGGATGCAATAGCCTTGGTAAATCCAAAGAATAGTGCTGCCCATAAAATCTTAGAAGGCTTCCACTGTCCAAAGATCAACACTGCTACAGCCAAGAATCCATATCCAGAAACAGTGGCGTTAAAATTCGTTGAAGTTGGTATCACATACACCAGTCCACCTAGACCTGCCAAAACACCAGATAAAATCACTCCCAAATATTGCATTCTATGTACATTAACTCCTGCTGCATCTGCTGCCCCTGGGTGTTCTCCACAAGCACGCAATCGAAGTCCTCCTTTCGTCTTATAGAGAAAAATAGAAGTTACGATTAGAATAATAATACCAATATAAGTGGTCAGATAAGTCTTCTGAAATAACATGGGGCCAATAATGGGAATCTGACATAAAATTGGAACTTCACTAATGCGAAAGGAATTCACAAAAGATACTTGTTGTACCCCATAAATAATACGCGCTACAAAGACTGCAAATGCAGGTGCAAACATATTGAGCGCTGTTCCACTAATGGTTTGATCTGCTTTCATGCGAATGGATGCATAACCATGGAAAAATGCAAATATTCCACCCGTTACCATAGACACTACAACGGCTAATAACAATTGTACTTGACCCGACAATGCGCCATCCGTTGCCGATGTACTTAGATTGATGAATAAAATCCCCATAAAAGCACCCATGGTCATAATACCCTCTAAGGCAATATTCACAACACCACATCGCTCTGAAAACAAACCACCTAAAGCTACAATGAGAAGAGGAATCATAAAAATCATGGTCTGTTGCATAATAAATTGTATGACACTCATTTCACACCCTCCTCCTTCTTACTCATCTCTGACTGTGCCACTACATTCTCTTTCTTGCTACGCTTTCGCTCTATATACGTTTTAACCACTAGGGAAAACGCACTAAAGTAAATAATAACCGCAATTATAATATCAATAATTTCTGTAGAAAAATCAAACAACTGCAAGTAAAATCCTCCTGCTGTTAAGTAAGCAATGAAAACACCTGCAAATAAGATTCCAAATGGATTACCTGTTCCAAGTAATGCCACGGAAATTCCAGTAAACCCTTCTGTTGCCATAACATCAACAATTTCAATATTCTTGCCCGTTCCTGCTAAATAGACTAACGTTCCAGCAAGACCAGAAATAGCACCTGCAATTGCCATAGAAGCCATAATACACTTTTTCTCATTAATACCTGCGTATCTACTGGCATTACGATTCAATCCTACGGCTTTGAATTCATAACCGAATCTTGTCTTATGCAACACAATATGAACTGCAACAACAGTAATAATTGCAATGAAGATTCCTCCATGTACACTAGAGCCATCAAAGATTACATCTAGGTGCATCTTAGGAATCTGTGCACTAGTTGGCACTGAGTATGATTCATTCCTTAACTTATTAAATAAAAGTGGTGAACTCTTGACCATCCAATTCACTGCATACATTCCAATGTAGTTAAGCATAATAGATGAAATAACTTCATTTACATTATAATAAGCTTTTAGAATACCGGGAATAAGTCCCCAAAATGCACCAAACAAACAGCCAACTAGCACGCATATTATCCAGTGAAATTCTCCTAGTCCATCTAAGGCTAAACCTGCTAAGACTGCACCAAATCCACCTAACATAAATTGTCCACTTGCTCCAATGTTAAATAATCCTGTTTTAAAGGCAAATCCTACCGATAATCCTGTTAAGATAATAGGTGTGGCATAGTAAAATACTTGTCCAATCCCTTTCGCACCTCGTGTAAGGGAGCCTGTTAGAATGGTTATAAATCCTGGCCATGCTTGGGATGGATTACAGAAGAACAACACAACAAGACCCACTAACAAACCAATTACAATGGCGCACAAAGAGGATATGAATCCATAATATTGTACTTTATTCTTCATCCTTACAATCCGCCTTTCTAGAACCTAACATATACAATCCTAACTCTTGTGAATCCACTTGATCAGTCTCTAAATCTGCTACGATTTCACCTTCATACATAACAAGAATGCGGTCACTAAGAGACAATACCTCTTCCAACTCTAAGGAAACAAGTAATATGCCACATCCTCTATCACGTTGTTCTACAATTTGCTTGTGAATATGTTCAATAGCACCTACATCTAGTCCTCTTGTTGGTTGTACCGCTAATAGTACATCTGGTTCTTTCGTAATTTCACGTGCAATAATAGCTTTTTGCTGATTTCCACCAGACATACTTCTTGTGGTGGTGTAGATACCTTGTCCACTTCTAATATCAAATCGTTCCACTAGTCTAGTGGCATATTCTTCTATGCGTTTCTCCTGTAAGAAACCCTTATTGGTAAATTGATCTGTAAAGTATTCTTGTAGTACTAAGTTATACGCAAGATTGTAATCAAGCACAAGCCCATGCTTATGGCGGTCTTCTGGAATATGGGACATTCCACTTGTATGTCTATGGCGAATGGAACGCTTAGTTACATCTTGTCCATTTAATAGGATTCTACCGTGAGTAACAGGCTCTAAACCTGTAATTCCATGAATCAGTTCTGTTTGTCCATTTCCATCAATTCCAGCAATGCAGACAATTTCTCCCTTTCGCACTTGGAAAGAGACATTCTTAACTACATCTTCATGATGCCCCTCTCTTGTAGATCTTACACACACATCACATACTTCTAGTACGGTATCTGTTGGTTCTGCTTTCTTCTTATCTAGGGTAAGATTAATCTTGCGACCTACCATCATCTCCGATAAATCTTCTACTGTAACATCTGCCACATTGCAAGTATTAATATATTTGCCACGTCGTAGTACGGTACAACGATCTGCAACTGTTTTGATTTCATTTAACTTATGAGTAATGAATAAGATTGACTTCCCTTCCTTGGCAAGGTTGTCCATAATCATCATTAATTCTTCGATTTCTTGTGGAGTTAGTACTGCTGTTGGTTCGTCAAATATCAGAATCTGATTATCTCGGTACAACATCTTAAGAATCTCAACACGCTGTTGCATTCCTACTGTAATATCAGCAATCATAGCGTCTGGATGAATGAATAGATTATATTTCTCTGATAAAGCCACAACTTTCCTTCTCGCTTCTTCCATTTTCATAATACCATGTTTGGTATCCTCTATTCCTAGTAGAATATTCTGTAAGACTGTAAAGTTATGCACTAATTTAAAATGTTGATGCACCATTCCAATGCCTAATCGATTGGCATCTAATGGTCCATGAATCTGGACTTCTTCACCATTCACACGAATCTCTCCTTGTTCTGGTTGATAAAGTCCAAAAAGAACACTCATTAAAGTGGATTTTCCAGCTCCATTTTCCCCTAATAATGCGTGAATTTCTCCTTTTTTCAACTGCAAGGTAATATCGTCATTGGCAATAATACCAGGGAATTCCTTGGTGATATGAAGCATTTCAATAATATATTCCATTTACTTCCTCCAATTTAAGCGAGATTTCCCACCCATTATAACATAAAAGGGTGCCAGAAGCACCCTCTATCGTATGTTTTTATAAAGTTTATAAATATTTCACCATTAGTCTACATAAGTAGTGGTTGTGTTCGTTACTGCAATGTCAGCTGTTGTTCCATCTTCATAAGAATCATACAAAGTAATCTCATTAGATGCTAACTTTTCATAGATTTCATCGTAATCAGCTTGTGTAAATACTTCAAACTTTGAAGTTTCCATTGGAAGTCCAACTCCACCATTTTCAGCTGTGAATACACTGGTTGATCCACCTGGGAACGTTCCTTCATAATGTGCCTTAATACCATCATACACAGAAACACTTAACATTTTCATAGAAGATGTAATAACCGTATCTGATTCTACACTTTGGTCAATATCAACGCCAATTACTGCCGTTCCTTCTGCTTCAGCTGCTGCCATAACAGAGTTCCCCACTGCACCACCACATCCAAAGATTACTTGCGTTCCACTTTGGTACCAAGAAGCTGCCATAGATTGCGCTTCTGGTGTAGCTGCAAATTCACCTGTGTAGTGATATACCATTTCAATCTCAACACCCATTTCTGCTGCCGCCGCATCTGCACCTTGTACGTAACCATATCCAAAACGTACTACAGCAGGAACTGCCATACCGCCCATAAATCCAAGCTTCGTATAACCATCTTTTACTGCTGCATATCCAGCTAAGTAACCAGCCTGGTCTTCTTTGAATAAGATTGCCATGGTGTTATCTGCGGTTGTATAGTCACTATAGTCTGCACTATGTGGTTCACCATCGAGCAAGATAAAGTGTACATCTGGATAAAGGTCTTGTGCAAGATACACTGGTTCTTCAAATAAATAACCTGGGCATACGATTAATTGTGCACCGCCCTCAATAGCCAATGCAATGGTTTCTAGATAGGCATCTGTTGTACCTTCTTGTGGTTGATAATACTTATAAGTAACACCTGCTTCTGTGGCATATGCTTCTAAGCCTTCCCAAGCGCCTTGGTTAAATGCCTTGTCATCAATGGTTCCAAGGTCTGTAACAAGTGCAAGTTCATATTGTCCCGCTGTAGTTGTTACATCAGATGTTTCTCCTTGTGTTGTATCTGATGTGCTCGATGACCCACAGCCTGTTAATAAAGTTGTAATTGTTGCAATACATAGTAATGCACTAAGTAACTTTTTCTTCATAATGTCCTCCAATTTATCCTATTAAGTTGTTAGCAACGCAATTCTAACATAGGCATCTGGAAATTACAATCATTTCTTGATAACAGCGTTCTCTCTTTCTTGATAACAGTGTTCTCTCTATTTTCAAGTGTAAATTTTCTTAAGTACTGTTGAAGCATTCCAAAACATAAACCTATATAAAATAATACAAGGAAACATATGCACAAGTAGTTCTGTAACACTAAACACTTGTCCGCTCAAACTCAAATAATATGACAGCATTATAGAGAAAGAAACAGCGGATATAATCGAGTCTAATAATCCTGTTGTTTTATAAATATCTGCTATTTTTCTTAAATTAAAAACATCTCTTAATTCCTTACACAAAATACCTTTTAAAGTGGATATACCTAATATATAACTCCCGAAGGAAATGAGTGGTTCAACTTGAAATAAATAAGATACCAGCACAAACATCATTGTAAATATAATTAACATACTACACACCTTTCATTCTATCCCTAAGGAATAGATACAGTCCTACTCCAACTTGAGTCCTACAAATCCACGCGTTAAAAGCTCTTTATTATCAGTGTCTTCTTTAATAATTAAGCTTGAATCTATAGTATCACCAAGTTCTGCTAACTCACCTGAAGTCAAAGAAAGCATTATTAGTGCATCCTGTTCCGAAATACCTAATACCATAAGTTCATCTAACGAAGCTGTAAAATTCACATTGCCTAAATCATCTTTTTCGAAATAATTAGACAAATTTGTACTCAACGCTATTATATCATTTTTTGCCATATTCTCACTATCTTGCGGTTGTGCTGCAAATGCATTTGTCCCCAATCCCAACGTCATAATAACTGCCATTCCAAATGAAACTACCTTTTTTTAAGTTAAACATATTATTTTCCTCACTTTCGTATTTGAGTGAATTTTGCTCGGTAATCAGATTATTTTAAAACCAAACCGCTTTCCTCCTTTTTATCCTGTTCACTTGCAAATTCCTCTCTATTTATTATGTTTAAATCATAACATTTATTTTCACTAAAAGATCTAACTCATAACGAAACGCAATTAACTCATAACGAAATGTAGATGTTCTTTGCAAAATACAAATTATGTGTTAAAAATCACCAATTTTAAATCATGCTTAATAGATTTTATTTCCTTTAAGCTATTTTCAATATGTAAATATTGATTATTATGATATTCAATTGTCTTGTTAAGTATAAGGTTTTCAGCAATTTTTTCATATCTATCAATCACTATATTATAAATGTAGAAGTATATTATATTTATGAATAGTATTAGCCCTATCGCAATTGCAACATAGAGCATACTAACTCTATCTAACTCATTTTCAAGTGAACCTAACAGAACGATGCTGATAATACTCAAAACAGGAATCAATAATAATGTGAATTGCTTTATAGTAGAAACACGTTCATTTTTATTTTTATTCAACATACCATAGCTTACTATTCGTTTATATATTTGTATGATTACAAATGGGACTAAACGACCAATCGAATAAATAATCAAAAAAAAGAATCTATTTTTTCCTTGATTTAATTGGTCTAGTGAATTAAGTGAGAACGCATAAAAATTCAGTCTTACTAAGATCTCGACACTTTCCATAATTATTAAACAAATTAAGCTTATAAACATACGCGATTGAATCTTACTTTTATGCAAAAATGTTAAAGCGGAAATCACCATCCAATAAAATATCAAGAAAAACCACATCAAAATTATGCTTGTCTAACGTCTTTAAGAGGCTGTCTCCATTATTAAATGAGGTGATCACAAAATTTCACCCCATTTTTCTTCAATATGACTAAGAGCTTGCATTAATTTATCTCTTTCTTTCTGCTCATCATCACAATATGCTATTTTTAACATGATACACCTCTATTCTTTTTCCGAATCAATAAGCACAACTTCTGATATTACACTGTCATTCTACATGCTGATTGGTTACAAATACCCGGGTTGCTTCACTTGTAAGGAATCACACTCAGAGCAACTCTAACCCAAAGTTAGAGTTGCTCTTTTATTACTCTGCTTATGATACTTCACTAAAGTATTTTAATATATTTCAACACTTTTTGCAGAAATGTTTTTAGATAATAATGCAGACAATTCCTCCGTTTGAATCATTGACAATCTTCTGCATAGTTTCCTGTAATTTAATCTGACTTTCCTCTCCAATCATATCGATTTTACTGGTAATTCCGTCATTTACTAGCTGTTCCACTGATTTGCCAAATATATTCGTCTCCCAGATGCCTTCTTCGCTAGAATCTGCATCCATAATAAAGCCAATTAAATCCTTCGCTTGTTCCTCTGTTCCTACAATAGGTGCAATCTCTGTTTCAATAGTTGCTTTAATCATATGAATGGATGGGCTTTCTGCTTTGATTTTCACGCCATACTTATTGCCGTGTTTAATGACTTCTGGCTTTTCTAATGTAATTTCATCTCGGTATGGTGTTACTACTCCATATCCTTTTTGCCGTACGGATTCCATTGCTTGCAACACTTTTCCATATTCTTCTTTCATCTTGGACATCTTGCGCATCTGATTCATTAATTGATACTCATTTTCAATAGGCGTTCCAATTACTTGACTCATAAGTTGATAATAGTAGATTTCATGAATGGTCACATCTATACGTATACAGCCTGTTGCCATATTCACCTCTTCTACTTTATACTTTTTCACATATTCGCAAGTAAGGTCCATTGGCTGTTCCATAATATGACGAATGGTAGTAATGCGACTCATTTCCTTTTGCACTCGTTCGATTAATGCAACTTTCATACAATGGTCATCTGGTAACAAATCAATCCATTTTGGCATATAGAATTCAATCATAGAAATGGGGAATTCGTATAGCACTTCTTCCATCATCATTAGAATGTCTTCTTGCTTCATCTGTTCAATATTCATGGGTATTACCGTAACTTCATACTTCTCACTTAACTCTTTGGCATAAGCAATTGTTTCATTGGAATAAGGTCTTATGGTATTTAGCAAAACCACAAATGGCTTGTGGAGTTGTTGCAGTTCTACAATGGTGCGCTCTTGGGCTTCTGCATATTGTTCCACGTCAATATCCCCAAAGCTTCCATCTGTCGTAACCACAATGCCAATGGTTGCATGTTCTTGAATTACTTTTCTCGTACCTACTTCAGCTGCTTTTGTAAATGGAATAGGCGCTACATCCCACGGTGTTTGAACCATACGCTCCACTTGATTCTCCATATGCCCACTGGCACTTGGCACCATGTATCCCACACAATCCACTAAACGAATTTTCATAGTAAGTTCATCATTGAATCCAATGGATACTGCTTCTTTTGGTACAAACTTCGGCTCTGTTGTGGTAATGGTTCTTCCTCCACTTGATTGTGGTAATTCATCAATTGCACGACTTCTATCGTATTCATCTTCAATTAATGGAAGTACCATGAGATCCATGAAACGCTTAATAAAGGTGGATTTTCCAGTTCTGACTGGTCCCACAACTCCTATGTAAATCTCCCCACCTGTTCTCTCTTTGATATCTTTATATACTAAATATTCGTCTGCATTTTTCACTATAAAAAATACACCCCTTTCTTATCTGCTATTGCAGTATATGCAAAGGGAGCTCCGTTTATGTTATTCTAAATTCATTCATTTTATCTGTCTCACATTCACTTACTCTAATAACCAATCAATCACATTTATTACTTTAATCCCATCATAATTACCAACTGTAAACCGATCAAGTGTCAAAATGATTTTTTCATAGTTATCTTTTATCTGAATAAGCGGAGAAATCTCTCGCTTAAAGGTTTCCTCATTCGTCATATCCGCTGTTACTTGAAAATAAGTTATAACATCTTCTTTCCCTGCTACAAAATCCACCTCTTTTTCGCCAAATTTTCCAATATTAATACCATATCCTCTTCGCTTCAGTTCAAGAAAAACAATATTTTCTATACTAAACCCTAAATCATAATTATTTCTAGGCAATATAAAATTACGAAGTCCCATATCAACTATATATAGCTTTTTATTGACTTTTAACAGCTGCTTTCCCACAATATCAAAGCGATCAACTGGATAAAATATAAAAGATTCCGTCAAAGCTTCTATATAATCACCTACGGTGTTAGGTGATACTTTTCTCCCACTGGATATTAAATAATCTGTAACACTTTTTACTGAAATTGGGCTTCCTACAACACTTGATAAAAACTTTGCGATTAATTTAAGCAATAGTATGTCTTTTATTTTACGTTTCGATGGATCACTTTCTTTTCTTGCTCCACGAGCTTCAATATCTTTTATAATAACCGTATTATAAATTCCTTCTAAATAGGTAGTTATCTTTTCAGTTGTTTTATTCATAGTTGAAATATAAGGAAGTCCACCATTTTTCATATATTCAGCAAAAGCTTTTTCTGTATTATCATTAGAAAGTTCAAGGTATTCCTTGAAAGATAGTGGTAGTATAGAAATTTCAATATAGCGTCCTGTTAATAATGTAGCTAAATCACTAGATAACATATAGGCATTGGATCCCGTTATATAAATATCGGTATTCTCCTTTACATACAAGCTATCAACAACTTTTTCAAATTGAGGGATTTTTTGTATTTCATCAAGAAAAATATAGGTTGTTTTATTTACCGCTAATCTGTCTTTAATGTACTTGTATAACTCTTTATAATCCAGTAAATCTTCAAATTCTAATTCTTCAAAATTAATAGCAATCATTTGCTCTTTGGAAATTCCATTTTCTAGTAGATAATCTTGATATTGCATAAATAACGTAGATTTTCCACACCTTCTAATACCCGTTACAACCTTAATCACCTTTTCATCTTTCCAAGATATTAATTTTTCTAAATAGTCTTTTCTAATTACCATAAAGCCACCTCCACTATAGTATGTCCATTTTAACATAAATATCAAAAAAATCAATAGATATTCCCATTTCGGAATATCTATTGATTTTTTTACAACATACTTTCTAGATCGTGACATATCTTTAACTATAATACTTCTGTTCTTTACTTTTGGGTTTATTGTTAACTTCCAGAAAAAGTAGACCTAAATCCCTTGCTTCGAGATTTTCAAAGCAAGGGATTCTCTTTTAATCTATTCTTCTTCACTATTTTCATCATTAAGGAATTTC
>JAWXVE010000063.1:0-12743 GCA_044425575.1 Eubacteriales bacterium | reverse complement strand
GTGCGGGTATACAACTACAGCCAGACATTTCCTATGAAAGGCCTTGGCAATCGTCAGCACTTACCGCTTGTTCTGTAAGCGGTTAGTACTGCTACGATTTCCACGGAGCGAAAGCGTCCTTAAATGGGAAATTCTGGCTGTTATTATTCTATATCCGTATAGTAAGCAATTCACACTGCTACGATTTCCACGGAGCGAAAGCGTCCTTGAATGGGAAATTCTGGCTGTTATTATTCTATATCCGTATAGTAATCAAATCAACTTCTTAATGGTAAAAATGTTCTTTCCATTTTCATAGGCATAATTCACCTCATCCATACTTTTCTTAACCATGTAGATTCCTAATCCACCTATTTGGCGTTCTTCTGCTGACAAAGTAACGTCGGCATCTTCTTTGGCAAGTGGGTCAAATGGCTTGCCATCATCTAAGAACTGAATGCATACTTGCATTGGGTTCTCCTCTACACTGGTGCGGATGACTGCGTGACCCACCTTTGGATTGTAGGCATAATGGGCAATGTTCACAAAGATTTCCTCTACTGCTATGAGAATCTGCATAACGACTTTCATGGGGCATTCTAATGCCTCTAATTCTGCTTCTACGAATCCTTGCACTTCCTCTAAGGATTCTGTGGTTGCTTCAACTGTAATCTCTTTCATTGTTCATCTTCCTTTCTGCAAAAAGCCAACATGGTAATATCATCAAATTGTGGTGCATCCCCTGCAAAGAGGTCAATATCCGCTTTCACCTCTACTAGCAATTGTTGTACATCCGTTTCTTTATTTTGATTGAGTAAATCTAATAAGCGATCCGTTCCATATAATTCGTCACTTGCATTGGTTGCCTCTGCTACACCATCTGTATAGACAAATAGCTTATCCCCTTCTTCTAATTGCAATTCGTATTCTTTGTAGCGAACACCTTCCATACCAGCAAGAACAAATCCATGCACATCTTTGACTAATTCAAATTCCCCGTTGGCACGTTTTATAACTGGATACTCGTGACCTGCATTAGCTGCTCTTAAATGCCCTGTAGATATCTCATAGATACCAAGCCATACGGTAACGAACATTTCTGCATCATTGCCTTCACACAATTGATTGTTTACCTTCTCTAATACTTCATGAGGGCTAATTCCTGTTTGGGCACAGTTTTTTAACAACGTTTTAGAAATTACCATAAACAGTGCTGCTGGAATTCCTTTACCTGATACATCTGCCATAACCATAGCCAAATGGTCTTCATCCACTAAGAAGAAGTCATAGAAATCGCCTCCTACTTCTTTGGCTGGTGTCATAGATGCAAAGATATCGAATTCCTGATGCGTAGGAAAAGCTGGAAAGATACTTGGTAGCATACTCGCTTGAATGTTGGTTGCTACAGAAAGTTCTGCCCCTAATCGTTCTTTTTCTGCGGTAATCACAGATATATTACGAATATACTCTTTTAACTCCGTTGACATCTTGTTGAAGTTGCGTGCAAGATGGCCAATCTCCCCTTCTCCTAAGTCTGGAATCACATAGTCAAGGTTTCCACGACCAATCTCAGTTGAACCATCTTCTAAGACTTTAATCGGATTGGTAATCTTCTTGGCGAATCTGCGACTAGCAATGAAGTTGTATAATACAATCACAATGGCAGAAAGTGCTAACACTAATGTAGTAAATACCGTTTTACTCTTTAGGGAGTCTTGTAACGAAGTAATGGTAGTTGCAACTGTATCTGCAACATTTTCTACTGGTTCATGAACCGTTTCATAATCTAGCGAATTGACTAAGTACCATGATGTTTCTGGAATCACTGCGTATCCAATAATATATTCGTCATTTTGATAACTACCATAGTCCCTTTCACCTAATGTAATCTCTGTTTCTACTAGTTGAAATTCCATACGTTCCTTGGATACTTCCAAATCGTCAGTACTAAAGAGTAGTTCATTGTCTTGTGTTACAATAAAGGAATGAACCACAGAAGCATCTTCTTGATAAAGAACCATTTCCGAGATTTCGCTCACGCGAAGGTCAAATGCTAATACGCCAAATACTCCCTCTTGGTCATATACAGGCACGGATATGGTCACATAGCTACGGTCGTCCGTACCTTGATAAAGTTCTGACCAGTATACCGTTCCTGTATCCACTGCATTCGTATACCAATCTCTCGTTCGCATATCTGCATTCTCCACTTCTGCATAAAAAGTGTCCGTACTAGAGAATACCATACCATTCTCTAACACTACATATGCAAGTGAGATATTCTCTTCAATCTTTAGAATTCCATCAAACATTTCTACTGAATTGGCTAAAATAGCTACTGTTTCATCAATTTCTTCTTGAGTCAAATCAGCTTCTACTGACACAATATACTCACTGTGCCTTTGAATGTCTTCTTTACCAACTACCATGCCACCGTTGGTATACAAGCTCTCAATGCTCTCTTTTAATAACATTAATTCACCTGACAGTCGTGTCAAGTCTCCATTAATCTTTTCCGCATTTAACTGAGCCTTAACCTCTGCCAATTCCATGCTAATCTCTAATACATCTTCTGTGTTTTGTTGTGTAATAGTCTCTTGAGATTCTATCATCTCTTCCGACACATCATTGTATATACTGTTTAGATTCTCTAAGGTAATAAACATAAAGATAAAGATACCAATTGCTGCCGCTAGTAAAAATGCTCGTTGTACTTGATTTTGAATACTCATTTTATTTCATCCCTTCCTGTTGCTGTACATAGGTTTTTACCCATTCATACTCTTTTGCGACACTTTTCTTATGACCCATTTGGTCGGTAATATATTGTTCCTTTAATAAGTCTAGGAGAAACTCTTCCCCATACCCACGTCGCTTTAAGCCTTCTTGGGCTATATCTACCAGCATATCCATATCACCATGTATACTTTCCCGCACTGTCTGATTCCTACTATCTGCTAACAGCTTGCGAAGTGCAAGGGGTTTCATTCCTTTAAAATACTTCTGATAAATGTTAAATACTTGCTGCTCACCAGATGATAGATTCGCCTGCAATCCCACGTAAAAAGCAGATGGAACAAAGAGCTTATCTAATGTTTGGGTACAAGTACCACGTACTTCCACGGTCTTTCGTTGTGTTGGTGCAATAGGTTCTAGAACCCGTAAGTAATCAAGATACTCTGGTTGAAAATCATCTCCCTTATAAAGTTCCTCAATGGAAATAGGTGCAATGGCACGAAACGTGTCTCCCTCTGGCAAAATAAACAACTTTTTCACCTTTAAGTACTCATAAAACTCATCAGGACCTTTAATGCAAGTACCATCTTGTATAACATTAGGAGCCTCACAACCACGCCATAGCTCATCTCGGTAACATATGGTGTTGCGATTTAAATCTTTAATGGCTGGGTGCATATCTAAGTATGCTGCCTTAGGCGGAGACGAATTGGCAAATAAGACTGGTTCTAGTGCATATACCTGTCTTAGAAAATGTAAAAGTCGAAAGTACGTATCGTTGCTTCTAGATTCTAAATGAGTCTGGGTGGAAATACATAGAGCATGAAATATTTCCCCATTCCCGTGACTTGTATGGTTCTTAAGAAATTCAGACTTTGCAAGTAATAGATCGGTATACAAAGGTGCTGTATTCATAGTCTCATAATTGGGATGAATTCCCCTTCCACAGATGAAATAACCATGAGCCATACAGTAGTCCTCAATGGGATAAAACATCTCATAGAAACGCCTATAGATTTCTAATAAGCTTACTGCTTTTGACATGGAAAATTCGATGGTATTCCATGTGGTTTCAAAGGAGATTGTGTCACCTGCTTCATTACGCAATTCGCATATATGACCTTGATTGGTTCTGTTCATTGCGATAAATCCAATCGTTTCAAGCCACGCTACAAAGGGCTGTAGAAATTCCAACCTTACTTCTCCTGCTGCTATGGGCATGAGTGCTAATTCAATCTCCACTCCCACTTCTCGCTTTTCTTTATTATGTTCTCGCAGAAAATGCTCTTCTAGCATATGTCGTAACTCTTTACTCATAAACTTCCCTTCTTACCAAGCTACTGCCAACAACAGATACTCTATACTTCAATTACTACTTGGACATTGTTGACGCCAAGACTAGTTGTGTAAGATAAATCACTTGCCATATGCAATAACATAGTTACTCCCATATTGTCTAATTCATCTTCTGGTTCATACTCTAGCGGGTTGAATTCCTCTCCTGCACAACGTATCCGTGTAACAATCTCTTTCTTGGATATAAATAATCGAAAGTCCAATACGTCATTTTCTGTAAGACCTGTGTGTTGAAGCATTAACATCATAATCTCTTCCACTCCAAGTCCCACTGTCATAGCTTGCTTCATGGTAAGACCTTGTTCTTCACAGAACTCTTGTGCCGCTGCAGAAGTTTCCCCAATATGTTCCGCTTGGTTCTTTACCACACAAGACATTGCCTGCCCTTGCCCAAACCGCCTCTGATCAATTAAGAATAAAGTTTCTAACATAGGATTTCTCTTGCGCCGGTAATAGGACAGTACTACTGTTCCTAAAATAGATAGCACTTCCGACAGAATCATCCCTAACAAAACACCATAAAATCCATATGCTTTACCACCTAATATCATAAGTGGAATGGCAAATGCAAATCCCTTACAAAAGGTTAATAAGTTGGATATGCCTGTATTCTTGCAGGACATAAATACATAAGATAATATACTAGAGAATAATGTAACAAATAAATAGATGGATAAAATCAAAATGGTAACTTGAACAAGTTCTTGCTCACTATCTCCTGTAAGACCAAATAAAACTGCGATTTGTCTACTAAAGACATTGACGACTATCATAAAGCAACAAGTAATTACCATACCATTTCTCGTGGCTTTCTTAATAATTGCTCTCATTCCAGTACTATCACGTTCTCCGTAGAAAATAGCCACAATTGTGGCTGCTGTTTGAGCAATGCCACCGATTAAGGCCGTCCCTACAATATTAATATTATTGCCACAGGCATATGCTGCTAGAGCAATACTGCCTCCCGCACTAAGAATTACACCATTTAATACGCGCACGCGCGCCATAGCATAAATATTATTCAGTGCCATAGGACTTCCTGTAAGTAACATTTCTTCGATATACGTTCTACAAGTAGATGGCTTCCCAATCACATAACCTGCTTTTCTTAAATGAATACCGCCATAGAAAATGGCAATAGTGGCGCTTAAAACAGTGGCAGCGGATAGCCCTTTCATACCGTAATCAAATACTACTACAAATAAAATATCGAATAGAATGTCAAACACACTCATAATTAAAAACATTCTCATTGCGATTTGATTTTTACTTTTTATTCGCAAGAAATGAAATGGAAAATATACAAATATAATAGAGGCACTTCCCATAAAAGTAACCAAACTATAGTCTTTGGCTAGTAGAAATAATGTTTCGTCTGTTACAAGAAGTCGTGTAATGGGATTAATACCCACAACTCCTACAATGGTTACAATTCCGCTTACTATAAGACATAGGAAAAAGCATAAAGAAAAGTAAGCTTTAGTCTTCTCCTGATTATTCTCTGCCAAACTAATAGCTGCCAAGGTTCCCGCTCCTCCACAGACTAAAATACCAAATGCTGCAATTAAATTGAAAATAGGATTTACAATACTCATGGCTGCCAAGGCATTGGAGTCCAAAAAGAAACCTGCTACTAAATTATCAATCATAACACTGATATTTGCACCTAGTATAGCAAGTACAGATGGAATACAATACTCACGGAAACTTTTGTTAATAAAATGTTGATTAGAATCTACCATACAAAACCTCTTATGTAGCACTTTTCCCTATTATAGCATATATTTCTGGTATTTGTTGATTTTTCTTGTATACAGTGGCACGAAAAGCACCTCTAGTTATAATCTCAATACTGAAAAAGAATCACCCTCCCTAACCAGAATGGCGATTCTTTTTAATTCATCAATAATGCTTATTTACTATTTTCTCTCTTAGAAATTACATCAAAGATAACTGCTGCCAATAGTACAGCGCCTTTTACTACCTTTTGATAGTTAGCATCAATACCCATAATACTCATGCCTAGATTAATAACACCCATAAGCGTAGCGCCAATAATAACACCAAAGACCGTACCCGCTCCACCGTAAGCAGATGCACCACCAATGAAACACGATCCAATGGCATCCATTTCATAACTGTCTCCATAAGTAGGATTCGCTGAACTCATACGCGCAATCATCAACATAGCTGCTACTGCTGATAACAATCCCATATTCGTATATGCTAAGAAATAAACTTTATTTGTGTTAATACCTGATAATTTAGTTGCTTTCTCATTCCCGCCCACTGCATAAAAGTAGCGTCCAACGGTTGTATTTGTTGTAATATAGGAATAAACAAGAACCACAAGACTTACCCATATAAGTGCATTTGGAATCCCTTTGTACATTGCTAATTTATATGTAAATGCTAGTATTACAATTGAGATAATAGCCACTTTACCATACACCAAACCAGCTGACTCTAAGGTATATCCTTTCTTTTTCTTCTTAGTACGAGTGATTACTGTTACAGCAGCATATATAATGACTGCCAAAACTCCAATTAACATTGCGGTTAAGTTAAATCCCTCTACTCCAAAAATGTCTGGCACATAACAATTCGCACCGCCACCAAAGAATTGAACGAATAGCTTTGATGTATCAGAGTTTAGAGAAATTGTTTTTCCACTAAGCAAAATATTAGATGCGCCCCTAAAAATAAACATACCCGCTAACGTAACAATAAATGGTGGGATTCGATGAAATGCGATCCAATAACCTTGCCAAGCACCAACTGCCATACCTGCCATTAACATAACAACTACTGTAACAGGAATACTCATCCCTTGATTCTGCATTACAATGGCACCAATACCACCAACAAAACATACAACCGATCCAATGGATAGGTCTACATTACCTCCTGTTAAAATACATAACAACATACCTGTTGTTAGTACAAATACGTATGCATTTTGTGATATTAAATTCGATACATTTTGTGGATATAAGATACTACCATTTGTTTGCCATGCAAAAAATAATGTTACTAAGATTAATACAATAATCATTGTATATTTCTGAAAACCAGCCTTAATCATTGCCATATTCATATTGTTATTCTCCTTTTCCTGATTTTAATATGTGAGCCATAATAACTTCCTGAGTTGCCTCTTCTGATGATAGTTCTCCTACTACTTTACTTTCATTCATAATGTAGATTCGATCACACATTCCAAGTACTTCTGGAAGTTCTGATGAAATCATAATAACTGATTTCCCCTCAGCTACTAAAGAATTAATAATACAATATATTTCATATTTTGCACCTACATCAATTCCTCTGGTAGGTTCATCAAGAATCAATACATCTGGATCTGCAAACATCCATTTCGCAAGTAGTACTTTTTGCTGATTTCCACCACTAAGTTTTCCTACGTTTTGATGAACTGTAGGGCACTTAGTTTTTAATTTTTCCTTATACTCTTGTGCAACGACTACTTCCTTCTCCTTATCAATAACTGTTCGTTTACTAACTCCTTTTAGATTTGCCATAGTAGTGTTTATTTTAATCGGATTGGTTAGAATAAGTCCATTTCCTTTTCTATCTTCTGTAACGTAGGCAATCTTGTGGTCAATAGCATCTCTTACATTTTTAAGCTTTACTTCTTCTCCGTTAATCAGTAACTGTCCACTAATTTTACTTCCGTAACTCTTGCCAAAAATACTCATTGCAAGTTCTGTTCGTCCCGCACCCATAAGTCCCGAGATTCCTACTACTTCTCCTTGACGTACATTCATAGATACATCGCTTACAACCTTACGTGTGGCATACAACGGATGGTAAACATTCCAATTCTTCACTTCTAATCTTATGTCACCAATATTTTTCTCTAATCTCCTTGGGAATCGATCTGTTAAATCTCGACCCACCATTCCTTTGATAATTCGCTCTTCTGATATAGTATCTACTGTTTTATCTAAGGTTTCAATTGAACTACCATCTCGTATTACTGTAATTTTATCAGCTACATATGAAATCTCATTTAATTTATGAGAAATAATAATCATCGTCATACCCTGCTTCTTAAATTCAAGCATTAAATCAAGTAATGCTCTTGAATCTGATTCATTTAACGAAGCGGTTGGTTCATCCAGAATTAATAACTGGGCATGCTTTGCTAATGCCTTTGCTATTTCAACTAGTTGTTGTTTCCCTACACCAATATCTTTAATTAATGTTTTAGAGCTTTCTTTTAACCCAACTTTTTCTAGAAATACATCTGCTTCTGCATATGTATCGCTCCAATTGATTACGCCTTTCTGCCCTCTTTCATTACCCAAAAACATATTCTCACCAATGGTTAACAAAGGAATTAATGCTAATTCTTGATGGATAATAACAATTCCCTTTTCTTCACTATCATTAATCTTAGTGAATTTATTCAACTCACCTTTATAATAAATTTCGCCTTCGTAAGAACCATAAGGATATACCCCACTTAATACATTCATTAGTGTTGATTTTCCTGCACCATTTTCACCTACTAGTGCATGAATTTCTCCCTCTTCTACTTGAAGATTCACGTTATCTAAAGCTTTAACACCGGGAAAAGTTTTGGTAATGCTCTTCATTTCCAATATGATTTTTGCCAACTTAATACCCTCCCATCTTTTATTAAGATAGATAGGCGA
Organism: Eubacteriales bacterium; assembly: GCA_044425575.1. Taxonomy (GTDB): domain Bacteria; phylum Bacillota; class Clostridia; order Lachnospirales; family Lachnospiraceae; genus JAWXVE01. Next base: position 3,993 of record JAWXVE010000063.1, on the reverse strand, counting down.
GCCATTCAACTCGCCTATCTACAATTTTATGATTCATTGCTACCCTATTGTCTAATTATAATCCTAAATCTTCTGCTGTATAATATCCTGAATCAATTAAAATTGTCTCGTAATTACTTTCATCACAGAATACTGGAGCACAAAGGTAAGAAGGAACTACATAAGCACCATTATCATATGTTGTAGTATCATTAACATCTACTTCTTCTCCGTTAACCATTTGTGTTACCATGGTAACTGTTTGTGATGCTAAAGTACGTGTGTCTTTAAATACTGACATAGATTGTTGTCCATCCAAAATATTGTATACGTTAGCAACGTCACAATCTTGACCTGTTACTACTGGCCATGTTCCTGCATAACCTGATTCTAATGAATTTGTTACACCAAGAGCTGTTGAGTCATTTGAGCATAAGCAAATGTCTAAGTTTGTTCCGTCTGAGTAGTAAGAAGCTAGTATAGAATCCATTCTTGCTTGTGCAGTTTCAGTAGACCAAAGGTCTGTTGCCACTTCGTCAAAAGATGTTTGACCTGATGTAATCACAATAGTACCTGCGTCAATGTATGGTTGTAATACGTCCATTGCACCTTGGTAGAAGTATAATGCATTGTTATCACCTGGGTCTCCAGCTGTTATTTCCATTGTATACACTTCTGAAGCATTTGCTAAATCAAGCGTAGATTCAATGTATTCACCTTGTACAGTACCAACCATATAATTATCAAATGTTGCGTAGTAAGAAACTGCAGTTGAATCCATTAATAGGCGGTCATAAGCAATTACTGGTATACCTTCTGACTCTGCTTGCTCTAGAACTGTTCCTAATGTAGTTCCATCAATAGCTGCAATAACGAGAACATCACATCCATTGGCAATCATTGTTTCGATTTGACTTACTTGAGTTGCAGTATCATTAGAAGCGTATTGCATTTCTACTGTATAACCAGCAGCTTCTAATTCTGACTTCATATTATCTCCATCTTGATTCCATCTTTGAAGATCTTGTGTTGGCATAGAAACACCTACTACTGTGCCACTTGATGAATCTGTTGTTCCCGAAGAACTAGTTGATTCTGTTGTCTCTGTACTACATGCTGTTACGGATAATACCATTGCTGCTACTAATACTAAACTTAATAATTTTTTCTTCATTTTGTATTCCTCCCTACATATGTGTTGTTTACTTGTTGTATATACTATATCATAGCCAAATAGCAAATAGTTGTTTGCATTCTTCAAATTTTCGTGATTGCTTACTATTTATAACCATCCAACTAGCACTATATTATCCCCAAATAAAAAGACAGAACAATTTTGTCCTGTCTTTTCCTCTTAATCTACGTATAAATACACATCCTCTTGCATATGGTAACCTGCATCTATTACCACATCTATGTTAGCAATGGTAATCGCAGTGGGTTCTAAACCAACATAAGGTACATCATACATCCCATCATATATGGTATCTTCCACTTGAATATCCTCATGATTAGCCAATTGAACTGCGTATTCTGCGGCGATTTGTGCCATTTCTTCAATAGGCTTATACACCGTCATAGTCTGGGCTCCTTCTACAATTCGTTGGCACGCTCCAAGTTCAGCATCTTGGCCCACTACTACAACTTCACCAGCTAAGCGATTTTCAGACAGTGCCTTAAATACTTGACTGGCAATATCATCATTCCCACACATGACTACATCGAATTCTACCCCATTGTCAATATATTCATTCACATAATCAAATCCGTATTCTGCAATCCATCCAGTAGCATATTCGAGTCCCACAATTGTACAATTCGTTTCATTTATTACAGAGAAGAATCCATCATTTACTAACTTTACATTATTATCCTCTAATGGACCGCTAATCATTAAGATCTCTGCTTCAGTTCCTACCTCATCAACAATCGCTTCAGCCATTAAAATGCCCACTTGAGTGTTGTCAAAGGTAATATACAAATCTACATCTGCATTGTATACCATGCGGTCATAGGCAATTACCTTGATTCCTGCCTCCTTTGCTCGCTGTACAGCTTCTGCAATGCCTTCCGATTCTACCGCAATCACTACAATCACATCAACTTCTTGTCCAATTAAGTAATCGATTTGGTCTGACTGAAGACTCACATTCCCATTGGCACTTTGCACATTCACTTCTACCCCTAGCTCATCGCTACACTTAGAAACGAATGCATCTCGGTCACGCTCCCATCGTTCAATAATAAAAGAATCAAAGCACATTCCTATTTGTATTGTAGAATCTACTTCTTCCGCCATTTCGTCTACCACTTCTGTTTTCGCAGTACACCCTATAGCACTAATTAGCACAACTAATATCATGATAACTATTTTTGCTTTCTTAATCATTTAATATCCCTTCTCTATACTCAGTAGGTGTTTTCCCTACGTTCTTTTTAAAGATACGACTAAAATAATTAGGGTCTCCATAACCGATTTCTATGCATATTTCTTTCATGGTGGCATTTCCTTCGCTCAATAATTCCTTCGCTTTATCCATGCGGATTTGTGTTACATATTCTATGAAATTCTCACCAGATACTTCTTTAAATAATTTACTGAAATAATAAGGACTAATATCCATTTTTCGCGATATGCTTTCTAGGGATATATCTTTGCTATAATGTACCTGAATGTATTCTTTTGCCTTCCCTATAATATCAGTTGTGTATTCCTTCTTCTTGGTAGCAATATTTAATGCTGCACGGGTAATTTTCTCAATGAACCAGTCTTTCAGTTCTGTGTCTAAGTCTGCTGTGGAAGTAGTCTTGATATAGTCTGATCGATCCCCAAATCTATAGACTAACCCCCCATTTTTATAGGCGGCATACTCTGCAAATAATACAAATTCTAATGATTTTAAGCGGATGTTCTGCTCATAATTCTCACGCAGCCCTAACATCCATATGTAAAATGCTTCTGCTTTCGCACTTGCTTCCCCACTCTTCCCCAATCGAATTGCCTCAAATAATTCTTCTTCTATATGTAAAGGATAATCATCTTCGTATTCACAAAATAGTGGCAAGTCTCTACAGTGAACTACCTTATCTCGTCCACTTTTTAATGCGTGAATAGCGTCATGAAAGGACTCTCGCATATGTTCAAAATCTTGAATACTTCCAATTCCCATCCTACAACTTACATCGAAAGTACGCTCTAATTCTTGTACAATTTTATGACACCTTTCTACTTCTCTCGCTCTACTTTCATAATCACCATGTTTCATAGAAGTAGGAATCAAGCAATTCAAACGATTTCCTAATGCAGGCCCCACATAGCAATGATACGATTGTCGGACAACTGCTCTGATTCCTTCATAATTTTGCTGAATACGCACACCTGTTCCAACAGGATTACTTGATTGATTGTGAACTAGATTTTCTCCAAATTCTAATACAACCGTAAATTGATTGGTCTCTTCAATTCCTAATAACGCTTTATAATTAGCAATTTCAGATTCCATCATTTCACCATAGATACCCATAGATACAAATCCATGCTCAATAATGGGAACAACAATTTCTAATTTTTCCTTAACTTGCAAATCATTATGGCGTTTCGTACGATTAGCATCTACTAATTCCATTGCTTTGTGAATCACTTCAATAATACGATTTTGTTTTACTGGTTTGTTCAAGTATTCTAACACCCCAAGATTTAATGCTTCTTTGGCATAATCAAATTGATCATAGGCAGTCATAATGATAAAGATAATACTGGTATTATTAGTTCGTATTTCCTTCATGGCTTCAATTCCATTAATGCCTGGCATCTGAATATCCATAAATGCTATATCGGGACGAAAACTCTCTGCTACTTCTATTACTGAGCGTCCTGTTTTCGCTACTCGTATTCAGCTCTGAAAGGTAAAAATAATTCGCACTAATTATTGGTAAGTTCTGTAGTGATTTGTGAAGATGTAGTAAAATATAATAAAAACATTTTCGCAAAGGATAAAAAATGAGCAGAGCTGA
>JAWXVE010000062.1:0-12779 GCA_044425575.1 Eubacteriales bacterium | reverse complement strand
TAGGCAATCTGAATCATACCTGATGATGAACCTGTAATAGAGCTAATGTTAATAGGTACTGGGAAGCTTGTAACAGTGGTATTGAACAGTTCAACCCCTGCATCTGTCACTAAGGTAACAACTGCCTCTCCCGATACGTAATCAAATGGTGCATTAACCGTGGTAGAACAACTATAGGTGCCTCCTCCTGTGCTAATGCGGAGACGAATCACACTACCAGATTCAACATAGGATCCTACTGAATAACTTTGATAACTAACGGTGCCCACTGCATAGATGCTATTTTCTGTTTCCATTGAAATCTCATAGGTAAGGCCCTCAGCTTCTAACGCTAATATGGCATTCTCTTGTGTCATACCAAGGACATCTGGCACACGAACTTTATTCTCTTCCATACCTTCACTAATTACAATGGTAACTTCTGTACCTCGTTCAATAGTATCTCCTGCACTCGGGAATTGACTAATTACATTTCCCTTTGTCACGTTATCATCATAATCTCGTTCCTTCACTACAACAAATCCTTCGTTTTCCAAAGCTGCAGTTGCTTCTGCTTCTAAAAGTCCTGTGACATCATCAAGCACTACTCCATCCATGCCGCTACCCACTGTAATGGTAACCACATCATCACTTTGAATCACTTCATCTGGAAGTACAGAAACACCTACTACTAAATTCTTATCATAATCTGAAGATTTCTGGTAAGTTATTTCATAGAGAATCCCTGCATCATCTAACATATCTTGTGCGTCACTTATGGACAATCCCATAACATCTATCATGGCTAACTCTTGACTTTCTACTGCCATAGAATCTATATTATCAAATACACCCACTGATTTTGCCGTAATGAATAAAATCAACAATGCAATGGTAACACCCACTACAATAGTTGCTACTGTAAGAATCTTTTCCTTCTTTGAATCGTATACTTCTTCTTCCATATCAACTGGTCTAACACGCTTCTTGTTACTCTTAATCTGTTCTGTTTTTGTCTTTGCCTTTGTGGCTTTTGGATTTGAAGTTTTTTTCTTAGTAGTCTTTGGCTTTGTGGACTTGGTTTTGTCTGACTTTTTCTTATTGCCTTTGGCTGATTCTGAATTGGATACTACCGCTTTTGGTCGCTTGGCTTCTGATTCAGATGAAACCCGAACACCAGTAGGCTTTCTATCTTGTTGTGCCCTTCTAGGAGCACCTGCAAGCTCTTCTTGTTCTGTCCTCTTACGAATCTCTAACTGTTCTTCTCCTGTAATCATCCGTGTCTGGTCTTGACTTTCTGCCGTGACTTGTTCCACAAAATCATCATCTGGATACATAAGTGACTTTTTTAAATCAGCTATTACATCAGCTATATTGCTGTACCTTCGATCTGGACTTTTCTGTGTACACTTCATAATAATCTGTTCCAAACTAACAGGAATCTCTTCTGCATATGTACTAGGCATTGGTATTGGCTCTTGTATATGTTTAATCGCTATGGCTACTGTGGTATCTCCATTAAATGGCACACGTCCAGTAATCATTTCAAACATGGTAATCCCCAAGGAATAGATATCACTTTTTTCATCACTAAAACCACCTCTAGCCTGTTCTGGTGAGGTGTAGTGTACGCTTCCCATTACATTAGAGGTAATGGTGTTACTAGTAGCTGCCTTGGCAATACCAAAATCTGCTACTTTTACTTTTCCATCTTTGGATATCATAATATTCTGCGGTTTAATATCTCTATGAATAATATGATTGTTATGTGCCACTTCTATTCCCATGGACACTTGAATTGCAATACTAATTGCTTCTTTTACTGTTAGGCTAGACTTCTTCTCAATATATCGCTTTAGCGTAATTCCTTCAACTAATTCCATTACGATATAATGCATTCCATCTTCTTCTCCAACATCGTATACATTTACAATATTAGGATGCGCCAATCCCGCTGTTGCTTGTGCTTCAATATGAAATTTTGACACAAAGTCCGTATTTTCGCTGAATTCTTGTTTTAAGACTTTCATTGCCACGAGACGATTTAGCTTATGACATTTCGCTTTATAAATGTCTGACATACCACCCGTTCCAACTTTTTCTAATATCTCATATCGTTCACTCACTAACATTCCAATTTGAATCATTAATACTCTCCCATTTAAATCTTGATTAGAATGACTGATATATTGTCACGACCACCATTGTAGTTAGCTGTTTCCACTAGGTTAACTGCTTTTTGCATAATGGTCTGCTGCGTTGATAATATTGTTTCAATTTCCTTGTCGGTAACCATATTGGTCAATCCATCTGTACACATTAATATATATGCGCCTTCCTTCACTTCTATTTCAAAATAATCTGCATCTAGTGCATCTGCCACTCCTACTGCTCTTGTAATTTTATTTTTATTAGGGTTAGAATTGGCTTCTTCTCTGTCAAGTGCATGCAGACGAACCATTTCTTCTACGTAGGAATGGTCTAAAGTGATTTGTTCTAGTTGTTCTTCCATAATGTATAGGCGACTATCTCCTACATTAAATAATTGCAATCGATTCTCTTTGTAAGTAGCAACTACTAAAGTAGTACCCATTCCACTCATATCATTTTGTGCACGTGATATTTGTAAAATCACCTCGTTTGCTTTTTGAATAGCTCTAGTGAGAATTTCCTTAACGTCATTATCTCCATCACCTCGGATTTCACTGTTCATAATCTCAACTGCGCATTTGGAGGCAAAATCTCCTGCATTGTGACCACCCATACCATCCGCAACAATAAATAAGTTTGCAAGATTTCCAACTGGAGTATTCTTAGCATAGATAAAATCTTGATTTAATTTTCTGCTTACTCCAACATCTGTTATCGCATATACTTCTAGCATCTTAATTTCCATCCCTTTCTCAAAGTCTGGCAACTTTGAACCACAAGGTGAAAAATTGTATTTTTCAACCTACAACCTCTTTATCCTTTTAGTTCTCTCCGACGTAATTGTCCACAGGCGCCCTCAATATCTCTCCCCATTTCCCTTCTAATAGTAACATTAATTCGATTTTTTTCAAGTTTATTTTTAAAGTTTATAATTTCATTGTGGTGAGATTGCAAGAAATTACATTCATCTACAGGATTCACAGGAATTAAATTCACATGACAATTCATTCCAGCCACAAGGCTTACTAATTCCTTCGCATCCTCATCTGTATCATTTACACCTCTTACAAGGCTGTATTCAAAGGTTAATCTTCGACCTGTTTGGTCAAAGTAATATTTACAAGCTTCCATTACTGCTTCCAGAGAATATACGTTGGCAATTGGCATCAGTCGCTTTCTTTTCTCATCTGTGGTGGCGTGTAGGGATAATGCTAATGTTACTTGGTAATTTTCTTTGGCAAATTCTAGAATTCTCGGCACAATCCCACAAGTAGAAACCGTTATATTTCTTGCACTTATATTGAGACCCTTCTCATCTGTTATAAGGGCTAAGAATCCAATTAAATTATGGTAGTTGTCAAAAGGCTCTCCCATTCCCATAATCACCACATTGGAGACTCTCTCTCCCGTAATTCTTGTGATTTCGTAGATTTGCTCTAACATTTCTGCCGTGGTAAGCGAGCGTTCTAATCCATCTAGCGTAGAGGCACAGAATCTACATCCCATACGGCAACCAATTTGAGAGGAAATACACACACTATTTCCATGTTTATACTTCATCCATACACTTTCTACCATATTGCCATCTTCCAAGGCAAATAAGAACTTCTTAGTACCGTCTGTAGCGGATTCTTGTACTCGTAGGGTCTCCATAGTTGTATATGTTGTTTGTTCTGTTAATTGCCTACGCAATTCCTTGGGAAGGTTGGTCATGTCCTCATAACTTCTAGCTAGCTTGCTATGCATCCACTCATACACTTGCTTCCCTCGAAAGCTTGGCTCACCTAAACTTGTTACAATCTCGCATACTTGCCCATAGGCAAGGGATTTCATATCTTGTGTCTCTTCCACTCTTTTATCCTTCTTCTATTCTCCGCAAACGTGCAAGAAAGAATCCATCACTTTCTTGTACACTTGGTACTAATTGTAAATACCCAAGCTGTGTGGTGTCACTGTGCAAACATTCAGGTAAGTATGAATCAATGGCTTCTAATTCAAATCCACCCTCTGATACTAACCAGGCTACCATCTCTTCGTTTTCCTCAGGATTAATCGTACACGTACTATATAATAATGTACCACCAACCTTTACATATTCCTTCACCACACTCATAATCTGACGTTGTAACTGTACAATCTCTGCAATCTGTGCTGGATTCATATGGTACTTAATATCACGTTTCTTACCCATCACTCCTAATCCTGAACAAGGGACATCTGCTATAACAAGATCAACGGTTTCCTTCAGCTGTTTCTCATACACCCTTGCATCTGCCACACGTGTTGTCACATTGGTAAGTTGAAGTCTGCACCGATTTTCTTCAATGTAGTCGCACTTTATCTGGCTGACATCTCGTGCCTCTACTGTTCCATGTCCATTTAAAGCTTTTAACTTAGTTGCTATATGCAATGTTTTACCACCTGGTGCTGCACATACATCTAAAACACAATCATCAGCTGCCACATGAGCCACTTCTGCCACTAACATAGAACTAATGTCCTGCACTGTATACCATCCTTGTTGAAACCCCTCATAGGAAGCAATTCCATCTACTCGCTGTAGTTGATAAGCATAAGGTAGATACGAATGTTGGGTATATACTACACCTCGCCTATTCCATTCTTCTAAAACTGCTGCCACCTCTTCCTTGGAACACGTTTCATCTATTCGCACGGTAATGGGTTGCTCCTGTAACATGGATTCTACCATATTTGCTACCGCTTCTATCCCATAGACAGGAATCCACTTCTCTAGAATCCACTCAGGCATAGAATATTGAATCGATAGCCACTTAACGGGTTCCTTCTCCTTGTCAGGATACACAATCTCACTACGTTCTCTGCTAATCGTACGCAACACTCCATTTACAAAACCGCCTAACTGATGATACTTTTTCTTCTTTACCAACTTGACTGCTTCGTTACAAACTGCTGAATCTGGTACAGAATCCATATAAAGTAGCTGGTAAATACTCATTCTTAAAATATTACGAATGGCGGGTTTCATCTTATTCCCCTTAACCTTAGCATACTGGGCAATAATATAATCTAATTCAATCATTCGCTCTATGGTACCTTCAAAGAGACGCTTGATAAATCGCTTTTCCTGTACTTCTAAGTAGTCATATTTGTCCAAAACATCTTTAATTATTATATGACTAAACACTTGCTTACTGGTTACCTCTAACAACATATCTAGTACAAGTTCTCTTGTGTTCAAAATTCACCTTATCTTTCTCTTAAATACCACATAACCATGCCTTGTTCAAAGTCTAGCAACTTTGGACCGCAAGGTTCAAATTGCCGTATGAAAAATTTTATTTTTCATACTATAACCATGCCTTCCTCAAAGTCTAGCAACTTTGGACCGCAAGGTTCAAATTGCCGTATGAAAAATTTTATTTTTCATACTAATCTCTTCTTCTAAATAGTAATACAAGACGAAGAAGGGATAGAATGGATGCGGCCGCAGCTGCTACATAAGTCATGGCTGCTGCCCCAAGCACTTTCTTACAATCTCCTAATTCTTGTGTTCCTAATATGCCTTGATCCCCTAAGATTGTAACAGCACGCTTAGAAGCGTCGAATTCCACAGGCAATGTAATCAATTGAAAGAGAACGCCTAAGGAAAATGCTAAGATACCAATTTGAATTAAAATATAATTGTATCCTAAAAATATACCTAAAATAATAATTGGCACCCCCATTTTAGAACCAATATTGGCAACTGGTACCACGGTAGAACGTAGTACTAGTGGTTTGTATGCTTCTTGGTCTTGAATGGCATGTCCACATTCATGAGCTGCCACTCCAATTGCTGCCACAGATCTGGCACCATACGTATCATCTGATAAGCGTAGCACTTTAGAACTAGGGTCATAATGGTCAGATAAGCTACCACTTACGTGCTCAATGGGAATCGCCGTTAATCCTGCACGATCTAAGATTCTTCTTGCTGCTTCTGCACCTGTCATACCACTGGCGCTACGCACCTTTGAATACTTGTTAAAAGTAGTTTTTACTCTTGCAGATGCCGCTAGAGAAATCACTGCTCCAATTAATACGAAAATATAAGTCCAATCATAATAAAACATATTACTCCTCCATTCTTATTGTTCACTTTTTACTTCATTGCCCAATATAGTACCAACTACCATCTCATTGCCCAATAGAAAATCTTTCACTTCCATTCGTTTCTTGCCTTCTAATTGCACTTCTTGGATGACTAAAATCCCACTTCCTGTTTGCACATGAATGGCATTCTTTCTAACTTCTACAACTGTTCCACTGTCTTCCTGTGACTGATACTCCTCAACCATCGCATTCCAGATCTTCAACGTCTTTCCATTATACTTCGTGTACGCACTAGGCCACGAATTCAATCCACGAATCAGGCGTTCTATTTCTACTGCTGATTGGGAAAAGTCAATTTCGCCAATGGATTTATGAAGCATCTTTGCGTAACAAGTTTCCTCTTCATTTTGCTTCGTATAAGTTATGGTACCTACCTCTATTCCTGCTATGGCTTCCACAACAAGCTTTGCACCTAATACGGATAATTTATCATGAAGGCTAGCGCCCGTTTCTTTCTCATCTAATGCAATGGCTTCTTGTATCATCATATCTCCTGTATCTAAGCCAACATCCATTTGCATAATGGTTACACCCGATACGGGTTCACCGTCAATAACTGCCCATTGTATGGGTGCAGCTCCTCGATACTTTGGTAGGAGAGATGCATGAATGTTAATACATCCATACTGTGGCATATCTAAGATTTCTTGACTAAGAATCTGCCCAAACGCTACTACTACAAATAACTGCGCATCATACGTGCGGAGTTTGGCAACTGCATCTTCTGACTTCACCTTTGGCGGTTGATATACTTCGATTCCATGGGAAAGTGCACACGCTTTTACTGGTGTATATTGTAGTTCCTTGCCTCGCCCTCGCTTCTGGTCTGGTTGGGTCACTACAGCTACTACTTCATGGCCTGCTTCTAGAATGCGTTCTAATGCGCCTACTGAAAAATCTGGTGTTCCCATAAAAACTATTCTCATGGCTGTTCTCCTCTCCTTTCCTTACTCTTCTTCCTCATATGTTGCAGTTACATCATGCAATTCACCTTCCACTAATTCCACATACAACTTTCCCTCTAAATGGTCTAGCTCATGGCAAATGGCACGGGCTAATAATTCTGTTCCTTCTAATTCAAATAAGTGCATCTGTTCATCCACAGCTTGTACTTTCACATAATTAGGTCTTGTAACCATACCTGACTTACCAAGGACACTTAAACACCCTTCTTCTCCGCTTTGTTCACCGCTTGCTTCTATTATTCTTGGATTGATTAGTACATACGGTGTTTCTCCTGTCACATCAATTACTACAATTTTCTTTAAAATACCAACTTGTGGTGCTGCAAGACCAACTCCATTTGCTTCATACATGGTATCAAACATATCATCAATTAATTGTAACGTGCGAGGTGTTAACTGTGTTACATCCTTACATGGTTTTGCTAACACATAATCTCCTATTTGCCTAATGTCACGTAACGCCATTTCTCTCCTCCATTCTAATAACCACTCATAGGGTTATAATCATATTGTATTAACTCCTTCGTTCCTTGTGTAAGTGAAACACTCTCGATTCTATCTTTGAATTGTGTGAGGTGTTCATATACATCATCTTTTATATAGAGACTATACCGATAATAATCATGGCTCTTTTTCATTCTAGCTGGCGTAGGTCCTATGATTCTTGTTTCCTTTGGATGAGAACATTCCTTTATGGTGTCTGCGATTCCATGAGCAATTTCCTCCGCCCGTTCTGGAGTCATGGCAAGAACGAGAATTCCCATCATTTGAGAAACAGGGGGGTATTTCATTAACTTTCGATGAGCAATTTCTTCCTTATAAAATCCCTTATAATCATGGTTCTTGGCATATTGAATACTTTCATTCTCTGGTTGGTAAGTCTGAATCACTACTTCTCCAGGTATTTGTCCCCTTCCAGCACGTCCTGCTGCTTGGGTTAACACCTGAAAGGTGCGCTCACTTGCCATATAATCATTGGCACCTAAAGAAATATCTGCTGCAAGAATTCCCACTAAAGTGACTTTAGGGAAATCATGCCCTTTAATAATCATCTGAGTCCCCACCATAATATCTGCTCTTCCTTGTTCAAATAATTGCAATAAATTCTCATATTGGTGTTTCTGATTCGTAGTATCTGCATCCATTCTAACCACTCTTGCCTGTGGAAAAAGCTTGCCTAGATACTCTACTACTTGTTGTGTACCCGCCTTAAATTCCAATAAATATGGTGAACCACAAGATGGGCATAACTTTTCATAAGGCTCTTGGTAACCACAATAGTGACACATCATTTGACCATTGCCATGCTTTGATAAGGAAATATCGCAATGGGGACATTTTACAACATACCCACAAGAACGGCAAGAGGTAAATCCAGTCAATCCCCTACGATTTAGGAATAACATGACTTGTTCCTTCTTCTCAAGCCTCTCCTCTAAAAGCTTGCGCAAATGTCTGCTAAAAATCGAGCGATTCCCTTGGCGTAACTCTTCTCTCATATCAGAAATCGTAACCTTGGGTAAATCCTCACCCGTTAGGCGCTTTGTCAGTTCTAGTAACTGAATCTCCCCTTGTTCCACTTGATAATACGTTTCCACTGATGGGGTGGCACTCCCTAGCACAACCCCTGCTCCGTGTAAAGATGCATAATAGTAAGCAACTTCCCGTGCGTGATACCTAGGCACTTGCTCGCTTTTGTAACTAGATTCATGCTCTTCATCAATGATAATTAACCCTAATCGCTCAAAGGGTGTAAAAAGTGCCGAGCGTGGTCCTATCATAACATCTATATCACCATTTCTGGCACGTTGAATCTGATCGTACCGTTCACCTAGTGATAATTTAGAATTAAGAATTCCTACCCGATCACCAAATCTTCCATAGAAACGACATGCCGTTTGGTACGTAAGTGCAATTTCTGGAATCAATACAATTGCTTGTTTCTTCTCTGCAATTACTCGTTCAATTAATTGTAAATAAACTTCTGTTTTACCACTTCCTGTAATTCCATGAATTAAATACTTCCCTGTTGGATTGTGAATTCGCTCTGAGGTTATGTGATCAATCACACTTTGTTGCTGCTTGCTTAGCACCACATGATTTTCTTGTGCTTCCCCTGTTGGAAGCGGATTACGATAGAGGTGTTCACTTGTTATTACTACAATACCACTATCACTTAGGCTTAAAAGCGTTTGTCTTGTGACCTTAGCCTTACGCAGTAGATTTTCATAAGATATCACAGGTTCATCAAGCATACATGATATTACTCTAGCCCGTGCAACTTGGTTCTTCTGCAAATATTCCTCTAATTGCACCTTGGCATATTCTCTCGTTCCTACTAGTGTTACCGTTCTCTTCAGGAGTTGATTCACTTTTTGTTTCACTGGCAACACTGTTCTAAGAGCTGTTATCATAGTTGCACCATATCGTTCCTTCATGTAATGTGCAACTTGAATCAAGCGACTTTCTACTCCCATTTTATAATCTACAATTGCACAAATCCCTTTGATCTTAGATGGTTCATACTCACAAACATCTGTCAATTCAATGACATAGCCTCTCCGCATAGTATTGCCTCGACCAAATGGAATTTCCACTTCCATTCCAACTTCTAGTACTTCCTTCAAATTCCAAGGAATCCCATATTGAAAAGGACGATCTACTTTTTCGTGGGAAATATCAATAATGATATTGGCATAACCTGCATATGCTTGATTCACTCTATCTCTCCTATTTCTGTTATGATCTCTTGAATTAAGATACGTTCATCTAAAGGATATTTTACACCTTCTATCTCTTGATAATCCTCATGTCCTTTGCCTGCTAGCACAATAATATCTCCTGCTTGGGCATTGACAATTGCATAACGAATTGCTTCTTTTCGTGTAACAATTTCTACATAGGATCCTGTGGTTTTTCCTATTCCCACCTTAATATCTTCTATAATAGCAACTGGATCTTCATGTCTAGGATTATCCGATGTAATAATGGTGAGATCTGCAAGCCTTCCAGCCACTTCTCCCATTTCATAACGTCTGCTCTTCGCACGATTGCCACCGCATCCGAACAGACAGACTAAACGGTGTGGATGATATGCTTGTAATGTAGTCAATAAGCTCTCTAGCGCCATGGCATTATGCGCATAATCAATCATAAGGGTATATTCATTGGAGATTGGAACCACTTCAATGCGCCCTTTTACATGAACTTCTAGTAAAGCCTTCTGTATTATCTCATCTGGCACTTGGAAATAACGGCAAATACTAATTGCTGCAAGTGCATTGTACACACTAAACGTACCTGGGGTTGCCACTACTACATTCATTGGCTGCTTCCCAGTCACAGAAAATCCAACTCCCAACATTCCATTTTCTCGTAGCAATTGAACGTCTTGCGCACACAAATCTGCTTCCTTTGCAAAGCCAAATGTCTCAACGTGACAGGTATGGTGCGCTAACATATGCTTATATTCTGGATCATCGCAATTTAATAGACCAACTTTACATTGCTGAAAGAGTAAAGATTTACACTGTCTATAATCTTCATAAGTACTATGTTCGTGTTCCCCTATATGGTCTGGCTGTATATTGGTAAATACACCTAATTCAAATGTAAAGCCAGCTGTACGATGTAACATTAGTCCTTGTGAAGATACTTCCATGACTACTATATCACACGAAGCATCTACCATCTGCCTAAAATATTGTTGTAATACGTAAGATTCTGGTGTGGTATTAAGGGATGGAATCACCGTATCCCCAATAATGGTCTCAATGGTTCCAATAAGCCCCACTTTATACCCAGCTTTCTCTAATATGGATTTCACTAAATAGGTAGTAGTTGTCTTACCCTTTGTTCCAGTAATGCCGATAACTTTTAACTCTCTTGCAGGATGGCCAAAATACGCTGCTGATAAACATGCTAAAGCATCTCTGGTATCAGGTACTAGCAAAACAGTAAGGGCTACCTCTGTTTCTACTGTTACCTCTTTGGACACTACTAGAACGGTTGCTCCACCATCCACCACTTCTTGTGCATATTGATGTCCATCCACCTGAGCGCCTTCTATGCAAATAAATACAGAATCTTGCTCTACTTTTCTGGAATCATAACTAACTCCTTGAATCTCCTTGTGGACTGTACCCTGCACACATTTATAAGAAACACCCTCTAATATGCTGGAAAGCTTCATTCTAATATCCTCTTTTCTAAGATTCTTTTCTTAACATTCTTATTCCTATAAGATATCATATACACCATAAATTTACAAGATTTCTAGCCGCGTCACACTTATATCACACTTTCTTTCTAGTGATTTAATAATTTTTCTTATATTTTTATATTTTGTACATATTTCCGTCACATTTGCATGGTATTATTATCTCAGATGCAACATACACCTAACTATCCCGTAGTTGTATGTTACACTATTTTTCATCTCCCCTTGAAATATACAAAATAAGGTAGTCGCACCTAGTGCGACGACCTTATTTTACGTTATGGGGTTATTGGGTTTAAACTTTCTGACTTCCCGAAATTTACCCACCAAAACATTTATAGGTCTGGGAAGTTTATAAAATCATCCCAGACCTAATATTTATTTCCCTTCGAGAAACTTCAAGATGTCCTCGTAGCTTCTTACACTCTTGAATCACTTCGTATAACCCCCGTATTTCCTCTATTTCACATTCTAATTCATCTGCAATTGTCTCTAGGGATTTTGACTTAAGAATTTTTTTCTTAATCAGTAAAATTTTGCCTTCGATTATACCTTCATTCCTGCTCTCTGCCTTCTCCAGTGCAAATTCCTTATTGTGTCCCTTATTAATGTTAAGCAAGATTACGGTAAGTTCCAAATTAACCTCATCCACCTTCACCTCATAGGCATCCGAAAGCTTCTGCACACTTACATCAGGCAATTCCTTCCTACCATTATAGAATACCATAAATTGAGGATTAGGTAACGATATCACTTTACTTCCATATAAGTTCTGGTGAGATGTGATTCCAGCGTACAAGTTGCTGATATAAATCGAGTTCCTCAATGGCATGTTGTCATTCTCAGTAGATTGATGTTCATAAATGGAGATATTTCCACCAATCACAAAAGAGATATCATTCTTCATTAGAAATAGATCTTACATCCCTTCAAGGGATGTTACTTTGCTTGGGGAGAGTATAATATATGCCGCGGATAAAGTCTATACATAATCGCTAATTTATATGGATATTAAACGATAAATCATTAAGCCGTTTTCGAAAAAAATGTTATGACTATGAGCAATTTTATTGAAAAACTACCACGAGGAAAACAACGCGGAAAATTCTTTTTCAAATGTAAAATCATGGCTTTGAATTTTAGGAAGCTCTTCAATTTTAGGTTTAGGTTTAGGTCATTATGCTCTAAATCCACTTCTTTTAAAATTGATTATTGTTCTATTTTATAATATGCATGGAAAAAGTGCTGGTACTGGAAGATTAGTAGAAATTGGTAGAGGAATTATCTGTATCTCCTTCACTCGCCTTGCTGTCCAGCATTAGTATTCTTGC